>NZ_CP132542.1:3747500-3918007 GCF_030845175.1 Coralliovum pocilloporae | reverse complement strand
CGTTGACGCCGTTGATCTGAAGAATGCTGAAGCCCACAGTTCCAATGAGAAGGCTGAGCATAACTCCGAAACTGAGTACAAGTCTGACTGTCAAATTCATGGTTCATATCCATATATTCGGATCCAGGTATTCAACCCGAATCCATAAAACCATGCCCCACACAACCATTAGGTTTATTGGTAAACAAATCATTGAGCGCTGCACAAATTTCGAACAAAATTTAACTTGTGCAATGAAGATATTCCTCCTGGCTCAATCTTTGGAGAATTTCGCTTGTCTCTTCATTCCCCGAAATCTGGGATCATTCTGCCGCCCTCTTTACGAACGACGGTGGCCGGACGTTATTAGACCTGCCATCAGGTAACCGGCTCACTCCTCCAGCACCAGCAGGCAGGCACCCAGGAGTTTTCTTGTGTCGTCAAAGACCGGGGGTTTTTCGGCCTGCCAGCGGGAGGCGAGGCGGTGGCGTGGGGGCTGGTTGCGGGAGAGGTCGACAATGGCCAGTTCCGTTTCGCAGACAAAGCCGGCCAGCCGCTTGCGCATGGTGTCGCTATAGGTGTCCCAGTGGCGGGCTTCCATGCGAAGGTGAAACAGCGAGCTGCGGGCGCGGGGTTTGATCTGCAGTCCTGACACGGCATCTTCAGCCAGAGGCCAGCGAACAAGCGCCTTGTTATACTGGCGACGGGCGGCGTCCATGCGGCCCTTTTTCTGGCTCAGCCGCGCCAGACAGGCAAGACTGGCAGACAGGCGCGGGTCACCCTCATCAAAGGCGAGCGTCGCCAGAAGCCGGGCCGCCAGAAAACGGCTCCGGGCAGCCGTAAGGCGGTTGTCGCCTACCAGGGCCAACCCCTCTTCCTGCAGCCGTTCCCACCAGAGATCCGCCCGCGACCAGCCCGCAGCCAGGGCCGCGCGCATAGGCAGGTCATTACCCCTAAATCCCGAGATATGCAGCACGGACATGATCATCGTTGTGTAGCTCCCTTGCGTTACCCTCCAGAGACAATGACCCGGTGTCAAGCACATAGGCATAGTCCGCCAGCTCCAGTGCCAGCTCGGCATTCTGCTCGACCAGCACCACCGGCACACCCTGGGCATTGATATCCTCAATAATCCGGGCGATCTCCTCGACAATCACCGGAGCCAGCCCCATGGACGGCTCATCCATCAGAAGCAGCTTCGGGTCGGTCATCAGAGCCCGACCGATGGCCAGCATCTGCTGTTCTCCGCCGGACATGGTCTTGGCCATCTGCCAGCGCCGTTCCTTCAGGCGCGGGAAGCGGTCGAACACCTTGCCCAGATCATCCTCGACAGCCTGATAATCCTTGCGGAGAAAGGCACCGGTGCGCAGATTTTCCTCAACGGTCAGTTCGGCAAAGATGCGACGTCCCTCCGGCACATGGGCAATGCCACGGGCCACGACCTTTTCAGGCGGCAGGGTGTCAATCCGCTCGCCCCGGAACCGGATTTCACCCGTCTTCAACGGCGACAGGCCGGATATGGCCCGCAGCGTGGTGGATTTTCCCGCACCATTGCCGCCAATAATGGTGACAATGCCCCCTTCGGGCACAGTAAGGCTGATATTCTCGATCGCACGGATATTGCCGTAGAAAACGGATGCGCCGGTCATCTCAAGCAACATGGCGGGCACCTCCCAGATAGGCCTCAATGACGGCAGGGTGGTGACGGATTTCCTGTGGTCCGCCTTCGGCCAGAAACCGGCCGAAACTCATGCAGGTAATCCGGTCACACAGCCCCATGATGGCAGGCATGTCATGCTCCACCAGCAGAATGGTGATGCCGCTCGCCTTCAGCTTGCGCATCAGTTCCATCATCCGTCCGGTCTCTTCGGGGTTCATGCCGGTGAAAGGCTCATCCAGCAGCATGACCATGGGCTTTGACGCGAGCGCCACCGCCATGCCCAGCGCCCGCTGGAAGCCGTGCGGCAGATCCCCCGCCGGTTCATCTTTCAGCCGTTCAAGATCAAAGAACCGCAAGGCTTCAAGCGCCTCGCTGTGCGCCTCTTCTCTGGCCTGGCGGTCCTTGCCGGTCAGCGCGCCCAGAATGCTGGGCGGATGCTTCATATGGGTGCCCACAAGCACATTCTCCAGCACACTCAGCTCGGCAAACAGGGTGGAATGCTGGAAGGTACGGATAAGGCCCCGGCGGGCCGTTTCATACATCTTCAGCCCGTCAATCTTCTCGCCCGCCAGATAGACGCCGCCATCCGTGGGCTGATAGAAGCCGGAAATCACATTGAACGTGGTGGTCTTGCCCGCACCATTCGGGCCGATCAGGCCATGGATAGACCCTCTTTCAACCGAGAAGCTCAATGCGTCCACTGCGGTCAGGCCACCAAAGCGCTTGCTCAGGTTGCGCACTTCAAGCACGGTCTCGCTCATGCTCTTGCCTCCTTGTCCGGGGCGGTGCCAAGCTCAGGCTTTCCCGGCGTTTTCCGGAACCGGGCCGCGAGCCTTTCGACCAGGCTTTCAAGACCCTTGGGCAGGAACAGGATCGACAGAATGAGGATCAGGCCATAGATGACCGGCCGGGCCTGCTCGAAACCCAGCTCCCGCAGGATGATCTCGTTGAGAATGGTCAGCACGATACAGCCGAGAATGGGGCCGTAAAAAGTGGCGGTGCCGCCGACAATGGCCCAGGTCAACACAAACACCATCTGTTCCACATCAAAGCTGTTGGGATTGATAGTGCCGATATAATGGGCCAGCAGTGCGCCGGAGAGACCGGCAAAACCGGATGCGACCACAAAGGCCAGTGTCCGGTAGCCGCGCACATTGACGCCGGCGGCCTCCGCCAGTTTGTCCTGCCAGTGAATGGCATGAAAGGTCAGCCCGACGGGCGAGCGTTCCAGCCGCCACATAACCCACAGGCACACAGCCACCACCAGCAGCGCAAAATAGTAATAACTGACAGGCTCAAAGAATTCGAAGGCATAAAAGCCCAGATCGAAATCCGGCATGCTGTCGATACGCTTCAGCCCCTTGGCACCGCCAAACGGTTCACGGAACCGTTTCCACAACAGGCGGATGACTTCGCCTGCGGCAAAGCTGCCGATGAGAAAGTAGAACCCTTTCATGCGGAACAGCGGGAAGCTGAGGATATAGGCCACAAGCGCCGCCGTCAGACCGCCAAGCAGCATGGACACAGGCACAAACAGACCCAGTTTCTTGCTGAGCAGGGCAGATGCATAAGCACCGACCCCCATGATGACCACATGCCCCAGCGACCATTCGCCGGTCAGGGTGAGAAGCCGGTAAGAGGCCACGAGCAGAATATTGATGGTGAGAAACACCAGCACTTCCTGCTGCGAGAACGAGAGGCCATGTGGCAAGGCGATCAGGGCAGCAGCGACGCACAGGATAAGAGTGAGATTACGCACGATCAGCAGTCCCGAACAGGCCGGTCGGTTTGATAACCAGCACAAGCAGCATCAACAGGAGCCCGGTAATGTCGGCCAGAACTCCATCGGCGAAGGTGGTGACGAAGGTATGCACGATGGCATAGACCACAGAGGCCAGAACCGCCCCTTCAAGCGAGCCGACCCCACCCACGATGATGACAATGAAAGCAGCAACAATCACCGAGTGCCCCATATGCGGATTGACGGAAATAAGCGGCGCAGTCAGCGCCCCGGCAATGCCGGCAAGACCCGCCCCGATGAACATGGCAATACGGGCGGTTTGGCGGACAGAAATCCCCTGCAGTGCTGCCGCTTCGGGGTCCTGGGCGCTGGCCCGCAGGGCCCAGCCAAACCGGGTCTTCTTGAGAAAGGCCCATAAAAGTCCCAGAAACACCACAGAGGCCACAATCACGGTCAGCCGCTGTACGGGCAGGCGGATCTTGTCAGAGAAGACAATCACCTCCTGAGTGACCGGCGGCACATGTTCCATGCGGACCCCGAATCCCATGGAGACAAGCGCCTGGGCAATCATCAGAAAGCCGATGGACGCCACCAGTCCGCCCAGCGGATTGTCCTTGAGCGGCCGGAACAGCGACCATTCCATCACCAGACCAAGGCAGCCCACAAAGACAAGGCCGACAGCCGCTGCCAGAACAAAGGGAAGCTGGAAATCGGAATAGACGGCCACCACCGCATAAGCGCCGAGCATGAACAGCTCGCCATGGGCAAAATTGATAATCCCCATTACGCCGAAAATAAGCACCAGTCCCACGGCCACCAGAGACAGGTAGCTGGCCGCATAAAGGGCGTTGAGCCCCGTCTGCACGAGAAGTTCAAACATCAGAAACACCCGGATTGTTCACAACAGGCAGGAGGAGGGCGCCGGGGTCCACCGAAAGGCCCCGGCACCGGTCTTGTCTGTTCAGGTGCGCTGATCCCACATCTGATTATAGGCGGCCATGTGCTTTTTCAGCAGCTCGCCATGCTTGCCATACCAGTCCGGAATGGACTTGAACCCCTTGATACGGGCCTTGCCATTCTCGATGGCAACCACGGGCCAGTCGCCGACCAGAGCATTGTCGATACCAAACAGGTCCTTGCCCCACCAGTCGGCCTCGCCAAAGGCATGGTTGCCCTTGCCACTACCCGTCATGGCATTCAGCACCGCGTCAGGCTCAACAGAACCGGCCTTTTCAGCCGCTGCTTTCCACAGATCCATAATGGACGCATATTCCCAACTCACGGCACCCCATTCACCCGGATGGCGCTTGTTATATTCAGCATAGAAGCCGTTCGGGTCGTCAAAGTTGACCCCGTGACCGTTCAGTGCCGGGTCATCGAAATCCGGGAACTGGAAGATAAAGCCCTCCATGAATTCCTTCGATGTCTTGGCGATCATCTGGTCATAGAAATCTGCCGTGCACGAGATGATCTGGCCCTTGTAACCCTGCTGGAACAATTGCTCGACAATCGGATGCACGTAATCGGAATAACAGGTGTCCAGGCAGACGATCTGCGGGTTTTTCGACAGAAGCCTGGTCACAACCGGAGCGAAATCCGTTGTGGCCGGATCAAACAGCAGCGGTTCATCCAGCATCTCAATGCCGGCAGCCTCAAAGGCGGCCAGATAGGTGGCGACAGACGGCAGGCCCAGCGCATCATCCTGCGCGCACATCACAGCGGTTTTCAGGTCCGGCCTGTTTTCCGCCAGCCATTCAACACCGGTGACATTGTAGATCGGGTGCACTTCTGCCGGGGCAATCAGCGTGTTGGTATCGGGGCTGAGATCCGACGGCAACAGGGTGGAAAACAGCATGCCGGTGCGATCGGCGACCGGTTCGACACCCGGCCAGGTATCACCGCCCAGCATCATGATAAACTTGACCCCGTCCTCACGGATGAGCTTGGTGGCCCCGGTCCGGGCCTTGGCCGGGTCATATTCATTGTCATAGGCGACAAATTCGACCTTGTGCCCTTCGCCGCCAATGGAAATACCACCTGCGGCATTCACCCGTTCGGCCCAGATCTGGCAACCGTCCAGCCCTGGCTTGCCCCAGGCAGCCACAGCGCCCGTGAGGGGGGCCAGAAAGCCGATTTTCACCACCTTGTCTGCGGCGAGCGCCAGACCGGATGTGGATGTGTTCAATGCGGCCAGTCCGGCCAGAGACGCGGATGCCTTGATGAAGGATCGCCTGTTGAAGCGACCGGTGAAGACATGTCTGATCATTCCCTTCCTCCCATATGGGTTCTTGTGGATGAACCCTTGCGATGCCGATTTAGACCAATTAGAAACCAATTAGTCACTCGTTTCTCTCTCCCATCGGGAAGAATACTCAGATACGACCATTTTGCAACGGATTTCGACAATTTTTTGTCCTAATAGTGATAAATTTATAGCTAAATGAATATTTCTTGGCTACAAATAGCCTCAATTGGTTCATTATTGTTTGCATAATGGTTGGCTTTGATTAGGCTTGCTGCAAACCACAGAAACCAATCAACGACACTGAAAAGGGAAGGAACCACCATGACAAAGAGAGTCGCGATTATCGGTGCCGGGCCATCCGGCCTTGCCCAGCTCCGGGCATTCCAGTCTGCACGGCAGAAAGGTGCCGAAATTCCGGAAATCGTCTGCTTTGAAAAGCAGTCCGACTGGGGCGGCCTCTGGAACTATACCTGGCGCACGGGACTGGATGAGCATGGCGAGCCTGTCCATTGCAGCATGTATCGCTATCTCTGGTCCAACGGCCCGAAGGAGGGGCTGGAATTTGCCGATTACACCTTTGAGGAGCATTTCGGCAAACCAATTGCGTCCTATCCGCCCCGCGCGGTTCTCTGGGATTACATCAAGGGCCGCGTCGAGCGGGCCGGTGTGCGCGACTGGATCCGTTTCAAGACCCCGGTCCGCCGGGTGGAATATCAGGAGGACAGCGGCCAGTTCCGTGTTGTGTCCCACGATCTGGTCAATGACCGTGAGAATGACGAGCTGTTCGACCACGTGATTGTGGCAAGCGGCCATTTCTCCGTACCGAATGTCCCTTATTTCGAAGGTTTCGAGCACTTCAACGGCCGGGTGCTGCATGCCCATGACTTCCGCGATGCGCGCGAGTTCAAGGACAAGAATATCCTGATCATCGGCACCAGCTATTCAGCCGAGGATATCGGCTCCCAGTGCTGGAAATACGGCTGCAAGTCGATGACAGTCAGCCACCGCACCGCACCCATGGGCTTTGACTGGCCGGACAACTGGCAGGAAGTCCCGCTGCTGGAGCGGGTGGACCGCAACACGGCCTATTTCAAGGATGGCACAGCCAAAGAAATCGACGCCATTATTCTGTGCACCGGCTATCAGCATGTCTTCCCCTTCCTTGAAGACAGGATCAAGCTGCGCACGGCCAACCGTCTGGCGGTCTGCGATCTCTACAAGGGTGTGGTCTGGGCCGATAATCCCAAGCTGTTCTATCTGGGCATGCAGGACCAGTGGTACACGTTCAACATGTTCGACGCCCAGGCCTGGTATGTGCGGGACATCATCCTTGACCGCATCGACGTGCCGCAGGATGCGGATGCCCGCCGGGCCGACGCAGACGCGCGCATTGCAGCAGAAGATGCAGTGGCCGATGATTACGGCGCGATTGAGTACCAGGGCAATTATGTCCGGGAGCTGATTGCCGAGACCGATTACCCGAGCTTCGACGTGGATGCATCCAACAAGGCCTTCTTTGAATGGAAGAAACACAAGAAGGCGGGCATCATGACCTTCCGCGACAACAGCTATGTGTCGCCGATGACCGGGACCAGAGCCCCCAAACATCACACAGACTGGGTGCATGCGCTGGATGATTCTCTTGAATCCTACCTGCAGACCGACATGACCACGGCTGCTGAGTGACAGAAAGGGGTTGCGGGCGGCTTCCTGCTTGACCGCAATCCCGAAACTCTATAGTGCAAACCGCAGGAAAGTGCTGTCCGCAGCCTCCGCCACTCAATCAGCGGATGTCGGGCAGGGCGATTGATTATCCCGACGGTTTGAAATAGATTCTTTAGCAATCATGGATGTAAAGACACCCCCGCCTTGGACCACTTCAGAGCGCATGACGCTGGCCGTAACCAACCGTGCCCGCGGCCTGGCGGATCGGATTTTCAACAACATCCTGTCCGGAGAGTTTGTCTTCGGCTCACGCCTGCCCACAGAACGGGATTTTGCCCAGGATAATGACGTGCCGCGGTCGACCGTTCGGCAGGCGCTATCTCTGCTTGAGCATTATGATGTGATCGAGCGTCGCCAGGGCAGCGGCTCCTTCGTGCGTTACAAGACGCCGGAACCGGCATCAGATGACAGCAACGATCCCGGCATCCTGCAGTTGGCTGAACTGGCTGACACCACAAGCCCGCTTGAGCTTGGCGTGCTGCGCTCCATTGTCGAGCCGGAAATCATCCGCCTGGCAGTGCTCAACATGACCAGCCGCAATATCAGCCAGATGAACGCGCTGATGCAGGAAATGGAGCAAATCACCGTGGATGGCGTCGCCTTTGCCGAATGCGACAACCGCCTGCGCCTGCACCTGGCCACCTGCACCAACAATCCGCTGCTGCTGGCCGCCTATAAGATCGTGCTCTATGCAGCGGCCAACGCCAACTGGGCCAAGCTGCGCCACCAGTCCAGCGCCCCCGGCCAGATCCGCACCGCAATCGCCCGCAACAAGGCCCTCTGCGGTTCTATCGAAAAACGCGACATCGACGCGGCTGTCGAGCACACCAAACTGGCCCTGGCCGCCTTCCACCAGGACCTCGTCCGCCCGGGGTGAGGGGAGGGTCCAGTGCCCTCTCCAGCAGCAAGTAATCCAGGTGCAATCCCTGCTTGAGCATCAAAGCACCAGACCTCTAACCTGAACTGGCAATGGTGCTTGAACAGTGCGCTTCTGCGCGTGCTTTTACTCCCCCAAAAGCCTGGCAATTTTCCGGAACCACACTGTCACTTCGTGCCCAAAAAAGCAGCGAAGGCATGCCTATAGCCACAGCCCGTATTCCGATGCCCTATCTGTGGGTGGCTGATGGCTGCAAGCGGGCCTTTGTGGACATTCCCTCTAAGGTCAGCATGCCACATCGTAAATCGCCAAAGCTGCCATTGGTCCATTCCTACCAGAAATCGCTAGCTATCATCTCCCTTAAAGATGGCCCCGGCAAAGGAAATGACGAAGTTTTCATCGAATTTAGGCACATTAGCTGTATTCAGTCGTACGCCAAGAATGGCGTTGTCCTTACTTCGAACAAACAGCCGTTGATCTTTCTCAATTCTAAATGCCGCGTGCTGACTTGGCTCGTCTTTAATATCTCGCGGCTGACCAGTTGCTGGATGCCCTACAAAGAAAAACTGATAGGTAGAATTCGGATAAACCCAAAGAGAATTGTGCCCAGCTTCCGAGACTTGAAACTTGAATAGACTTCCTTGATCATAAATTGAAATTTCCGTTCCACCATATGGCAATATGAAAGTTAGAGTTTCATACTGACCTTCATACTTACCCTTTATCAAAGCTGTTGTTTTTAGATTGCGAATAGCATCGGCTGATGGAGCATGAATAAACAAGCGAAAGGTGTTATTAGCGTCATCTTCCGCTCGCTCAACTTCGCTCGCGAAGTCTTTCGACACCTCCATTTCAAGTAGAATATCGTGAAGGCTTGCTAGGCGAAAATTCTTCCCGCCAGAGAATTTTTTGTACTCAGCTATAAGTTCTGGTCTTGGATATGCACCTCCTCCGTTTGATCTGACAAACCAGTCTGCTTTCTCATCACCAGTAACGAAAATTAAGTCCCGTTTCAGCTCAGCACCTAAATGCAGAATGGATTTCCAAATCAGAAAATCCCCTATCCCTGTATCTTCTTTTGCTCCATCTTTATATCCTGGAGGAACTGAGTTAGCCCTTCTCAAATCCCACTCCTCTACTAATTCACTTTCGGCATCAGGTGGGGAGATGATATTCTTTTCATCAAACACTTTAGAATAAATTTGCGTAACTGGATCATCTCCACTCCATGAGCGCACACTGTTTTCAAGTAGACTAACAGCAGCCACATATTTCTGCTTAGCTTTTCTTAATTCGTCACTCGCAGCTGATAAATCCTTACTGCCATTAACGCCCTCTAGGATTGGCGATAATCGTGGATCACCAATGTTTATTCTCGACTTAACGTCGCCAAGTGTTTTCAGCAAGTCTGCCAATTTTTTATCTCTATTGCTGATAAACTCTCGAGCTACTCGCGCAGGTAGATACAACCTGTTTTCACTTAGTATTTTTTCTTAAAAACTCTGAAGCTTTGGCAGGTTATCTTTTCGTATTGTATACGGAAGGAGAAGAACGTTAGTGTCAAAAACCAAAAGCACCTCAGGTAAAGATGCATCTGGGACACTTGAAGATCCAAATATTGCTGTGAGATCTTCGAAGGCTCGTTCTAATCTGAATTGAGATGCTTGGTTCTTTTTGTCGTCAATCATAGCAGCCTTCCATGAGTATTCTATGCAAAGCTTATCAGCATTCAGCGTATTTAGCGACTGTAGTGGTCAAGTGTCTCCATTTTCCAGAAATTGCGCCCAAACCAACAAATTTGCGAAAGTTATTGCATCTCCACTTCGGAAGCACGCGGCATATTTTTAGAGGTTTTCTTAGTTATCGGCATTGTATTTAAAAGAGCCTGTATTTGGTTGCGATCATATCTAAGTATTCGCGCCTTAGGCAACAAACTCCCACGCCCCACCCACAGCCACCCTCTAACCGGCCTTCATCGAATGTCCGCTTTGCAGAGCGACGGAGCGGGCCAGGCAGTAGGACATTCGATCTTCAAATTGCGTGAAGGGCCAGTCGCTGCCCCATATGAGGCGGTTTTCGCCGAAGTGTTCAGAGTATATATGCCGGAGCGGGGCCATGGTGTCTGCATCGGCCGACCTGTCTGCATCGGGATGAATGCGGTAGGCGCCTGAAACCTTTATCCAGAGCCGGTCTTCCGGCTGGTCCAGAATGGCCCTCAGCCCTGAACTTCCATTGATGTCTCCGACCAGTCCGAAGTGGTCGACCACAACCTTTGCATGGTGACGCGTCAATTGGGGAAGAAGCTGCGGAAGATGCTCTGCCTCGCTGTGCAGTTCGATGTGCCAGCCCATCTTTTCGACTGCGGCCAGTGTCTGGCGCCAGGTTTCGTAATCGAATGCGGGGGCCTTACGCAGGAGGTTCAGCCGAACACCAACAATGCCTCTTTCATCGAGTTCCCGCAGCCAACCGCTATCCACCGGCATCGCGGGGTCAAGAACGGCCACACCTTTGAATGTGACCGTGTCATTCGAGGCATAGTCTGCAAGCACCTGCAGCAGATAGCTGTTGTCTGCTCCAAGAAAGCTGGGTTGGACCATCAAGGCACCATCAAGATTGAACGCTTTGAGAAGACTGCATAATTCTTCAGGCTTCGCGTCATAGTCCGGTGTGTAACGCCTGTCCTCAGCCATCGGCAAGTCCGCACGGAATACATGGCAATGGCCGTCATACTGGCCTGTTGGCAGGCCCATCAAAGTGTTCGCTCCGGTCAAAGTCATCAGGCACTCCTTGACATATATAGTTCTATATAGAAGTATAGGTGTCAAGGAGGAACACACGAATGTCCAAGCTTGCTCTTTCCGGAGACGGTCGCATTCCGATCTATCAACGACTGGCCGACACCATGCGTCAGGCTGTGATTGATGGGGAGCTGAAGCCGGGAGACCGTGCGCCGTCAGAGAATTTTCTGTCTGATGAATACGGGCTTGCGCCGGGAACAGTGCGCAAGGCGCTGGACGTTCTTGTGACAGAGGGTGTTTTTGAGCGGTTCCAGGGCAAGGGCACCTTTGTGCGGCGTCCGAGTTTTGATACGTCCCTGTTCCGGTTCTTCCGCTTTCGCGGGGCGGATGGAGAATTCCGGATTCCCGAAAGCCGCATCCTGCGGCGCGAGGTTGAACCCATTCCCGGGCATGTCTCAGCAGCCCTGGAAGTCTCCGAGGGAACGCCCGGTATCTCTATGTCTCGCCTGCGTCTGCATGAGGGGACGCCCGCGGTTGCTGAAGAAATCTGGCTTGAACACGAGCCTTTTGAAGCGTTTGCGGACATGCCTGCAGAGGACATCGGGGCGCTGCTCTATCCCGTCTACGATGCCACATGCGGCAAGCGTGTTGCCCGGGCTGAAGAAACCCTGACGGTCGAGGCCGCCAGCCCTGAGATTGCCCGGCTCCTTCGTGTGGACGCGGGCACACCCATTATCGTTATCGACCGGATCGCCAAGGGCTACGACAACAGACCAATCGAATGGCGCCGCTCGCGAGGTCGCGCAGACCAGTTTACCTATTACACAGAAATCCGCTGAGGCGGATCACAGGGAGGACCCCATGAAATTCGCAATGAAACTGACAGCCGCCGCGATACTCGCGGCCGGCGCCGCTACTTCTGTGCTTGCTGAGCCGCGCGAAGTGCGTATTGCCAGCCATGTGTCGCAGTTCTCGCCGTTGCATGCGCAGTCAGAACTCTTCGCCGCCGAGATCGAAAAACGTCTGCCGGGCCAGTTCGCGTTCAAACTCTTTCCCGGCGGCCAGCTTGGCAAAGAAAAGGACCTGATGACCAACGTTCAGGCTGGCTCTATTGAGATGATCAATGTGGCCTCGGGCGTCATGAAGCTCGACAAGAAACTCGGCCTGTTCGATCTGCCGTGGCTGTTTTCTGATCGTGACCATGTCCGCCGTGCCATGGCAGCCGGTCTCGAAGACGCCGTCCGGAAGCGGATTGAAGACGTGGGCAATGTCCATGTCATCGGTGTCTACGAAAACGGCTTCCGTCACGTGATCAACACCAGGCGCGCTGTCGACGAGCCCTTTGATCTGGAAGGCCTGAAGATCCGCATCTCCGGCGGAAAATTCCGTCAGGGTGTGTTCCAGCAGATGGGGGCAACACCGCAGAAAGTCTCCTGGGGTGAAACCTTTACAGCCCTTCAGTCCGGAGTGGTCGACGGGGCAGAGGCGGCCACTTATGGCTTCTACGAGCAGAAACATTTTGAGGTCGCAACACATCTGTCGCTGACCAGCCACGTCTACACCCCGTCGTTCCTGCTGGCGTCCCAGGCTTTCATGAGCAGCCTGACAGACGAGCAGCGCGCCGTGTTCTCCGAAGTAGGCCGGGCAATCACCGATCAGGCATATGAGACATCGGCAGCACTTGAGACCAGATATTTCGAAGAAATGAAGGACAAGCTGACAATCAACAATGTCAAACTGCCTGCCTTCCAGGCAGCAACGGCGGCAAGCTATGACACCTATGTTGAAAGCCAGGGCGACGAGTATCTCGCCATCGTCCGTGCAGCAGCGGGCAACTGATGTTGCGTCTCATCGACAGAATTGCCGAGGCCCTTGCAGTTTTCACCTTCATGGTGTCCTCGGCATTCATCTTCCTGAATGTCCTGAACCGCTATCTGGTTCTGGGCCTGTTCAGGAACTGGGCGAAAGACCACGAAAGCTTTCGCCCCGCTTACTTCGCCATCCGTGATGCCCTTGGCAGCATCGTGGTGACGGCGGATGAGGTGCCCGGCCTTCTGCTGGTCTGGGTGGCCTTTCTCGGCGCATATCTCGCCATGCGCAAGGACGGGCATATTGCCTTTGACCTCTTCGTTCAGTCCCTGCCGCGCAAGGGGCGTCTGCTTGTTCAGGGTGTCAACACGGTTCTGATTTCCGGCTTTCTGGTGCTGCTGTTCTGGCAGTCCATCCGCATGATCCAGGTGTCCGGTGCCACCGAGATTGAAACCGCGGAAATTGCTCAAGGATGGTTCATGCTGATCCTGCCAATCGCAGCGGTTCTCCTGACCATTGCAGCCGTGAAGCGGTTTCTGATCCAAAAGGAAGACCTCTGATGGCGTGGCTTGTTGTACTCGTTCTTCTCTGCCTGATCTGTTTCGGCATGCCTATTGGCTTTGCCCTGATGATCTCTGCCGCGATTGCCATGGCCTTTTCAGGGATCGACCTGATCATGGCGCCGATCCAGCTCTTCTCAGGCGTTAACAAGGTGGTCCTGCTGGCCATTCCGCTCTTCATCTTCATGGGCGAGCTGATGGGAGCCACATCGATCTCTGACAGGATCATCGGACTGGCGCGCGCCCTCGTCGGCTGGATGCGCGGCGGGCTGGCGCATGTGAATGTCGTCACCTCGATGTTCATGGCCGAAATGTCAGGCTCCGCTGTTGCCGATGCCGCTGTTATGTCGAAAATCTTTGTGCCGTCGATGGAAAAGCAGGGTTACCCCCGCACCTTTTCCGCAGCCGTCACGGCCACCAGCGCCACCCTGGGGATCATCATTCCACCCTCGATCCCGATGGTGCTCTATGGCGTGACCACCAACACGTCAATCAAGGACCTGTTTCTTGCCGGGATCATTCCGGGCCTGCTTCTTGGCAGCGCCTTTATGATCACCAGTTACATCTTTGCCCGCAAAGAGGGCCATCCCGTTGACGAGCGGTTTGAGGTCGCCCGTTTGGGAACCGCCTTTTATGGCGCTCTTGTTCCATTGCTGATCCCGGTGCTGGTTGTCGGCGGTCTGATCGGCGGTTTTGTCACCCCGACCGAAGCCGCTACTCTGGGTGTCGTTGCCGCATTGATCTATGGCTGGCCAATCCGCAGGGATCTGGACATGAAGAAGGTCTATTCGCTGGGGGCAGCCACAGTGCGCCAGACATCCGTGGTGATGATGATCATCGCCGGATCTGCCGTTCTGGGTCAGTTTCTTGCAAATGAGCAACTGCCGCAGACAATCGCAAACAGTCTGGGCGGGCTGACCGATAACTTCATCCTGCGGATGCTGCTGATCAACATCTTCCTGCTGTTTCTGGGCATGTTCCTGCATGCCTCAGCGGCCATCATCGTGGTGGTCCCGATGCTGCTCCCCCTGAGTCAGCAAATGGGCATCGATCCGGTGCATTTCGGAGTGATCGTCTGCCTGAACCTGGGCATTGGCCAGCAGACCCCTCCAGTCGCCTCGGTCCTGCTGACTGTCTGCTCAGCAACCGGCCTGCGCATCGAGCAGGTGATGGGCTACTGCAAGTGGTTCATCCTGGCAATGTTTGTCACCCTGATGATCGTGTCTTTCACCCCCTTCACAGCAACAGCCTTTCTCTGAGAGGAAAGGCTGTTGCTGTGAAGGGGGTGAATAGGGCCTGAGACAAGGCCCTCTGCGGCCTTACTCGAAAAACGCCACATCGATAAGGCGGTAGAACACACCAAACTGACCCCACTGCCATCCACCAGGACCTCGTCCGCCCAGGGTGAGGGGGGAGGGTTCGTGGCTCTCTCTGGTCATGAGTGATCCAGGGCACAGCACCTGTTTTGCGCATTGAGGCACCAGACCTTTAACCTGAACTGGCAGCGGTGCTTTAAGAGTTTGATTCTGCGCGAGTTTTTATCCGAAAAGTCTATCAACATTCAGAAGCACGCTATAGCTTTGTGCTCAAAATTAGTGAATTGAATAGTTCATTTCAGATTCAGTAATTACTGAGTTCTGTGAATGATATTTTCTTAAACAATCATATATATAATTAGCACTATTTTACAAAAAACAAAACATCTTTAAGGGTTTTATTTTATAAAAATATCAAATAATTATTTCAATTTTCTTTTTAGGATGATGGACTTGGCAGAATTCCCACCACCATTAGCCGAACTATTTTGTCAGATCTATCACGAACAAAATAAGCATTAAGGTAAACTTTATCTGTTTTCATCGTATCTATAATTTTTTGTTTTATCTGAGGTAAAACATCGTATGGAATGTTAAAACTAGCAACAATCGACCCATCTTCAAATCTTACTTTTCCCCACCCATTATCCTTGTTAAATTGAATAACATCACAAAGTACAGAAGTTATTTTGTCATCAACCGCAGATGTTTCAACATCTGCAGCAATACTTCGATCAAGAAACAGAATAGGCCTTGATGCACCTGATTTGGTGGAAGAGATTTCCAGTGAATCCGCACTCGTTCTTAGCGCAGTTGCCATCTCAACTATAAGGGGTGCAGACATAGCAATTAGCTTTTTCCCTTTCTCAAAATCAATTTTCTCAATTTCATTCAAGCTACCTTGGAGACGCTCCTCTCTAGACATTTCAGCAACTCTACGTTTTACCAAATCACGCGAATCCTCCGAAAGATCTTTGATTTTTAATTCACCCGAGATGACATCTTTCGCAAATTCATCTATGCGGAAACGTGAAATAAAACTATCTGAACTCTGCATTTCCTGAATGATCAAATCATCTATTCTTCTAACAACCCCTTCAACAACAAATGCTACAAGATCACTAAGTGGTATATCAAATTTATTTTCTTCTCTTTTTGAATCATCATCTTCAACATTAATATTAAAAGAACCTTCAGAAAGGCTTTTAAGCTTAATTCCAACGTTAGATTTGCTGGAAATTTTTTCAGAGAATTTACCGGTTTTTCTAAATTGAGTTAACTTCACAAGCAACCGAGCAGCAGCGTATTGGAACCGAGCTGATTCATAAAAATTCATAATATGTTTGTCGGCTAATTTTCCTTCAAAGTGAAATCTTAAATTTTCGGGCATCGCCACCTTGTCCTTAAAAATCATCTCAAGAAGGAGAAATCTAAGGTTGCAGATATATCACATCAGATCAACAATGATTGGAGATTTATCACAATAAACAACTCAAACGGAAAAGGTTAGCATGATGGATGAAATCGGTATCGGTGCCTTAGGTGTGGCCGTCATTGCAGGGCTAATATCACTACTGGGTCTCATCATTGGAAAAGAGCAGAAGATTTCGGAATTCCGTCACGTGTGGATAGATGATTTAAGGAAATGCATGATCGACTACTTAGTATACATCAATGCAATTAGCGATATTATCCGCGCGAGGCCAGAGCAAGATGAAACAAGACAAAAGGAACTAGCTGAATGCTACAAGTCCTTAAATACCGCCAGTGATGGTATATTTTTTAGAGTTAATGAAAATGAAGAATCATCTAAATCATTAATAAAATCAATGGAATTATTTGAAAAAATAGCCTCTGAAAATAGGAAACTTACACCTGAGAATATCAAGAGAATCGAAAAGCACTTCAGGAAAAGTGCAAAATCTCTTTTAAAACTCGAATGGGAACGCGTGAAAAAGGGTGAAAAGATTTATACTATAACAAAAAATATAGTTTTAACATCTATTATATTAAGCATATTTTCTATAATTTATCTATTTTATACGGATAAAAATGAAATATACATTGATTATAAACATAATTTATACATAAAATCACTTATTGAGCTATAATTAAGATTCATACCTCCCGCCTGAGTAGTTGTGTTGGCAATTTCCACTCAGTTGCTCAATGGTTCTGGATCTTTTTCAAAAGCAGATGAAACCGTTCTTTGCCCTAAAAGCCAATCCATCCACCTCGAAAACGGTTAGCTTATCCGCACGCTGCACAACACCCGCTACGTGCCCTCAATCACCCCCTACCCATAATTCCCCTTCACCCGTTCCTTGGTCGGGTCGAAATGGGGGAAGGGGGTGATTGTGGCTTTGAGGCGTTTTTGGTGGCCGTCGAGTTGGCCGATTTCGAGCTCTGTGCCGGGGGTTGCGTGGGTTATGTCCAGTCTGGCGAGGGCTATGACCTTGCCGAGGATTGGTGACTTGACCGCAGAGGTGATCTCACCCACCTGGGCCTTGCCGATGCGGATGCAGTCGCCGGTGGCGGGGACCACGCCGCTTTCAATATCGAGGCCCACAAGTTTCTTCTGCGGGTGCGCCTTGCGGCGTTCAATTGCCTCGCGGCCGATGAAGTCATCCTCCATGGACTTGAGCGGTACGGTAAAGCCGATGCCAGCTTCAAACGGGTCTGTCTGGTCCGAGAAGTCATAGCCCGCAAAGATCAGCCCGGCCTCGACCCGCAGCGTGTTAAGTGCGGTCAGCCCGAGCGGCACCATGCCGCGCGGCGCGCCTGCAGCCCAGATCGCGTCAAACACCTGTTCGGCATCTTTCGGGTGGCAGAAGACTTCATAGCCCAGCTCACCCGAATAGCCGGTGCGGCTCACTACACAGGCGGGCCCATGGAAATCGCCCAACCGGGCCACCGCGAAGCGGAACCAGGGCAGTTCGTCGATTGTCGGCTGGGTCGGCGGCGTCCAGAACACCTCTGACAGAATCTCGCGGGAGAGGGGGCCCTGCACCGCCACATTGGAGAGCTGATCGGTGGAATTCCGCACCCAGGCGTTCAACCCCAGGCGCTGGGCCTGTTTTCTGAGCCACAGGCCGCTGTCATCATTGCCGCCAATCCAGCGGAAATTGTTCTCGTCCAGCCGGAACACGGTACCGTCATCAATCATGCCCCCATGCTCATAGCACATGGCGGTATAGACGATCTGGCCCACTGCCAGCTTCTTCATGTTGCGGGTCACGCAAAGCTGCATCAGGGCTTCCGCATCAGGGCCCGTCACCTCAACTTTACGCAAAGGGGACAGATCCATAATGGCGGCCTTTTCCCGGCAGGCCCAGTATTCGGCAATCGCGCCGTGATTGGTCATCTGGTTGGCCAGCCAATAGCCGTTATATTCCGCAAAGTCCCGCGTGTGGCGGGCAAAGCAGGTGTGAAAACCCGTTTCCTTTGTCTGTTCCAAAGGCCCCTCCGGTGTCTTTCTCCAGCCGATGGAAGGCCGGAAATCTTCATTGTCCTTGTAAACACGCACCTGAATATCCGTCGGGTTCCAGCCATTGGCCGGATCGATATCGCACGGGCAGGCGGTGGAGACACACACCAGATCCGACAGCGCCCGCAGCAGCACATAATCTCCCGGTCGCGACCAGGGATCATCCATGCCGATGGCGTTAGTTTCATCCAGCATTGTGTTGAAAAAGAAGTTGATGGCAGGCCAGCCGCCTCTTGGGCGCACACCAAAGCGGCCCAGATCCGCATTCATGTTATCCGTGCAGTTCACATGCCCCGGATAACCGAGGTCCTCGTAATAGCGTGCCGTACAGGCCAGCCCGAACGTATCATGACGGCCACAGGTATCCTGCACGATCTCCACCAGCGGCTCCTGGTCCATGGTGTAATATTTCGAGAAGATCCCCGGCGCAGGATAAAGCGAGCCCATCAGAGAGCGGGTGGTGGTGGGGTCGATATCCCGCTCCAGCCCCTTGTCGAGTGCCCGGGCCGAAAGGGCCTGAAAATCAGAGCACTCCCGACCCTGTACATCCATGATCTGGATATATTGTCCGGCCTTCACCTCATAGGCCCGGGCTTCGCCCGGCTGGATGTTGAGATCATTCAGCGGATCAGCCAGCGGGTCTGCAGGGGCCTCGCCGCCCTTGCCTTCACCGGGATTGGCGCGGCGGATATAGACAATCAGATCAGTGGCAACATTCTGCGCGTCTGGCTGCATCGGGCCGCCCGGCGCACAAACCACAAGCAGCCCGTCGCTCTGGGCGTGGGCAATCTCCATATCGCCCGCCCGGGAGCCATCCTCAAACAGACGGACCGCCTCAGCCCGGCCAATGTCAAAGCCAGACGTTTTCAGCGCCGCCAGCACCTTGCGGCCACTGGCATCGCCGCGCGCCAGAGCCTGCTGAATGCCCAGCGCATCTCCCGCTGACCGCAGACCCAGCATGGCTGCATCCGAGGCTCCGTCGGGGGTGAAGAACACCAGCTCGCAGGGCTGCAGACCTTCCGGGTCCAGAATGGAAATCTCGTCACCCCGGTCAATCCTCAGGGCACGAGTGCCACCACCCGGCACCGGGTGACGTTCAACACCGTGCGGCATGACCGGCAGTCCGGGCGTGATAATGCCGGACCGTTCGAACGGATGTTCCAGCCCGTGCCTCACACGGGCTTCTGCCTGCGGTACCTGTCCCATAACAACCACGTCCTCCCAGTCATCTCCCGAATGCCAGTCACTTCTCGAATGCCAATCACTTCCCAAATGCTGGGCATTTCGAGAACAGCGTGGCTGCAGACAAATCTGCAGACGTCCCCCATTCCACACGCTGAGTTACCGCATCTTAGAACCAATATCAATGAAATCAAACCAAAATAAGACCAATTATCTTATATGGTTTTATTTTGTCATTCCGCAGCAACCGCTCCAGCATTTTCATCCAGATGCCGCAACATGTCTGTGGGCTTCTGCTTGAAATAGCCTCTGAAGGCCTGCGAAAAGTTCGAGTGCGACTTGTATCCGCTGGCCAGGGCAATCTCTGTCACCGAGCGATAGCCCTTGGCCATCAGCTGGCGGGCATGCTCCAGCCGCATCTGAGAATAGATCTGCGCCGGGCTGGTCTTCAGGTGAACCTCGAATTTACGCTCAAGCTGCCGGGTGCTGATACCCAGCTCAGCGGCAATTTCCGTCATGCGGATAGGCTGCTGGATGGTGTGCTTCATCAGGGTCAATGCATCCCGGACCATCAGCCGTGACCGGGCCCGGCTCGACAGGCTTTCAAGGGAGATATCGATGGAGCGATCACCGGAAAACAGCCCGCTTTCCTTGCTCAGCTGCTTCCGTACCGCGCGGGCAACCTCGTCACCGGCCAGGGTATGCACCACCTCCAGCGTGGCGGCGCTGCAGTCATCGGCACTATCACAGGCAAAGGTCGGGCGGTCAAACGGATAGGTGTGGCGGCTGTCAGAGTCGAGCGCCAGATCGGCAATCGCCTTGTCGTAGACCGTGTTCTTGCACAGCGCCAGAACAGACCGGTCGATACCGCATTTGAGAAGAAGCTCGGCATTGCCGTCAATCTCGCCCACAAAGGCTCCATGCCGGTTGGCATGGCGCACGGCGCTGATCAGCTGTCGTTCCGCATAGGTATCCAGCGGTTCCCGGCCGCGCAGGATCATCAGCACCCGCGGACGGTTGACACGTATCTGCTCAAAACTGCCATCCGCATTCAGCGAGACACCACTGTCAGACAGAACCGGTTCGCCATCAACCGTCAGACAGGACCAGCAGAACCAGTTGGCATTTCCGGTCCTGTTGGATGCGTTCAGCACCTCCAGAATGACACCCAGCGACAGGATGGAAAATCCCGGAGCCACCATGAAAACAAACGGATAATACGCCATGCTCGTTTCTCCTGTCTTGGTCTTGAGTCCCAGACACAGCCCACCAGACATAACTCACCCACGCACCGGATCAGCAATCCGGCGTCCAGAGGCATCTGGGGCCATCAGTGTTCAAGGTTTGGTCCGGCGAGGCGGGGCAGGAGCCGCCTCGCAGGGTTCTTACGGCATAGCCGTGGTCTGGTTCAGATCATCACGCGCCCGATGATTGGGCAACCTGCATCAGATATCCAGCGTGTGATCCTTTTCCCAGCGGCTGAAATGGGACACGAACGAATTCCATTCCTGCTGCTTCAGCTTGAGGAAAGCCTGGGAGAATTCCTCACCCATCATCGCCTTCAGTTCCGCGTCACTGTCATAGGCCCTGAGGGCATCCAGCATGTTGAGCGGCAGCTTTGGCGCATCCGTCACCGTATGACCTTCCGCATACATGTCGATGTCATGCCGACGGCCCGGATCTGCCTTGGTCCGCATGCCCGACAGGCCTGCCGCGATGATGACCGCCTGGAGGAGATAGGGGTTTGCAGCCCCGTCAGGCAGGCGCAGCTCGAACCGGCCCGGGCCCGGCACACGCACCATGTGGGTCCGGTTGTTGCCGGTCCAGGTCACAGTGTTCGGGGCCCATGTGGCACCGGAAATGGTCCGTGGCGCATTGATCCGCTTGTAGGAGTTCACGGTCGGATTGGTGATGGCAGCCAGGGCAGAGGCATGTTTCATGATGCCGCCGAGGAAATGCGCTCCATCGGCTGACAGACCCACTTCACCGGTCTGGCCTTCTCCGCCATCTGTGGCAAACACATTGGTGCTGGCCTCCGCCCCCGGTGCATTCCAGACAGAGATATGGGCGTGGCAGCCATTACCCGTCAGCCCTTCAACGGGCTTTGGCATGAAGGTGGCGCGGAAACCGTGTTTCTCGGCCACCGACTTGGTCATGAACTTGAAGAAACTGTGCTTGTCTGCGGTCTTCAGAACGTCGTCAAACTCCCAGTTCATCTCGAACTGGCCATTGGCGTCTTCATGGTCGTTCTGATACGGGCCCCAGCCAAGCTCCAGCATATAGTCACAGATCTCGCGGACCACATCATAGCGGCGCATCACCGCCTGCTGGTCATAGCAGGGCTTTGCGGCTGTATCGAATTCATCAGAAATCTGCTGACCGTCCGGGGTCAGAAGGAAGAACTCCGCCTCAATGCCGGTTTTCACATGAAGCCCATCATTGGCCGCTTCGCCAATCAGACGACGCAGCACATTGCGCGGGGCCTGGGCGACATCTTCGCCTTCCATCACGCAGTTTCCGGCCACCCAGGCCACTTCCGGCTTCCAGGGCAGCTGGATGACGGAATCCGGATCAGGCACCGCCAGCATGTCCGGGTGCGCCGGCGTCATGTCCAGCCAGGTGGCAAAACCGGCAAAGCCCGCTCCGTCCTCCTGCATATCGGCAATCGCCTGCGCCGGGACCAGCTTGGCGCGTTGACCGCCAAACAGATCCGTAAACGAGATCATGAAATATTTGACACCGCGCTCGGCTGCGAAATCAGCCAGACTCGTGACCATCACTCGAACTCCTTCTCCCAGATAAACCGCCTGCAGGTCTCCTCACCTGCAATGCGGCATTTCAGTTCAGGCGGGGCACGGGCCTTGGCCGGTCCGGCCCCGCATCTGTTTCACGTTCTGCGCCTGAGTGCCTTCAGAGATCCTCAGAGAGTCTCAGGGGCACTCAGTATCCGCCTTTGCCCGGAATCCATTCCGTTCCCGCCAGCGGCACACCGGCCATGGCAGCAGCTTCCACTGTCAGGGCACACAGGTCTTCCGGTTCCAGATTGTGCACATGGTTCTTGCCGCAGGCCCGGGCGATGGTCTGGGCTTCAAGGGTCATCACCTTGAGATAGTTCGACAGCCGTCTGCCACCGGCAATCGGGTCAAACCGGGCCATCAGATCCGGGTCCTGGGTGGTGATGCCTGCCGGGTCACGGCCCTCATGCCAGTCATCATAAGCGCCTGCTGTGGTGCCGAGCGCATTATATTCAGCTTCCCAACGCGGGTCGTTGTCGCCAAGTGCGGCCAGCGCAGCGGTTCCGATTGACACCGCATCCGCGCCAAGCGCCAGCGCCTTGGCCACATCGGCTCCGTTGCGCACACCGCCCGAGAGAACCAGCTGAACCTTGCGATGCATGCCGAGATCCTGAAGAGCCCGGACTGCCGGTCGAATGCAGGCAAGGGTCGGCTGGCCCACATGCTCGATAAACACTTCCTGGGTGGCAGCCGTGCCCCCCTGCATGCCATCGAGCACAATCACATCAGCCCCGGCCTTGACCGCAAGAGCCGCATCGAAATAGGGACGGGCTCCACCGATCTTGATGAAGATGGGCTTTTCCCAGCCGGTAATTTCCCTCAACTCGAGGATCTTGATTTCCAGGTCGTCCGGTCCCGTCCAATCCGGGTGGCGACAGGCCGAGCGCTGGTCAATGCCCTTTGGCAGGGTCCGCATTTCCGCCACACGGTCGGAAATTTTCTGACCCAGCAGCATACCGCCGCCACCGGGCTTGGCACCCTGGCCGACAACAACCTCGATCGCATCCGCCCGGCGGAGATCATCGGGGTTCATGCCATAACGGGATGGCAGATACTGGTAGACCAGCTTTTCGGAATGGCCGCGCTCTTCTTCCGTCATGCCGCCATCGCCTGTTGTGGTCGATGTGCCGGCTGCGGTTGCCCCCCGTCCAAGCGCCTCTTTCGCAGGGCCGGACAGCGAGCCGAAACTCATACCCGCAATGGTGATCGGGATTTTCAGCTCAATCGGTTTCTTGGCATAGCGGGTCCCAAGGGTCACCGCCGTCTCGCATTTCTCGCGATAGCCTTCCAGCGGATAGCGCGAGATGGACGCGCCCAGAAACAGCAGATCATCGAAATGCGGCACCTTGCGTTTGGCGCCACCGCCACGAATGTCATAGATGCCCGATCCGGCGGCCCGGCGGATTTCCGACATGGTGTAGTCATCGAAAATGCTGGGCTTGCGCGGGGTTGTGTTTGGTGTGTCTTTCATGATCAGCCCTCAGTACGCATCTGCATTATCGACGTCGAAATTGTAGAGTTTCCGCGCAGAGCCGTAGCGGGTGAACTCTTCCGGCTTCACATCTGTGATCCCGGCCTTGCCGAGCAGGTCCGCGAGGATTTCCAGATGTTCCGGACGCATCTCCTTTTCGATGCAATCCGCCCCAAGGCTCTTCACTGTGCCACGGACAAACAGGCGGGCTTCATAAAGGGAATCCCCAAGCGCATCGCCCGCGTCCCCCAGAACCACCAGATTGCCAGACTGCGCCATAAAGGCTGACATGTGCCCCACATTGCCGCGCACCACGATGTCGATACCCTTCATGGAAATGCCGCAGCGGGAGGAGGCGTTGCCCTTGATCACCAGCAGACCACCACGCCCGGTGGCACCGGCATACTGGCTGGCGTCACCCTCGACGATCACCGTGCCGGACATCATGTTTTCCGCCACACCAGGCCCGGCAGAACCATCCACATGCACAGTGGCATGCTTGTTCATACCGGCGCAGTAATAGCCGGTGCTGCCCCTGACCGTCACATGGATCGGCGCATCAAGACCGACAGCCAGTGCGTGGCTGCCTTTCGGATTGATGACTTCCCAGTCGGTTTCATTGGTGCCGTCCGGCAGCTTCTGAAGGGTCTCGTTCAGCTCCCTGAGGGAGCTTTCCGCAAGATCGAGTGTTGCCATAATCTCAATGCTCCCAGAAATAGACTGTTGCAGGCTCCGGCTCCCAGACACGGGCCTCGGTTATTCCGGGAAGGTCCACCAATGCCCGGTATTCCGAACCGAACGCCACATAGCGGTCGGTTTCAGCCAGGACGGCCGGTTTGCAGGCAATCGGATCACGCACGACACCGAAGCCGGAGCGGGTGCCCACCACGAAGGTGAAAAAGCCGTCCAGATCATCCAGGCTGTGCTCGAGCGCATTGCCCAGATCCATGCCGTTCTGCAGCTTGTGCGAGATATAGGCGGCGGCCACTTCCGAATCGTTCTGGGTCTCGAATGTCATGCCATCCCGCATCAGCTTACGCCGCAGGCTGTTGTGGTTCGACAGGGACCCGTTGTGCACCAGACACTGGTCCGGCCCGGTGGAGAAGGGATGCGCGCCAAGCGTGGTCACCGCAGATTCCGTTGCCATGCGCGTATGACCGATGCCGTGACTGCCGGACATACCGGCAATGCCAAACCGCTCCAGAACCGTTTCCGGCAGACCCACTTCCTTGTAGATCTCAACACTGTCGCCAGAACTCATCACCCGCACATCGGGGCGGAGATCAGACAGGGCCTCACGGGCCGCAGCCAGATTATCCAGGCTGGTGGTGATCACCGCATGTGTGTCTTTCCGCACCACGCTGACCGGTGTCGCAAGGCGGTTGTTCAGGGCTTCACCCAGACCACCAAAATCCTCATCCGGCCGGGATGACTGAACCGTAAGCTTGGCCCCGTTGCCGGACCCTTCGCCGTAAATTGCAATGCCTGCGCTGTCCGGACCACGGTCAGTCATCGTGACAAGCATGTCCGATAAAAGGGAACCCAGTTCAGGCTCCAGAGACCGATCCTTTAAAAACAACCCAACGATACCGCACATAGACTGATACCTCTTGATCGAAACGATGAAAAAACGCTAGCAGGCCCAAAAATGAAATTCAACTGAAAAGAATAAAATTTTCCTCTAGTGATATTTTTAGAGATCAAAAGAACTGGAGCCGAGGCAGCGTTTTTGCCGCCCCGGCCCCAATCGCTCACGGAAATGCGTCAATACATCTCCAGCATTTCCTTGATCTTCTCCTTGTTACCGACCTTTTGCGCTTCCTCCAGATGCGCCGATTCCCGGACAAACTGGATTCGGTGCCAGCCAATCCAGAAGGCCACGCCCAGAATGGTCAGCAGGATCTCTGATCCCTGGAACGGATAGACCGCACCAACACTGGCCAGATCCACGGCCCAGTTTTCATATCCAATCGTAGACATCAGCAACCTCCTATTGCGCTGTCAGGTGAGCCTTGTCGGCTTCGATGATTTCAGCTTTGGCATCTTCGTATGCATGGTGCTCGGCATAATCGAGACCCTGCAGTTCGATCTCTTCCGGCACACGCAGGGCACCGGCAGCATTCTGTGCTTTGGCAACCAGCCAGCCTGGCAGGAAGCCAAGACCGAAGAACATGATCACCGCACCGAGGAACTGACCGATCGGATTGATCGCAGCATAACCTTCAAACGGTGAGGACGGCGCGCCCCAGAGCACAAAGCCGGAAATGACAAGGCCGACAAAACCGGCATAGCCATGTACGGCAACAGCACCGACCGCATCATCGATCTTGAAGCGACGCTCGACCCAGAAATGCAGTTTGTAGACAATCACCACACCGACAGCCGCAATCAGCATGGCCTGGATCGGATGGTAAAGATCGTTGCCCGCAGAGGCCGTGATGATACCGGCAAGACCGCCTGAGAAGGTCCAGAAGGCATCCCCCTTGGAGACCACATAGGCTGCCATGAGGCCACCGGAAAGCGACATCAGGAAGTTAAAGGTGATCGCACTCAGAGATGTGGGTGCCAGATAGATGTTGGTTGCCGTCCAGGTGGTGCCTGTGATCTGTCCGCCAATGGATTCAGGTGAGATGATCGGCACATTACAGGCGGCGTAGAAGCCCCAGAAGCCCGTGTAGATCAGAAAGATCCCGATCGTGAGCATCCACGGATTGTGCGGCGGGATATCACGCGGGGTACCGTCGGCTGCAAACTTGCCGATACGCGGCCCCAGCACGGCAATGACGCCGAGCGCATAGCCACCGGCAATCGCATGGATAACGCCGGATGCATAGGCATCATGATAGCCGAGATATTTGACCATCCAGCCCGCATAGTGCCAGCCCCAGGCCGCGTCAATGATCCAGAAGACCGAACCGATCAGCACTGCGTGCACCCAGAGGGCACTGGACCGGATACGCTCGATAACCGAGCCGGACACAATGGACGCAGCGGTCCAGGAGAACAGCAGGAAGGCCGCCCAGAACACGCCGGTAATCCGATCCTGCAGGTTTGTGCCCATGGTTTCTGACCATGGAAGGTTGGCATTGCCCATCTCGTGATTAAGCCCGCCAAAGAACGGGAAGTCCGGAAAGGCCCAGTAAATCCACCAGCCGAAGAAGAAGAAGGTCACGGTCACCAGCGGGATGATCATGATGTTCTTCATCAGCGTGTGCATGTGATTGCGACGGCGGCTGGCCCCGACCTCATACATGCAGAACCCCACATGAATCAGGAACATGAACACGACGGTCACCCAGTAATAGAACTCCGTAAAGATCGTCGTGAGGGCGTTTAAGTTTCCTTCCATGGTTGTCTCTCCCAATGGTTTGAAGGATGCATTTTTGCCTCTTATGAATTTTTTTTTATTTTTAGTATTGCATCCCCTAACCACTTATTGTCAAGATCAAGCCAATGGCTCATATTGGTTCCAAATTAAAACCATTTGGTCAAGATTGATCTGGGAGGATTTTTAGATGACGTCATCATGGAGATTTTCGACGCTTGGGGATCGGCACCGGGCGCTTGGGTCGAACCTGGAGGACTGGAGCGGCATGGGAACCGCCTGGACCTATGACAAGGACTGGGACGAGGAATACATCGCCATCCGCACGAAAGCGGGTGTGATGGATGTGTCCGGCCTGAAGAAGGTTCACATCACCGGACCACACGCCTCCCACGTGGTGGACAGGGCCACGACACGGAACGTGGAAAAGATCATGCCTGGCCGGTCATCCTATGCCTGCATGCTGAATGATGCGGGCAAGTTCGTTGATGACTGCGTCATCTACCGCACCGGACCCAATGCCTTCATGGTGGTGCACGGCTCGGGCCAGGGCCACGAGCAGCTGACCATGGCGGCCACCGGTCGTGACGTTTCCATCCGCTTTGATGACAATCTGCACGACATCTCGCTTCAGGGCCCTCTGGCGGTTGAGTATCTGGAAAAGCATGTGGAGGGCATTCGCCAGCTCCGCTATTTCAGCCACATGCAGACCAGCCTGTTCGGTCATCCCGTCATGATTTCCCGCACGGGCTATACGGGCGAGCGCGGTTATGAGATTTTCTGCCGCGGCCAGGATGCCCCCCATATCTGGGACACGATTGTGGAAGAAGGCGCAGCCATGGGTATCATCCCGACGCGCTTTACAACACTCGACCTGCTTCGTGCAGAAAGCTATCTGCTGTTCTTCCCCTATGACAATTCCGAGATGTATCCGTTTGAGAACGAAGCCGCCGGAGACACGCTCTGGGAGCTTGGCCTCGACTTCACGGTCAGCCCGGGCAAACAGGGTTTCCGGGGCGCGGAAGAGCATTACCGCCTGAAGGGCAAGGAGCGCTTCAAGATCTTCGGCGTCAAGCTGGAGGGTACGGAAGCAGCTGATGAGGGCGCCCCTCTTTATCAGGGAGACCGTCAGGTGGGTGTTGTCACCTGCGGCATGTATTCACCGCTCAACAAGCACTCCGTCGGCATTGCCCGGATGGAGGTTGACTGCGCGGTCCAGGGCACGGCTTTGACGGTTAAGAACCAGAGTGGCGATATTGCCGCGATTGCCCATACCATGCCCTTCTATGATGTTGAGAAGAAACGCCGGACAGTTCGGGACTGATCCGCGTCGCAAAGCAGGGTGGTGAGCCGGGCTTCCCCAACCAGCCCACCCCCGGTCAGGCGCATTTCTTTCCCAGAACCGGCCCGAAAGGGCACGCGCCGGATCGAGGCACCACCTGATCCGCCGAGTGAGCCAGGACCTCAAGTGCCCTACTCAAGTGTCCTGGCCATTCGGCGGATCACTGCGCTCAACGCTACCGAACGAGGTCACGCCGGGAAGGACCGCATATGACAAACAAGACTTTTGAACAATCAATTCTGAGCAGGCCCGTCTATGGCACGCTGTCGCTGACCGATGCACCGGCCCATCTGATCATCGCCGATGCCGAAGGGGCCGAGGCCATCTGCGCCATGCTGGCGGACGCGCCGGCGGACGCCTTAAAGACGGTGCATATCGTCTATGTGCCGCGCGAGATCGGCCAGACCTATCTGGACAGGCTGAAAGCCCTTGGCGCTGGCCGGTTTTATGAAAGCCCCAGCATTGACAGCATGCTGCCCGCCCTCGACAGGATTCTCGCCACCACCCATATGGGCACGCAGATCTGCGTTGCCGGAACCGAAGGGCTGATGGGCCGGGCCACCAGACTGGCGATGGAACACGGTTATGATCACCGGGCCATCCAGTCTGAACATCGCGGCTCCATGGCCCGCCGGGTGCAATGTGTCCACTGCAAGGGCATTACCGAGGATGTGACCACCCAGCCCTGCGAATGCAGCCATTGCGGGCTGCTGCTGCTGGTGCGCGATCATTATTCCCGCCGCATCGCCGCCTTTCAGGGGGTCTGCATCAATGCGGAAGATCCGTCCTACAATCCGGAGAAAGAGGAGGCGTTCTCATGAGTGCCGGTGTCAAGAAACTGGATGTGGCCGTCACCGAGATCACCGAGATCAACAGCCTCGTCAAACGCTTCCGCTTTGAAAGCCCCAACGGCCACGCTCTGCCCACCTTTTCCGGCGGCTCCCATGTGGTGGTGGAGATGCATGACGGCGATATCGTCCGCCGCAATCCCTATTCGCTGATGAGCTCCCCGCTCGAGACCGCGTCCTATACGATTTCCGTGCGCCGGGATGATGAAGGCAGGGGCGGCTCGCTCTTCATGCATAACAGGGTGAAGGTCGGCGACCGGATGACCATTTCCACGCCGGTGAACCTGTTCGGGCTGGACTTGAGAGCCCGCAAGCACCTGTTGCTGGCAGGCGGCATCGGCATCACTCCGTTCATCGCCCAGATGGCCCAGCTGCAGGCCTCCGGCGCGGCCTTCGAGCTGCATTACAGCTCCCGTTCGGCAGCGCTCAGCTCCTACGCGGACGTGCTGCAGGCGACCTATGGCGACAGGGTGTCGCTCTACCGGGACGATCAGGACCAGATGATTGATCTCAAGGGCCTGTTGAGCGGCCAGCCGCTTGGCACCCATGTCTATGTCTGCGGGCCGGAAGGCATGATCAACGCGGTCAGACAGGCAGCCGAACAGGCCGGGTGGTCTGACCATGCGGTACATTTTGAGCATTTCCTTGCGCCTCCCACCGGCAAGCCGTTCCAGGTGCATCTGGAGCGCTCGGGCATCACCATTGAAGTGAGCGCCCAGCAGAGCCTACTTGAAGCGATTGAGGCCGCCGGTGTTGACGCCCCCTTCCTCTGCCGGGGCGGGGCCTGCGGCCAGTGCGAGACAGCCATTGTCTCCTGCGACGGCACCCTTGAGCACAACGACCACTGGCTGAGCGACGAGGAGCGCGCGGCGGGCAGCAAAATCATGCCCTGCGTCTCGCGCTTTGACGGCTCCACATTGACACTTGACCGATAGGAGGGGTCAATGACCATCAACTTCAAAACAGAAACCTTCCGCGACGACTACACCTTTTCCAACAGTCCGGAACAGATCAGGCGCTTTCCCTTCCCCTTTGACAAGGACAGCTACATGTATGCGGTCAATATGGAACCGCACACACGGGGCAGAGCCGGGTCAGCCTATGAGAACTCGTTTGATGTGGACGAGCACTATGTCTCTGAAATGGCCGACCGGGAGATTGTTCTTTCCGAAGACCCGCTGCGCTGCCAGTCTCTGCCGCATATGACGCTGGCCGGCTGGGATACGCTTGAGCTGATCATGACCGAGAAGGCCAAGGATTATCCCGAGCTGTTCTCGCTCACCAAGGACGGCACCATCTGGCACTGGGTCAACAGGCCGCTCGGGATCAACCAGACCTTCACCTTCGGTGACGAGACCACCTTGCCCTGCGGCCCGATGGAATACATCACCCGCCAGACCCAGGGCGATTTTGCCGTGCTCGACCAGCGCGAGGGCAATCTGTGGATGGATGCGGGCATGGTCACCACACAGGCCGACTGGTCGCTGGATTTCGATATCGGCATGAACTTCTTCGAGTGGCACGCCCCGGTGCCGCTAGCCCATGAGAAGGGCATTTTTGTCCGGGCGCTGAAGTTCCTCACCAGCATTCAGCATGGCCAGCCGGCCCGGCGGCTGAACTGGACCATGACGATCAATCCGCGCCTTGATACCAGCCCGGAAAACTATGCCAAATGGGGCATCGAAAAAACCAGCATCAACCGCGACAATGTGGGTCAGAAAGCCCATCTGCGGGTGGAGCTGCAGAGCTTCTGGCGCCTGCCCCGCTCAAACGGCCTGTTGTTCCCCATCCGCTGCTATCTGATCAAGATGGACGAGCTGGTAACACAGCCCAAATGGGCCCGCCGCTTCCACCGGGTCCTCCGCGACCTGCCAACAGAACTCGCCGAATACAAGGGCCTCATCGGCTACCGCGACATGGTCGTGGACTTCCTCTCCGAATACGATGATGGTTCCGAAACATCACCCGGATTCTGGCCTGACGACTGAACGGGCAGGGGGTGCGTGAGACTACAAGCCCCCTGAAGCCTCTCTGAAAGTCATGGACACCTGACGATGACAGCAACCTTGTACAGCCGCATTGGCGAAGACAGAATCCGGGCTCTGGCAGAGCGGTTCTATGACATCATGGAAACCCGCCCCCAGGCCCGGAGCCTGCTTGAGCTGCATTTCGACGGCCACGGCCTGGCCCATGCCCGCATCGAGCAGTTCAATTTCCTCTGCGGCTTCTTCGGCGGCCCCCATTACTACAAGGAAAAATACGGCCACATGAATGTCAGGCTGATGCACAAACATGTGGACGTCACCAAAGAGCACGCGGAAACCTGGCTCACCTGCATGGACGAAGCCATAGATGACTGCATCACCGACCCCACCCTAGCCACCCAGATGCAGGAAGCCTTCCGCCGGGTGGCCCTGTCTCTGGTGAACGCGTAGGGGTTTGGGGGTGCTCTGCGCCTTTGCAACTCCCACCAACTGTCACCCCGGCCAAGCGCCGCGCAGAGCCGGGGTCCAGAAACGGCAGGTTCCGAGAGTGTGGTGTCTTCCCGGCTGGATGCCGGATCAAGTCCGGCATGACATTGGGGAGGTGGTGATACTCTGCCTCTGCGCCACCCACAAACCGTCTTCCCGCACTCGATGCGGGATCCAGAGCGGCCTTACCTCGGACACAGGTCTTAGCTTCAGACGCATTCCTCACCCCTTAGGCAAGGCCTCAAGCTCCCGGCCTTCAATCTCACCCCCGTCGGTCAGCTGGCGGATGCGGAAGAGGCCGTCGCTGGTCTTGTAGACAATGCCCACCAGCGCATCATCGGGCAGCATGTGGACCCCCAGATTGCGGGCCGTGCGGAAGGCCGCTTCATCCTCTTTTTGCCATTGGGCTTCCATCCGGCGGATCCGGTAGTTCAGCACCAGCGCCAGAGCGGCAATAAAGGTAAGGGAGGGCATCAGCACCCAGGCCATCTTGATCCAGTCCGGCATGGACTGGAGCGTGTCGAACATATCGAACAGGAAAGACCCGTTATTCTCCATCGTCACAACCCCGCTTGCGTTTCATGGAACCGCCAGAGGAGACAAGAACCCGACGCTCCCCCTCAAGGGGCGCGTCTTCTCACATCTCTGGCGGACGGGGAGTTGATAAACCGCAAGTAGACGGTCGCACTGGCTTTTAAGCCGGACCCGAAGGCCCAACTCTCTATGGCCAGTGCCTCCCCGCCCATAGAAACGTCGTGACGAATCGTCATGTGACGGTATCACATGAGTGAGGAGACACCATTATACGGCTGATGTCAGCCGCTACTTGAGGGGTTATCAAGCCCCGGGGCCGTATATGCCCGACCCTGATGCAACTATAGAGTGATTTGTCGGTTGTGGGCAAGGGGGATGTGGGGAGGGATTTGCACTCACCAGAATGGCAATCGGGGCCAGGGCTGCACTCCGGATATCTGGGCGACAAACAAAAGCAGTAGAGATATGCGGCATCTCTCGACTGGATCCCGGCTCGGGGGCCGGGATGACACCGAACCTGTGGCCAGTCTTCTGCCTCGCAACCCCCACTCTCTGTCATCCCGGACAAGCAAAGCGCAGAGCCGGGATCCAGAAGCGGCAGGCAAGGATACAAAGTCCTAATCCGCTAAGGGGCACTAGCGTGCTTCTTTGTTGCCAGCGTCAATTTGACGGAGTTGGGCCAATCGTCCACGAAGCTGGACTTCAAATCGTTTGGTATCTTTTGCCGATTTCGTATTCTTTAGGTTTTCACGGACAGCATATATCTTTTGGCGTTGACGATTAGGTGCAGTTACCCTGCCGCGTGTCACGATGACTCCGGTAACTTCCGCGGCACGTCCCTTTCTTGCGCGTTCCTTTTGAACGGCATACCTGTGACCGTGCTGGAAGAGGGTCTTTTTAATTTCCCAGATTGTAACTTCTGGGACAGTCGAACCGGAAATGGTTAGGTCATCGGCATAGACACTTAGTTTGCAGCCTGCGCTCTCGACAAGCTCATTGATCGTTTCCCACATGTCGATGTAGGCAAAATAGGCTAGGATTGGGCTACACGGGCTACCCTGCGGCAGCACGCCGTCGTACGTTGCAATACGAGCGAGAATGAGTGCAACGTCTGTTGAGCACTCCATTTTCGAGTGAAAAAACCAGATCACTTTGTTGATTGTGCAGCTTGGAAAAAAATCTTCTATATCCAATAACCTCAGTGCTTCAGCGCCGATGTGACGAGCCGCGTTATCAACGTAGGATCGTCCCTCTACTGGGGCAAAGAGATAGTCCGGTGGCGCTATTCTTCCTAATAAAACAGCAACCCTCGCCTGAACGGACTTGAGAGGCGGGATAGGAGCGCTGATATCTCGATTGCCCCCGTTTTTCTTGGGCTTCTGAAACTGGATATAACCGCCTTCGAGTTTTGATAGTTTCTTTAGCTTAGCGGGCGAAATCTGTAGGATACGTGCGAGCTTGCCTTTCGATTTAAGTCGGAAGAATGGGCTATCGCGTAGTTGGTACTTTGCCCTAACCATCGGCGGTTTTTGTCTCAATCAAGTTCAGAAATTGCAGAACTTTTCCTGCGATGGCGCTCTTTGCCTTTTTAGCTTTCGATGGATTGCCCAAATTTTCAGAAAAGAACAAGATTGATGATGCAGGAATGCCGAAAGCTTCAGAGTACTTTTGAATGACCTCGACCGATGGAGCTTTCTTACCATTCTCAAGTTCTGAAACATAGGACTTGGAAAGCCCCAGTTTATCGGCAACTTCCTGTTGTTTCATGTCGTGAAAGACTCGAATGAGCCGAAGTGCTTCCGATAGCATTAATTCTCCTTTCCGCATTGGGATACAGTGGAAGCGATTTAGTCACCGGGTACTCCTGAAAGAGCGCTCCAGAACCGCCAGATACGGTAGGCAAGCACTCCAAGACGCAGTGCCCACTTTAACAGGAACGGAGCACGGAGCCACTTGGGCCATTTGCTCGTTCTTTTCAATCGCTGTCGTCGTTCATTAGTCTCTAAATCCATTTCTGGGTTCCTTCTTGTTCACCCCAACCCACCGTGGGCAGGGTGTCATCGCGAACAAGAAGCGCGGATAACGACGTCCAAACCAAAGTACCAAGAGACCCGTAGGTCATCGCGGGTCTCTGCTTCGCCATCCCGCGGCCTCGGGAGTCCTCAGGGGAGTCAGGGCCTTGGTCCGGTTTAGCGGTAGGAGGCGAACCTCCCGCGAGCTTTAAAGCTCAATGTGTAATGACTTTTCCTTCCGCTGTGACCAACTGGAATTGAGATGGGAATGCAGACAAGGCATTTCAAGAAAAAAGTTCGCAAATAGCGAACTTTTTCTAACTTTTCTGAGGAGTTTATTTTAATCAGTTACTTAACTTGTTTCACCGCATCCCGGACATACTTGGCAAAAGATTGACTCAAACCAATATCCAACGCCAGCCGGTAAAATTCTTCGTCCTCATTCTGCAAGCCAAATTTACGAACGATCGCCCGCGTTCCTTTCGTGAGGTGGGGTATGTCGCCTGATGAAATCCATTCCGGGTTGCCAACAGCTTCTTCAAACTCGGCGACTGCACCTTCTGGTAGTTGTGCGCCGAAAAGGAAATAACGAAGGTATTTGAGAAAATTGGGATGAGTATAGATTTCGTCGTCCTTCCGCCCGTTTCGTTCAAATAGGCCTTTGTGGGAAGTCTTCACCCCTCCGATCTGGTATTTTGGTTCCATCCAGTACATCAAGCGCACCTTCGGAATCGCCTTCCGCCCTTCTAAAGATTCCAGCAGCTCCAACACCAACGGCGCCTGTCGTTGACATTGCACACGATCAAGCGCGGATTGATCCAATTCAATCCCATTCAGAATTTCAGATTCTTTGCTTGTAAGCTCAATTTTATAGCTCATAAACACCTCCCCAAATGTTCTGCTTTCGTTCTTTGGGACATAGGGCTTCTAAGAAATATTTTCAACTGAAAGGTGTCGTAACCTCATCCTTAAGGATGGCAGGTTTGATAGGCAGCGCCGCAGGACTCAAACTAGGTGAGCAAGTCCGTAATGGGCCACAACATCTACTCCCACCATAGACAACGGCTGCTCTCTCAGAGCCTATTATCTCGACAAAGTGCAGGCACGGTCATCAGACAAATTCAACAGCCTTCAAAACAACCCGATCATTTCAGCCTGATCCCCCATTCACCCCCGCTCGCCCTGGTCCCAGTTCTGGTGGTAGGAGATCACGGACATGTAGGTGATGGGGAGGGTGATCATTTTTTCCGGGCCGTGGGCGGCGTCGGCGTCGAAGAAGAGGCTGTCGCCGGGCTTCAGGTGGTAGAGCTCGCTGCCATGGCGGTAGACCACTTCTCCCTCCAGCATGTAGATGAGCTCCAGCCCGTCATGCTGGAAGGTGGGGAAGGTGTCGGATGTCTCGGTCAGGCGGATGATATAGGGTTCCACCATGACCGAGCTTGAATTGCAGCGGATATGGCCGAGCATGTTGTACTGGTGTCCGGCGCGGGTGCCGCGTCGTTCGGTCTCGACTGCTTCGCCCGCCTTTACATGAATGGCTTCCCGCTTTTCTTCAAAGCGCCGGAAGAAGGCCGTCACCGGCACCCGCAGGGCTTCTGATAACAGGCGCAGGGTGGTCAGTGACGGAGATGTGTTGCCGTTCTCGATCTTCGACAGCATCCCCACGGACAGCCCGGTTGCCTCCGCCAGATCGGCCACAGTCAGCCCGGACAGTTTCCGGAACGAGCGGACTTCCCGGCCAATGGCCACCTCGAGCACATTTTCTTTTCTGGACTTGAGGCTGTGGGGATCCTGATTCAGCATAAGAATATTGTCTTCCAGTCGTGCGGGCCATCATGCAAGGTTGTTTGCAGAAAATCCCGCGATTCCATTTCACTCTCAGGAAATATTCTATCGGATGGGGAAGAGGATGAAAAGGGCGAGGGTGCGGCATACCCCTATGAAACCGCCCCTCTTTGTACCATGAGACCACACAGGCGGCCTCCGGCCCGGAAATCGGGGCAAATACTGGACAAGCGGCAGGCAGAATCCCACTTATTTACTAGACGGAAACACCTTGTCAGCCAGACTCTGCTGACTTACTACTGCGCTCGGTTGGGTGATGTCCCTTGCAAGGCGGCATATCCGGTGTCTGCATGATACGGATATGGTGACAAAGGCGCTGCTCGCGGCCCGCTTGAGGCCTGATCCGCGCGCCGGTCTGACCCTGCCGAACCACCCGGAAACGGGACAGGGGGCTGGAACCCCTTTGCAGAATGAACTGAATGGGCCTCGGCCCTGAAACCAATGCGTCGGGAAAATCATGAGCTTGTATACAGATTACTTGAATGAGATTGAAACTCGCAAAGCCCAGGGCCTGAATCCAAAGCCCATCGAAGAGGCTGCGCTTGTGAGAGAGATCATCTCGCAGATTAAAGATCTGGATAGCGAGCACAGAAAGGCGTCTCTCGACTTCTTGATCTACAACACCCTGCCAGGCACCACCAGCGCCGCCCGCGAGAAGGCCTTCTTCCTGAAGGACATCATTCTGGGCGCTGTGTCGGTCGAAGAAATCTCTCGCGCGTTCGCGTTCGAGCTGCTGTCCCACATGAAGGGCGGCCCGTCCGTTGAGGTTCTGCTGGATCTGGCACTGGGTGACGATACGACCATTGCCGCGGGCGCGGCCGACGTTCTGAAGACCCAGGTCTTCCTCTATGAAGCCGATACTGACCGTCTGGCCCAGGCCAATGCGGACGGCAATGCAGTGGCCAGGGATATTCTTCAGAGCTACGCAAAGGCCGAGTTCTTCACCAAGCTGCCGGACGTTGACGAAGAGATCAAGGTGGTGACCTATATCGCTGCCGAAGGTGATATCTCCACCGACCTTCTGTCTCCTGGCAACCAGGCCCATTCCCGTGCCGACCGCGAGCTGCACGGCAAGTGCCTGATTTCTGAACAGGCGCAGGATGACATCCGCGCCCTGCAGGCCCAGCATCCGGACAAGCGCGTGATGCTGATTGCCGAAAAGGGCACCATGGGTGTGGGGTCCTCCCGCATGTCCGGCGTCAACAATGTGGCGCTGTGGACTGGCAAGCAGGCCAGCCCCTATGTGCCGTTCGTCAATATTGCCCCGGTTGTTGCCGGAACAAACGGCATCTCTCCCATCTTCCTGACCACGGTCGGGGTGACAGGCGGCATTGGCATTGACCTGAAAAACTGGGTCAAAAAGCTGGGCCCGGATGGCAAGCCTATTCTCAACAATGATGACAGCCCGGTTCTCGAACAGAAATATTCCGTCGAGACGGGAACCGTTCTGACCATCAACACCAAAGAGAAGAAGCTCTATAACGAGGCCGGTGACGAAGAGCTGGTGGATGTGGCCTCTGCCTTTACCCCGCAGAAGGTGGAATTCATGAAGGCGGGCGGCTCTTATGCCGTTGTCTTCGGCAAGAAGCTGCAGAGCTTTGCCGCCCAGGCCCTGGGCGTGGCTGTTGAGCCGGTCTTTGCTCCGTCAAAGGAAATCTCCCACGACGGGCAGGGCCTGACCGCCGTTGAGAAGATTTTCAACGCCAATGCGGTTGGCATCTCCGGCGACAGTGCGCTGCATGCGGGTTCCGATGTGCGGGTCAAGGTGAACATTGTCGGCTCCCAGGATACGACCGGCCTGATGACCTCCCAGGAGCTTGAGGCCATGGCTGCGACCGTCATCTCGCCCACGGTGGATGGCGCCTATCAGTCCGGCTGCCACACGGCGTCTGTGTGGGATGTGAAGGCACAGGCCAACATCCCCAAGCTGATGGGTTTCATGAACCGTTTTGGTCTCATCACCGCCCGTGATCCGAAAGGCGTCTATCATTCCATGACAGACGTGATCCACAAGGTGCTGAACGATATCACCGTGGATGACTGGGCCATCATCATTGGCGGCGATTCCCACACCCGCATGTCGAAGGGTGTTGCCTTCGGGGCTGATTCCGGCACCGTGGCCCTGGCGCTGGCCACAGGCGAAGCCACCATGCCCATCCCTGAATCCGTCAAGGTCACCTTCAAGGGCACCATGAAGGATCACATGGATTTCCGTGATGTGGTGCATGCCACCCAGGCCCAGATGCTGAAGCAGTTCGGCGACAATGTTTTCCAGGGCCGGATCATCGAGGTGCACATCGGCACGCTGCTGGCCGACCAGGCCTTCACCTTCACTGACTGGACCGCAGAGATGAAGGCCAAGGCCTCCATCTGTATCTCGGAAGACGAGACGCTGATTGAATCGCTCGAAATCGCCAAGAGCCGCATCCAGATCATGATCGACAAGGGCATGGAAAATCCGGCCCGCACCCTGCATGGCCTGATCGAGAAGGCCGACAAGCGCATTGCCGAAATCCGCTCCGGCGAGAAACCGGCCCTGTCGCCGGACGCCAACGCCAAATATTTCGCGGAAGTGGTGGTTGATCTGGACGAGATCGACGAGCCGATGATTGCCGACCCGGACGTCAACAACGCGGATGTCTCCAGGCGCTACACCCATGACACGATCCGCCCTGTCTCCTTCTACAGGGGTGAAAAGCAGGTGGATCTGGGCTTTGTCGGCTCCTGCATGGTGCACAAGGGCGACATGAAAATCGTCGCCCAGATGCTGCGCAATCTGGAAAAGAAAACCGGCAAGGTGGAGTTCAACGCGCCGCTGGTAGTGGCCGCCCCGACCTACAACATCATTGATGAGCTGAAGGACGAAGGCGACTGGGAAATCCTGCAGAAATATTCGGGCTTCGAGTTCGATGATCTGAAGCCGAAAAACACAGCCCGCACCGAATATGAAAACGTGCTCTATCTGGAACGTCCGGGCTGCAGCCTCTGCATGGGCAACCAGGAAAAGGCAGAAAAGGGCGATACGGTTCTGGCCACATCCACCCGCCTGTTCCAGGGCCGCGTGGTGGAAGATTCAGCCGACAAGAAAGGCGAGTCCCTTCTGGCCTCAACCCCGGTTGTCGTCCTCTCCGCCATTCTCGGCAGAACCCCGAACATGGACGAATACAAGTCAGCCGTAGACGGCATAGACCTCACAAAATTCGCCCCCTCACTGGAAAAATCCGCCAATTCACGGTCGGTGCATTTCTAGAGTGGAGCGTTCCAGGGGCTAGATGAGCTGAGACAGACAAACTGCTCAGTAAAGCGCCGGGTTGGGTTGAAAACCAGCCCGGCGTTTTTGTGCTTGGTGGTTTGATTGTCAAAGCGCCACGGCAATTAATAACAATCTAAAGCAGTATTCATTCTCTTTTTGCTTCATTTGAAAGACGATGCCAAAGCCTGCAGACAACTATCCATGCAAGAATTGGAGTTGCAGCATTTATCCAAAAATATAAAGCCAAATCATCATATGGATCATCGGAATCCGAACCCATCGCACCTACCAAGTATATCCGAGCATACCAGCATAAAATAAAAAGCAGAAGAGAAAATAACAAAACAAAGAAAATATAACTTCCCCTAATATCTATAGAACTCTTTAAATCCCGATATCTAAAAAATGTTGCGCCAAATGCCATTATATATGCTAACGATGGTAAAAGTGACGCTAATGCGAGAATACCAATCAAAATTGGATACCTTTTCTCTTTCTTTACTTGCAATATTAAATTGAAACCCATCACCTTATTGATGAATTTCAGTTCACCTGAGATTATAATAAAAATTGCAAAATCACAAAATATAAGCCGTCGTCATGAGCCACTGCTCTACCCGGCTTCATGCATGCAGCAAACGTTCGTCCAGCATCCAGAGATACCACATCATGCGACAGGGTTTGCAAATCAGCGTGCTTCTGATTCAAGGATGCCTTCACGGAGGCGTCCTTGTCAGAGCTTCAACATCGTGGAATTTCGGTGACGACAGGCAGGGGGTAGGGCAGAGAGTCGCCCCACTCTCAGAACCTGCTGCTTCTGGTTCCTAGATCAGCGCTCCGCTTGTCCGGGACGACAGGGAGTGGCTGGGGCAGAGGCAGAGGCCGAAGATTGGCCACCTCCTTCGTGTCATGAAGCAGAGCGTCACACCACCCCCAGTGTCATGCCGGACTTGATCCGGCATCCAGCCGGGAAGAAACCACACCCTCGGAGCCTGCCGCCTCTGGACCCCGGCTCTACGCTGCGCTTGGCCGGGGTGACAGGCTGTGGGTGTTGCGGGGTAGAAGGTTGGCCACAGGTTCGGTGTCATCCCGGCCCCCGAGCCGGGATCCAGCTGGAAGGATTCCAAACAATTAGAACCTGCCGTCTCTGGTTCCCGGATCTGCACTTTGCTTGCCCGGGAGGACCGGCAGCAGGTGGGATAAAGGCCGAGCACCAACCCCTCAGTATCATGAGGCAGAGGACCACCACACCCTCTGTGTCATGCCGGGCTTGACCCGGCATCCAGTCGATAAATTACGGTAACGGATCAATTACGCACACACTTTCCGGGAAAGCGCTCTAATAATTGTAATATTCACCACCAGTCTATGCTGCAATCAAAAATTAAACCCGTCAGTTGACCGAATCCGCGAACCTCGCCTAAATTTGAACCTCAATAATTACAAATATCGACTCAGGAAATAAATCTGCATGCAAATTTTTAATGATACGAAACTGGCTCTAAGATTTAGGAGCGATTCCGTTTCCGAAAGGGAGAAATTCTTTTATTTTCTTATTTATACGGCACTCATATCGATATTAACGTCAACATGGGCTTCCAGCAATCTGTTAGAAACGATAAATAAATGGGATATTTATGCAGATATACTTATTATATTAAGCAATATATTAGGAACTATCCTCATATATCATACAAATTCAAAAGGTGACAACAGAGATTTTATATCACGATCTCTATGCCTGAGTTTTCCAGTAGCAGTCAAGGCACTTCTATTGATAATACTTTTCTACTTACTTGCCCTTCTGAGTGATGTGTTCGCCGGGACAGCACTCATTGAGGACGGGACATCAGCATTCGAATTTTCCATGATGGCTCTTCTCATGCTTTTCTTCTATTTCCGCCTCAACCGAGCCATCAGACTAGCTTCAACACTTGATCACTGATTGCCTGGCTGAACGCCCCCCCCCCCGCAGAAGAAGCCTGCGAGGGTGCCGGGGAGGGCCTCAATGAAGCCCCCCCCAACCTCCGTCAGTTCACGGCTCTGATCGCGGCTTTTCTGGCTTCTGAGAGTTCTGCGCCCGTCTGCAGGGCACCGTGGGCCTGCTGGACTATGCTGTCGCGGTTGATGCCGAAGTGCTGGTAGAGGTCGCCGATGGTTCCGGTCTGACCGAAATGCTCCACCCCGAGCGGGATGGTCCTGTGTCCGGCAACGGCCCCCAGCCAGGACAGGGTGGCCGGATGACCGTCAACCACGGTCAGCAGGCTGCAATGGTTGGGCAGGGTGCCGAGAAGGGTTTCGATATGGCTTCTTGCCTTGCGATTGCCCCGGGCCCGGTCGCGCTGGGCGGCTGTCCAGCCGGCATTCAGTCTGTCGGCGGAGGTGACCGCCAGAACCCCGATATCACGACGGCTTTCCGCCAGCCTGCCAGCGGCCTCAATCGCCTCGTTTGCCACAGCGCCCTGATAGGCGATGACAAGCTCGCAATTGGGACCCGGCTCCCGTAGCCAGTAAGCACCGTCAATAACGCCTCTGCGGAAGAGCTCGTCCGTCCGCTTTGCGGGCTGCTCAAGCGGCTTTGTGGTCAGGCGCAGATAGACTGAGCCTCCGGTCTCATCCCTGAGCCATGTGCGCTCGTCCGGGTCACCCTCACCATCGCGTTGCATATAGTCAAACGCCCACTCCATGATCAGCGCCAGCTCATCGGCAAAGGCAGGCTCAAATGAGGCCAGGCCATCCTGGGCGATGCCTGTAAGCTGGGTGCCGATGGACTGGTGCGCGCCGCCCTCCGGTGCCAGCGTAACACCGGACGGCGTGCCGACAATCATGAAACGGGCGTCCTGATAACAGGCATAGTTGAGCGCATCCAGACCACGATGAACAAAGGGGTCGTAGACCGTGCCGATCGGAATAATTCGCTTGCCCCAGAGACTGTGAGCCAGACCGGCCGCACCGAGCAGCAGAAACAGGTTCATCTCGGCAATACCAAGCTCCAGGTGCTGCCCATCGGGCGCAAAATTCCACTTGGCTGTGGAGGGAATACGATGCTCGATAAAGGCATCCTTCAGCTCATCCCGCGCGAACAGTTTCCGGCGGTTCACAAACGGCCCGAGGCTGGTGGTCCCGGTCACATCCGGCGATGTGGTCATGATGCGGGCCGCAAGGTCGCTGTCACCCCTGGCCAGAGTGTCGAGGATCTTGCCAAAGGCGGTCTGGGTGGACAATTCCCGCTCTGAATCCACATGGAGGGCAGGCACGGCAATCCGGTCGTCTGAATAACGCCGGGTACCTTTGGAAAAGAAAGGAACCTGCGCCAGAAATGCCTTGAGACCATCCACATCATCAACCGTCGCAAATGGCTCCCATTCCTCTCCTGCCTGAACACCCATATGGGCCTGCCAGTCTGCCATCTGGGCTTTGGTCATCAGACCGCCGTGATTGTCCTTGTGCCCGGCAATGGGTGTTCCCCAGCCCTTGATGGTATAGGCGAGAAAACATGTGGGGCGGTCGTGGTCTATGGCATCGAATGTCTCGGCCATGGTGTGCACGCAATTGCCACCGAGATTCTCCATAAGCGCCGCCAGCTCGGCATCACTTCTGCAATCGAGCAGGGCGGTGACATCTCCCTGATCGCCCAGATCATCCATCAGATGTTTCCGCCACACCTCGCCGCCCATATAGGTGAGGGCCGAATAGTCCGCATTGGGGCAGGCATCAATCCAGGCCCGCAGTTTCTCGCCGCCAGGCTCCGCAAAGGCGGCCCGCTGCAGGGCACCATATTTCACCCGGACCACATCCCAGCCGAAGGCGTCAAAGATCTTTTCAAGACGCTCAAAAAGGCCCTCACGGACAATCCCGTCCAGCGACTGGCGGTTATAGTCGATAATCCACCAGGTGTTGCGCAAGTCGTTTTTCCAGCCTTCCTGCAGCACTTCATAGACATTGCCCTCATCCAGCTCCGCGTCGCCCACAAGCGCCACCATGCGACCGGTTTCGGTGTTCTGTCCCCAGCTCTTGGCCTTGATGAAATCCTGCACCATGGACGCAAGCGCCGTTATCCCCACACCCAGCCCGACAGACCCGGTAGAGAAGTCCACATCATCAATATCCTTGGTCCGGCTGGGATAGGACTGCACCCCGCCATAGCCGCGGAAATTCTCCATTTTCTCACGGGTCTGATTGCCCATCAGATAGTGCATCGCATGGAACACGGGCGACGCATGAGGTTTGACAGCCACCCGGTCCTGGGGTTTCAGGGCCGAGAAATAGAGTGCCGTCATAATCGACACCATGGAGGCGGAAGACGCCTGATGCCCCCCGACCTTGATCTCATCCGCCTTGGGCCGGATGTGATTGGCATGATGGATCATCCAGTGGGACAGCCACAGAAGCCGTTGCTCAATGGTTTTCATTTGGGCGATGTCGGTGGGCATGAGAAGCTCCTTACTCGGCGGCGTGATGAATGGGTCGCGGCAGGGATTGATCCAGGTCGGCGATGATGTCATCGACATCCTCCAGCCCGACAGACAAACGGATCAACCCGTCAGCAATATCGTGCTCGGCACGCTCCTCGGGCGTATAAGTGGAGTGGGTCATAGAGGCCGGATGCTGGATCAGCGTTTCGGCATCACCCAGGGATACGGCCCGCTGGATCATGTTCAGGTTGTTCATGAACCGGATGCCACCCGCCATGCCGCCCTCGACTTCAAAGGCGATCATCGCGCCGGGCCTGGACATCTGACACGTTGCAAGTTCGTGCTGGGCGAAACTGTCCAGCCCGGGAAAATACACGGTCCGGACCGACGGATGCTCCTGCAGATACTCGGCCACAATTCGAGCCGAAGCGCAATGGCGCTCCATACGCAGGGCCAGAGTTTTCAACCCGCGCAGGATCAGCATCGCATTGAACGGTGCCATAACCGCACCCGTCATGTCCTTCATTCCAACAAGTCGGATCTCGGCGATCTGTTCGGCCGTGCCGGCAACCAGCCCGGCCACCACATCGCCATGTCCACCGAGATACTTGGTGGCGGAGTGCACCACGATATCAGCGCCCAGTTCAACGGGTCGTGTCAGGAAAGGCGTAGCGTAGGTGTTGTCGACGACCACCTGCGCCCCGGCTTCATGCGCGATTGTGGCGGTGGCGGCAATGTCCACCAGCCGCATGTTCGGGTTGGCCGGGGTTTCGAAATAAACGACCCGGGTCTGCTTTGAGATCGCAGCACGCAGGTTTTCCGGGTCTGTCATATCCACATGAGTGATGGTCACACCCCATTTCGCCAGCCCATGCCGCATGAAGGCAAAGGTGCAGCCGTAAAGCGTCTTGTCGACGATCACTTCGTCGCCGGGCGACAGCAGAGTCCACAGCACCGCCGTAATGGCGCCCATGCCACTGGACAAGGCCAGCCCGGCTTCAGCCCCTTCGAGCGTGGCAATGCGCTGCTCCAGAAGATCACAGGTCGGGTTCGAGATACGGCTGTAAATATGCCCCTGGCGTTCGCCAGCGAACATTTCGCCTCCGGCCTCAGTGGTCTCAAATGCAAAGGTCGATGTGAGGTGCAGGGGCGGCGTCAACGCACCTTCGTTCTCTTGGGGATCATAGGCGTGGTGGATAGCGCGGGTGGCAAAGCCTTTGGACGAACTCATGGCAACCTCTCTCATGTTGTTTGAGACAGGATACGATGTATTGGCGGGGTAATGATTGCGAGTTATGCTATGTTGACTATAGATTTTGGCATTTTCTGCCAATGAGAGGCTTAAATGGACGCCAAAGACCGACAGATTATCCGCGCATTGCAGGCAAATGGCCGCATGACCAATCAGGACCTCGCCGCAGAAGTCAACTTGTCCCCGTCGCCCTGTCTGCGCCGGTTGCGCAATCTCGAAGAAAACGGCACGCTCCGGGGATACAGCGCCGAGGTGGACGCAAAGACCTATGGCCTGCCGATCACGGTCTTTGTGCGCATTCGGCTGGAACGCCACAACGAAGACGATGTCCGAAGCTTCGAAAGCCGAATCCATGCAATCGACGAAGTGCTTGAGTGTCATGTCCTGACCGGAGCCTCGGATTATCAGTTGCGGGTGGTGGTGCCCGGGCTGGATGCCTATGAGGATTTCATCCGTCATCGCATCCACCCCATCGGAGGCATTGCCTCCATTGACACCAGCTTCGTCTACTCTACCGTGAAGAAAACCAACGTATTTCCGGCAATCGATTAACCGTTGCGATACGTGTAGCTGTAGCCGTTAATGGCCGGTGCGCCGCCCAAATGGGCATAAAGAACCTTCGAGCCCTTCGGGAAAAAGCCCTTCTGTGCCAGGTCGATCATGCCCTGCATGGATTTGCCCTCATAGACAGGGTCCGTAATCATGGCCTCAGTGCGCGCCGCCAGCCGCATGGCTTCGTTGGTTTCGTGACTGGGCACCCCATAGGCCGGATAGGCGTAATCGGGATTGATGATGATCTCATCATCGCGCACGGCACGCCCCAGTTCCACAAGGTCGGCGGTGTTGTCGATAATCCCACGCATCTGCCCGCGCAGCTGGTCTGGCGTTCCGGAGGCATCAATACCGATGACCCTGTCCGCCCTGTTATCCGCTGCGAAACCGACAACCATGCCTGCCTGTGTCGACCCCGTCACACAGCAGACAACGATATAATCAAACGTGATGCCCATTTCCGCTTCCTGGGCGCGCACTTCCTCAGCAAAGCCCGCATAGCCAAGCCCGCCAAATTTATGCACCGACGCACCAGCCGGAATGGCATAGGGCACTCCGCCCGCATCCCGGACTGACTGCATGGCATCCTCCCAGCTCTGGCGGATCCCGATATCAAACCCTTCATCAACAAGACGGCTGTCAGCCCCCATCAGACGGGTCATCAGAATGTTGCCCACACGGTCATAGACCGCATCATCATGGGGTACCCAGCTTTCCTGAATGACCACGCACTTCATGCCTATCTTGGCTGCCGTTGCCGCGACCATGCGCGTATGGTTGGACTGCACCCCGCCGATGGACACCAGCGTATCAGCACCCGATGCAATCGCATCGGGGACAATATATTCCAGCTTGCGCAGTTTGTTACCGCCAAGCGCCAAGCCCGAATTGCAGTCTTCACGCTTGGCATAGATTTCAACATCTCCGCCAATAGCCTCGGAAAGCCTGGGCAGGTGTTCAATTGCAGTCGGGCCGAATGTGAGCGGGTAACGGTCAAATTTCGAGAGGTTCATGCTGTTCTTCCTTTGAGACAATCCGCCATCATCTTAAGTGAAGAAAAATGAAATGTGCTCTCAAATACAGCTGTATAAATACTGTCTGATTTATATATAGTCACCATCACATTCTTTCTCTTCTCAAATATGAGGATTTTATGGAAGAAAATTCCACATCTCATAATATCGACAAAATCGACCGCAAAATTCTCAAGTGTCTTCAGACAGATGGCCGCATGAGCAACGCTGAAATCGCCGAGAAGGTGAATGTCAGCCCGGCCACATGCCACCGGCGGACCCAGCGCCTGTTCGAAGACGGCATCATCTCGAGCGTCACCGCTCAGGTCAGACCGGATGCTGTGGACCTCAGCGTCCTGGTGCTGGTCGGTGCTGTTCTGGAGCGTTCAACACCTGAGAGCTTTGCAGAGTTTGAAGCCGCGATCCCGCAATTTCCCTTCATTCTCGAATGCCAGTGCGTAGCCGGAGATTTCGACTATTTCCTCAAGGTCCGTGTGAAGGATATTTCCGACTTCAACACACTGCATCGGGCACAATTGCTGACCCTTCCAGGTGTCAGGCAATTGCGCAGCTTCTTTGTCCTGAAGGAGGTCATCGAGAATGCCCCCCTTCATTTTTGAAGACCCTGCCGGGATGCCCTTTTCCTGATCAGAAGCCTTCCAGCACGATCTTGCCTCTGGCCTTGCCGCTTTCCAGCATGCTGTGCGCGCGGGTAAGGTTGGCCGCCGTAATGGTGCCAAAGGTTTCCGTTACCGTTGACCGGACCTTGCCTGCGTCGATCAACCCGGCCACCTCGTTCAGCATATCACTCTGTCGGGCGATATCCTCTGTCTGGAAGAGGGATCGCGTATACATGAACTCCCAGTGGATCGAGACCGATTTCTGCTTGAACGGCATGATGTCAAACCCAGCCGGATCATCAATCAGCCCGAACCGGCCCTGCGGCGCGATAAAGGCGCCAATCTCCGGCACATAATGCTCCGAGCCATTGGTTGAGAAGACAAAACCTGGCGCTCCAATGCCAAGGGCGGCTATCTGGTCCGTAAGGGGTTTGGAATGGTCAATCACGTGATGGGCACCAAGTTCGCGCACCCAGTCCTGCGTCTCGGGCCGGGACGCCGTAGCAATCACGGTCAGGTCTGTCATCGCACGCAGAAGCTGGATAGCGATGGACCCCACACCACCCGCACCGCCGATGATGACAACAGCCTGCGCCGCGCCGGGCACAGGCTTCAGCACATCCAGACGGTCAAACAGCATTTCATAGGCGGTCAGCGTGGTCAGGGGCAGCGCTGCAGCCGCAGCGGTTTCAATGGATGCAGGGGCATGGCCGACAATCCGCTCATCCACAAGATGGTATTCCGAATTGGTGCCGGGCCGGTCGATCGCACCAGCATACCAGACCCTGTCGCCAGGCTTGAACCGGCTGACTTTGTCTCCAACAGCAACAACGCGCCCGGCCGCATCCCATCCCAGAATGGCCGGGGCATCCCCGTCCGGCGCGCGCCGCATACGGATCTTGGTATCCACCGGATTGACGGAGATTGCCTCTACGCTGACCAGGAGGTCGTGGCCCCTGGCCTCAGGTGTATCAGTCTCGAAATCGATCAGCGCATCAGGGCGGTCAATCGGGCCTGTGCTTAAATAACCGACGGCTTTCATGGCTTGGTCCTTATCAGGTTATTCTTTCCTGATCCTAGATAAAAACTTGCCTTTTTCGGATAAACAGTCACTTTACGGAATCATAATCCGGATTATCCGCATAATGTTGATTGATAACATCCGCCTGTTCCAGAAGATCGCCGAGAAGGGCAGCCTCATCGCTGCGGGACGCGAGCTCGGCCTTTCAGCCACCACTGTCTCCGAGCGCCTGTCTACACTGGAAGCACATTACGGTGTGGTTTTGTTCAACCGGACCACCCGCTCCCTGCATCTGACTGATGAGGGACAGACCCTGCTTGATGGTGCCAAAGTGGTGCTGAGTGAGGTTGACGGACTGCATGCGCGCATCCGCCACGGGGCCCAGACCCTGTCAGGTCCGATCAGGATCAGCGCACCGGTTGATCTTGGCCGCAACATGGTCGCCGGGATTGTCACCGCCTTCACCCGGGAGCATCCGGCCATTTCGGTAGAGCTGTCCCTGTCTGACGGCTATATCGATATTGTCGGTGAAGGCTTTGATCTGGCTATCCGGTTCGGCACGGTTCCCGACAGCACCCTGCGCATCCGCAGCCTCGGAAGCCATCGCAGGATCGTCTGTGCCGCTCCGTCCTATATCGCCGCAAACGGCACACCACGCAGTCCATCCGATCTCCATGACCACAATTGCCTGATCATGAGATTTGGCACAACACTGGACAACATCTGGCATTTCCAGAATGGAACCAGACTTGAGACAATCACTGTCCGCGGCAATTCAATCGTCAATGACAGTATGCTGGTCCGCCAATGGGCCCTCGACGGGCTCGGCATCGTGCTGAAATCGGAACTTGATGTCGCATCAGATCTCAAGGCCGGACGGCTTGTGCCGCTTCTTGAAGATTATGCATCACCTCCAACCCCGTTGCAGATCATCTTCCCACCTGGCCGCTCACAACCAAGACGCATCCACGCGCTGGTAGAAAAGCTCTGTGCTGCCATGCCGCAATAGCGCAGGCAGTGCCCCTTCAGCCCCTTATGCCAGGATATCAAATATCCTCGGGTCATCCATCTGGCTGACATTGAAGCGCATAAACCGGTCCATGGTCTGAGAAGGGCTGAACACATTGCCAGGGGCGAGGACGACATCCTGGGTCAACGCTTTTTTTGAGAGCTCTGTCGCACTCAGGCCCTCAGGCCCTCAGGCAGGGTGCACCAGAGATAGAACCCTCCTCTTGGCATGATCCAAGGCTCAATGCCGATGGCAGATAATTGCCCGGCAATCTTCTGGCGTGCATGGTTCAGTTTCGAATGGAGCAGGTCTCTGTGTCGCTGGTAGCGGCTGTCAGAGAGAACGCCTTTGATCACACTTGTGGCGAACGTTCCGGCACCGCCGAAATTTGTCGCCACCTGCATATCGACAAGGGCCTCGATCCAGTCTGACCTGGCGGCGATGTAACCGCATCTTATGGAGGCAGACACAATCTTGGAGAAGCTGCCAATCCGAATAACCTGATTGAGACCATCCAAAGCAGCCAGGCGAGGGGAGGGGTCCGGCTCCAGAGGCGCGAAGATCTCGTCTTCAATGATGGTCAGGCCATGGGTGTTGGCCAGAGACAGAATACGGTGGGCCGTTTGCGGGGACAGCGTTGCACCGGTCGGATTATGGAGGCCGGAATTCGTGATATAAAGCCGCGGCTGATGATCTCTCAACACGGCCTCAAAGGCCTCCACATCCGGCCCTGAGGGCGTGTAGGGCACACCCACAACGCGGGCCTGATGAACCCGCAGGAGCGCCTGGAAATTGAAGTAACAGGGATCGTCAACAATCACAGTGTCGCCCGGCTGAAGAAGGAACCGGCAGACAAGATCAATCGCCTGCGTTCCGGAAACGGTCAGCATGATCCGATCGGCGGAGACCTGAAGTCCTTCATCAACAAACTGACGGGACAGAAGCTGCCGCAAGTCTGCAGCACCGCTGGCATCCGCATAATCGGCAAGAACTGCCAGGTCCTGACGTGTCGCTGACCGTACAGACCGGGCAATGATGTCATTTGGCATCCAGTCTGCAGGCATCCACCCGCAGCCGGGCTTGAGCGTGGTCGTCTCAGAGCCCAGCGACTGCCGAGATACCCACAGCGGATCGATTTCACGCTCCACCTGTGGCCCGGCCTCTGCGAGAACAAGAGGCGCGGTCGCTCTGGCGACATAATAGCCGGATCCGGGGCGGGAGCGGATTGTTCCCTCTGCAGCCAGACGTGCATAGGCCTCGACCACGGTAGAGGGCGAAACCTTCATCTTTGCCGCAAGCTGACGAATGGAGGGCAGCCGGTCGCCTGACGTCAGCGTGCGTGCCGCGATGCGCTCTGTCACAGACAGCATGACCTCTTCAGTCCGGGTTGTCTTTTTCACCAGAAGCTCCGCTAGAAACTGCGCCTGAAGCTAAGACTGTATGGGCTTTCATACCAATACAGTTCTTCTAAATTGTACTTGTCTGTTTCTGTCAACGCCACCCGCAAGCTGATAGTTTTGTTCCGAGAGCAAAGGGAAGGCGGACAATGCAGAGACGGATGGCAGGTTGGGGGAACGGTTTGCTGGGCGTGATCATCTTCAGCGCCTCACTTCCCGCAACACGGGTGGCCGTTGGCGGGTTTGACCCTGTGTTTCTGACCGCTGCCCGGGCTGTGATTGCAACCGGGCTCGGGGTTCTGTGCCTTCTGGTCTTACAGGAGAAACGCCCCTTAAAGAGCGATATCAGGTCGCTGACAATCGTGGCTTTCGGTGTTGTTGTGGGTTTCCCGCTATGCACAGCCTTGGCGCTTGAGCACATCACCTCTGCCCGATCGATTGTCTTCATCGGCCTGCTGCCTCTGCTGACGGCCTTTTTCGGCGTCTTGCGCGGCGGTGAGCGGCCACATCCGGTTTTCTGGATTTTTTCCGGTCTGGGCAGTGCCCTTGTTGCAGGTTTTGCCTGGTTTCAGGGTGCAGAAGGATCTGTGACCGGCGATCTCTACATGGTCCTGGCCATTATTGTCTGCGGACTTGGATATGCGGAAGGTGGAATCCTCTCGCGCCGCCTGGGCGGCTGGCAGGTCATCTCATGGGCTCTTGCCTTGTCGCTACCCGTAATGGCACCGATTGCGCTGTTCACACTGCCTTCGGACTGGACCCATGTCACCCTGCCCCAATGGACCGGGCTTGCCTATGTCTCGGTGTTCAGCATGCTGGTCGGCTTCATCTTCTGGTATCGGGGCCTGGCAACAGGCGGAATTGCAGGGGTCGGACAGCTCCAGCTGCTGCAACCCTTCTTCGGCCTGATGCTCGCGGGCCTCCTGCTTGGTGAAGTGGTCAGCGCGGGAATGGTTCTGGTGACAGGTCTGGTCGTCCTCTGCGTTGCCGGAGCAAAACGGTTTGCGTGATTGCCATCAGTAAACACATTTCAGCAGGAAAACGCCCCGAACTAGCAGGTGTTTCCCCCTCACTCCCGCTCCTTGACCCCCAGCTCCTTGGCCACCTCGCGCAGCTGGAACTTCTGGATTTTGCCGGTTGAGGTTTTCGGCAGGTCCTGGAAGACGACGGTTTTCGGGGTTTTGAAGCCTGCGAGGTTTTCTCGGCAGAAGCTGATGACGTCTTCGGGGGTGAGGGCTTCGCCGTCGCGGACTTCCACAAAAGCGCAAGGGGATTCGCCCCATTTCTCGTCAGGCCGGGCCACAACGGCCGCTGCCTGCACGGCCGGATGCCGGTAGAGCACGGCTTCCACTTCCACCGATGAGATATTCTCACCGCCCGAGATGATCACATCCTTCAGCCGGTCGCGGATCTGGATATAACCGTCCGGATGGACAACGGCCGCATCACCGGACCAGAACCAGCCATCCTTGAAAGCCTTTTCGGATGCGTCCTGATCTTTGTAATAGCCCTTCATCACCGTATTGCCGCGAATGGCAATCTCGCCCTGTGTCTCGCCATCGCGGGGGACTTCCTCGCCGGTCTCGGTATTGATTACCGCAACCGCTTCCACCATGGGGAAGGCAATGCCCTGCTGGGCCTGCAGGCGGGCCTGTTCATCCGGGGAGGCCTCAGCCCAGGCGTCCTGCCAGAGGCATTGAGTGATGTGGCCATAGGTTTCCGTCAGCCCGTAGACCTGCATCACATCAAGGCCGATTTCCTTGGATTTCTGCAGGATAGCCGGGGGAGGCGGAGCACCCGCTGTCATCACCCGGATCGGGGGCGACAGAGGTTTCTGCGGGGCGTGCTCGGATTCAGCCAGCATCTGCAGCACAATCGGTGCCGCGCCCAGATGGGTCACCCCATGCTCTTCAATCGCCTTGAAGATGAGAGCGGGAAGCGGCATGCGGGTAAAGACCATGGTGCCGCCGGTCAGCGCCATCATCCACGGATGCCCCCAGCCATTGCAATGGAACATGGGCACGATGGACAGATAGACCGGGAAAGGCGCCACCTGCCAGGCTGGCACCGTGCCGAGCGCCATGAGATAGGCCCCGCGATGATGATAGACCACGCCCTTCGGCTTGCCGGATGTACCGGACGTATAGTTGAGCGCAATGGCCTGCCATTCATCCTGTGGCAGGGGCAGAAGACCCGTTATCGGCTCTGCCGACAGAAGCGTGTCATAACCTGCACCGCCCAGCGTCATCTCAATGCTGGTGGCCGGGTCATTGATCTCAACCAGCGGAATGGTGCGTCCGAGACGCTCAAAGGCATCTTTCAGAAGCGGCAGCAATTCCCGGTCGGCAATCACCAGCCTGCTGTCCGCATGGTCGAGGATATAGGCGATGGTTTCCGCTTCAAGCCGGGTGTTCAGCGTGTTCAGTACACCACCGGAGAGGGGGACGGCGAAATGCAGCTCGAACAGTTCAGGGATATTGGGGGCGAGGACCGTCACCGTGTCCCCCTCGCCAATGCCCATGGCCTGCAGCCCGGCGGCCACCGAACGGACCCGCTGCCCGACCTCCTGCCAGCTCAGCCGCAAGTCGCCATAAATCACCGCTGTCCGGTCTGGAAACAGACTTTCCGCCCGGTTCAGAAAGGACAGGGGTGACAGGGGCACATGGTTGGCTCCTGTCTGGCCAAAGGCGTCAAACTGCTCTTTCATGGTCGTCCTCCCGAACCGTCAGGGGTTTCGACCCGCACTCTCAAACCTGTTGTTTCGGTTCTGTCCCGGCGCGGGTCTGATCATTTGTCCCGAATCTGAATTTTAGCGCTCGCCGAAGCCTTTGGGAACCGGCAGATCAGGTAGACCCTCAGCCCGCTTTTTGAGGCTGCGGCCAATAACAACCCGGCTGATTTCCGTTGTGCCATCCACAATGCGCAGCATCTGCGACAGGCGGCTCAACCGATCCATGCCATAGGGTTTCAGCAGCCCCATGCCACCCAGAACCTGGGTGCAGGTGTTGGCAGCCTTTACTGCACAATCAGGCACAAACCGCTTGGCATGCGCCGCCATCAGCGGACCTTCCGGCGTGCCAAGAGCATTGGCCGCGGCACGATAGAGCAGGCGCGAGGCTTCAAGCTCGGTTGCCACCTCGCCCAGCATCCACTGGATGCCGTCCAGGTCCAGATTGCTGCCTTTGAACATCTTGCGGTTCTTGGCATAGGACAGCGCCGTATCAAGGGCGGCTTCCATCAGCCCGCAGCAGCCCGAAGCAATGGAGACACGGGCAATATCAATCGCCATCAGAGACCCCTGCAGGCCCTGTCCCACAGGCAGGATGATGTTGTCTTCAGAGACAATCACATTGTCCATATACATCTCGGACAGCGGCAGGAAGTTATAGCTCGGGGTCTCATAGCGCGGCCCGAAGCTGAGGCCTGGCGTGTCTTTCGGAATGGCGATCATTGCCATGTCCTTGTGGCCGGGTTCATCGGTGGTTTTGACCACGGTGAAATAGATATCCGCTTCACCGGCCAGGCTGACCCAGGCTTTCGCGCCGTTGATTGTCCAGGTGCCATCCTCATTGATCACGGCACGGCTGTACATGTTTGTGGCGTCAGAGCCTGATTGCGGCTCGGTCAGGGCGAAATTGGCCAGCTTACGGCCCGAGGTCAGATCCCGTGCCCAGTCATCCTTCAGCTTGTCTGTGCCATAGCCACAGGCTGCAAAAGTGCAGATATTGTGCATGGAGAGCGCGAACGCATAGGCACCATCACCCTTGCCCAGTTCTTCATAAACGCGAATGCCCTCGCCAAGAGGCAGGCCCTGGCCACCAAAGTCTTCCGGCGCATAGAGCCCGGTCAGCCCCAGCGCGCCCGCCTTGTCAGACGCATCGCGCGGCCATACACCGGCCTCGTTCCATGCATCCACATTAGGCTTGATCACCTCGTCAGTATGGCTGCGTGCAGCGTCCAGAATCTGGTCCAGTTTCGTTGTCATGAAAAACCTCCCGATGCGCAAATTCAGCGCAGGTTACTGAAGACTGAAAGACCGTTTACCTGATATTTGTCTGTGCTAGTATCTTGAAAAATTTAAGATGGTCATTGAAAAATTTTATGAGCGAATCTCTCCCCAGCCTGAAGGCCCTGCAGGCCTTTGAAATGTGCCACAGGCTTGGCAGCTTTACGGAAGCCGCCCGACGGCTGAACGTGCAGCAACCGGCCATCAGCTACCAGATCAAGAAGCTTGAGGGAGAGCTGGGGGTGAAACTGTTTGTGGTGCGCAGCAACCGGCTTGTTCCCACCCATTATGCCGATGACCTGTTCGACAAGCTGGCTCCGGCTTTTGATTCCGTCCGCGAGGCCTGCAGCGACATTCGCCGGGCTGTGTCTGACGCGCCCATAACGCTGGCCACCTATCCGGGGCTGGCCAATTACTGGCTGACCCCGCGTCTGGGGCAGGTGGCGCGCGGAACGGCACCGGACAGCCAGCCCGATATCCGCATTGTCACGGTGATCAGCGACCGCGAGCTGTTCAAGGAAAATGCCGATTGCTGGATTGCCTTTGGCAGGGGCGACTGGCCGGGCTTTGAAAGCCACATGATCATTCCGGAAGATGTCTGCCCGGTGGCAGCGCCCGCCCTGGTAGACGCCATTGGGGCAACCAATGAAGAAGCCTTCTTCAAAGCCGCTCCGATCATCGAGCAGGAGGACGCAGAACAGCGCTGGGTAACCTGGGCAGACTGGCACCAGAGCCAGGATCTGATTTCTGAGCTGCCGGAAAACCGTATCTCGGTCACCGATCACGGCCTTGCCCTGCATATGGCCCTGAGCGGGGCCGGGGTCGCGCTTGGCTGGCTCGGGGTGGTGACAGATCTTCTCGCCAGCCGCAGCCTGGTCCGTGTCTCAAACCACAGCCTCAAGTCAGACGCAGGCTACTGGCTCCTCTCCCGCCCGGGCTTTCTCGACACCCGCCGGGGACGCGCTGTCCGCGAGGTTCTGGTGGGGGAGTAACTCCTACTTCTGCACCACCTCCCTGACAGTCACTGTTCCGCATTCCGGGCAGCAGAAGGTTTCGCTGGCTTCGCGCTGGTCATGGACGCTTTTGCGCACTTCTCGGGCAATCCGCTGACTGAGGCCGAGGGATTTGCGCAGTTCTTCCAGTTCACTTTCCTCATTCTCGTCGATAATGCCATCTTCGAGCGCGCGTCTCAGTTCGCTGGTCAGTTCTTCCCGGTTGCGACGCAACTGATCAGCCAGGCCTGAGGCCAGAATACCGGCAGGGAGCGCGGCCATGCCAACCCCGATTACTGTGACCAGCGCCCCGAAAAACTGGCCAGCCGGAGTAACAGGAGTCACATCGCCATAACCCACCGTGGTCAATGTCGCCATCGCCCACCACATGGCATGAGGGATGGAACCGAATTTATCCGGCTGGGCATCATGCTCCACCAGATAGGCACCGCTGGCGGCCAGAATAAGCAACACCATCAAAATGAAGAACCCGGCAAAGAAGGCATTCGCCTCCTCTCGGATCACATTCAGCAGCATGGACATGGCCGAGGAATAGCGGGTCAGTTTGAAGACCCGTAGCAGACGCAACACCCTGAGCACACGCAGATCGATGGCCAGAACAAAACTGAGATAGAAAGGCAGAATGGCAATCAGGTCAATAATCGCCATAGGCGACAGCATATAAGCCCGGCGGGGACTGGTTTCTCCAGTATAGTCCGGATTCTCAACACAAGACCAGAGGCGTGCGATATATTCCACCGTGAAAATGGCGACCGAGACCAGTTCTATTACCTCAAACAGCCGCTGATGTTCTGCCCTGATGCTAGCGACCGTTTCCAACACTACGGCGATGATATTGACGGCAATCAGCGTGATCAGAAACAGGTCAACCAGCTTCCCCGGCATATCAGACCGGTCGGTGGGCTCCAGCTTGTCGAAGACACGTTTTCTGAGGGTATTCTGTTGGATGGTCTGATCTGTCGTCATGCATTGCCCCATTGTCGTTGGTGGCTCTCCGGTTCAGGAAGCTCTTAATACGGCAGGACACATCCGACTCGCCCCCACGGTATCAGATCACCAAGCATACATCGGCCCAAATCGTGATGAAACGATCAGGATCAAATTGCAGAATCCTCATCAGCCAGATCGTCTGGCCATAGGGTGAAATCGTCCCGGATGGTGAAACGCTGATTGTATGGGAGGCCATGATCGAGTTTCTTGAGCCAGTTCCGGCTGGCCTTGTTATCTCGCAGGCTCACCCGCAGATAGACCGGCACCTCAAAGATCCGGCTGAACCTGATAAGCAGATTTGCATGCGACCGCCTTGGCCGCGATCCTGGCTCGGAATGGGCGTTTTCAAGTGCCAGCTCGGTGATCTCACCGAGGATGCGATCGCCTGCTGTGAGATCTGACGGCCGTTTCTCAATCAATCTGTGACCGAGTTTCCGGCGCAGGGTCTTGTGCACGGACGCTGTTGCCCTGACCAGACCGGCAAAGAGCGCCAGAGCAACCGCAAGCGTTGCCATCATCTGGGCGGGGGCCATATCCCAAAGCCAGAGGATGGCCGTCATCAGAGAGGATTCCGCCTGTTGCACCACAAAGAGGCTGCTGGCCTCCTCTTCAAGATAGGTCCCGATAGCTGACAGGGCGATGAGACCCAGAATGGCGGTCAGAAGCAGCTCCATGACAACAAACCTGATGACCCGGCGCACATGAAGCTCTTCAAAGGTAATCAGATCCTGTGCCCTCTCCTGTGCCCTTGGGCCGATCTCGATCATGGTTCGCTCTTCGAGATCGCCAAGGCGATCAAAGAACCATTTTGTCTGGTCATAGATGGAACCGGCCGCGACAATTTCCTCACCACGGGCTGCATCGGGCTTCAGCAGAATAGTGCCGTTGTTCAGATCCCTGCCGAGAACCAGGAAAGAGGTCTCACGTGCCCGGCGGATTGCATAATGCACCTTCAGGAAGTCAAGCAGCAGGATTGATGCAAAGAGGATAATCACAAGGGCCACCCCAAAGGCGACCCAGGCCAGATCCGAAGCCTTCAACCAGATGGACAGCACATATAGCCCGTCTGCATCCACGGTCAGAACACAGATCAGATGAAACAGCAGTCCGCTTGTCATGACCAGACACAGAAGACCATAATTGGCCAGGCGCCCGTAATCCGGACCATCATAAGGCCTGGCGCCCGGGTCACTGTTCCCACCCTTTGAAGATGTCTTGTTTGTGCGCTGACCTCTTTTGAAAACAAATTTGCGGAGCAGCGGAATGAGAACAGAAAGACCGATCAGCCCATAGCCCAGTATCTCGGTAAAGGCCGGGATGATACCCGCCATTTCCGGAAACAGCTCCTGTCCGGCAGACGAATAGAGCCCCCACCGCCCAAAGACGATGCAAGCCAGCCCCAACACAAAAAGCACCCCAAAAATCATCTTCAGCCCTGTTGGCGTCACCTCTCAAGAGAGTACAATCAGGGTAACCGGCGACGCAACGCCTATACCGCGCATTGCCTGTACCCTCCCAGTATCCTTTCTGGGTCTCGCAAAAGCCGAACCACGAAACGGACAGCCCACCGATGACTGACTTTACTTACGAAGAACGCGCAGACTACGAACAGGGCTTTTCCAAAGTCTATGACGAGAAAATCGTGCCCTATCTCAGGGAGAAGGAAGCCGAGCGACAGGCCATAGCCAGACGCAATAAAATCCGGCTGGGGATTGTCGGTGCCATCACGGCGCTTCTGGCCTTGTACGCCACTCAACTGCATCCGGTTGCGGCTATTTTCCCGATCTTCTTTGGTGGAGGACTGGGGCTTTTTCTCTATCTCAGCCGGTTTGACAAGCTGCAGAGCGAGCTGACCAGATTCATCCGCCCGATCCTGTGTGATTTTTTCGACGATGTGACCTATTCGGACCTGCATCCGGGCGAGAGCTTTTCGCTCAGCGATTTGCGGTCGCTGAATCTCGTACCCCAGGCGGACCGTCAGTCCATCGGTCCCAGCTTCTCCGGCACCTGGCGCAACACCGCCTATCGCCTGACCAAGGCAGCCTTCTATGATGAGGATCGTGACAGCGATGGAGACCGCAGGACCAGGCGGCTGTTCAGGGGGATCATTCTTGAAATCGCCTGCCCAGCCGACATGCCCACAGTGGTGTTCTACCCCGACTACGGCAACACGATGAACAAGCTCTTCGGCTGGGCAACACGTGCCGTCCGTCCGCCTCACAAACTGCACTTCCCCGACCAGGAGGTGGAAGAGGTGTTTGAGGTCTATACCGATGACCTGGACGCGGCGCAGACGCTGCTCGATCCGGCCTTTGGCCAGAAGCTGCTGGCCTTTGCCAGAGACTATCAGGGCGGCAGGAAACACATAGCCGCAGCGTTCAGGGGCAGGACATTCTACATGGCCATTAACCTGCCCTATGATTTCATGAACTTCGATGTGGGCGGGGATGCACTGCATGAGCTGAACGACAAAATAAGCGCTGCCCTTGCGGACCTCAGAATACCAGCCAGAATCATCGACGAACTGCTGGCCTGACCCTACAACAGCTCTTCAAACTCCAGCAGCGAGCGGCGGCTGTGACCATTGCGGCCCGTGACAGATTCCGCCGTAATCATGGAATTAAGAATGGCTTCCTCCGTGGTCTCAACAGCGGCCCGGAACAAGAGGTCCAGATCCCCCTCGCGCAGGCGCATCATCGGCTGCTGGGCCCATTCGTCATAATGGGCAACCCGGTTCCCGGTTGAAAAGGCCAGCACCAGCTCGCCGCTGCCATTGCCGATAAAAGACCCGGTGCGGCCAATACCAACCACGGCCCTGCGCGCGATGCGGCCAAGCTGCCGCTCGCTCAGCGGCACATCGGTCGCCAGAACCACCACAATGGAGCCCACATCAGGCAGGCTGTCATCCTTGTCGCGCGCTGCAACCAGCGGCCCGATACGGTTGCCTGCAACCGTCAGATCCCGCTTCTGCCCCATATTGGAGAGCACGAGAGCCCCAAGCGTGTGACCGGCTCCATCCAGCTCGAAAACCCGCGAAGCCGTGCCGATGCCGCCCTTCAGCTTATAACAGGACATACCACGTCCGGCCCCGACTGCCCCTTCCAGAAACATGTCTGAGGCTGAAGCGATGGCCTCAAGCACATGGTCGGCTTCAATGGCATTGCTGCGGATGTCGTTCAGATAGCCGTCATTGCATTCACACACCACCGGGTTCACGGTTCCCGTGGTGTGACCAATATCAGGATTATCCCCCAGCATATGGCGGATCAGCGCATCAGACGCTGTACCAATACAGAGCGTATTGGTCAGCAGAATAGGGGTCTCGATGGTGCCCATCTCCTGGATCTGCATCAGCCCCATGGACTTGCCAAACCCGTTGATCACGTGGCCCGCAGCCATCACCTTGTCGCGAAACAGATTACCCCCATGGGGCAGGATGGCCGTCACCCCGGTCTGGGTCGGCCCGTCAGCCAGGGTCACATGCCCGACAGTCACCTCCGCCACATCACTGATCGCATTCCGCTCACCGGTGCGCATGTCACCAATCCGAACACCAAAATCACGAATCCGCTTCTGGTCAAGCATGGGGGAGGGTCCTTCAGTGGAATATCACGGGAGGGGTAGCGGATTGGAGCTGAGGATACAATGGTGTTGCTCATGCCGGCTGGCAGCCCACCCGGGTAACCTGGATCTTCGACGACCGCACCCAATACGGCTTGGTCGACTGGCTGAAGAGGCGGGATAGGTTTGAGCTTCGATGCTCTACGGCGAAACTTAAGATCCCTCTAACTAAGGATACCATTGTCAAAGACGAATAGAGATGATTCTCATTCAACAAATTGGAAATAGCTCAATTGAGCGATAGTTCTGGTGTGGATTCTTCTTCTGCTGAACTGCTGAAGTTAAATATCAGCTATGCGACAATACCGGAGGCAGGTTTTTGCTATTAGCAGTCTTAGAGTTCCAATTCAGACAGCTCTGCGACGTTCAATCGCCGTATTGATGCTTTCATCATGTGAGACTGCCAGTACCATCAATTCTGCCCCTCGAGAAAAGTTTCGGACGGTGACGGACTTCTCAAGCAACTTCGCAACCCCTGCTGCCATTAACATGAAGTCTTCTTCGGGATTCTCACCCAGTGCAAACTCCGTTTCGTGCATAAGTTCGCTGATACGGCTTCCCTGTCTAGACCATTTCTTAAAATATCGCTTTTTTCGACTACTCAACGTTGTTTCTAGATCAAAGAACTCCCAATTTCCAACATCCCAGCGTGTAGGTTCAGATTTAATATCTGCAGCTGTACCAATTGTAATGAGGACTTCGCCGTAAGGTGGATTACAGTCCAAAATTATCGCGCGAGGTTCCACATCTGGTACTTGGTCGCCGAAAGCTTTCAACAGTTCGCAGGAATCATCGAGAAGCAACTGACCGATTTTGTCCCATTTGAAAATTTCAAAGCTTTTTTGCGGGGTAAAGTACCGATGTATGTGGCGGAATACTGCACCCCATTTTCTTCTCATCATCGGGTCAGTTTCCGATGCCTGCGCGTCCTTGATGATCGGCAACGCCAAAGGGTCACCATTATCCTTTAGCGCCTTAACTAATTCGGATCGCACACGTACATCCGCATCTGTGCTCAAGGTGCGGCAAATTTGCTCGATCAGGTCTGGTGGCGAAAAAATAAATTTTTCTGCAACCTTGACCCTTGTTTCGGTATCAGGCGATACCGCGAGGCTCAGCCATAATTGTCTGCAGCTTTCGTTATCTTGCGCCAAACGTGTGATCGCGGTTGCTGCTCTCGTCCAAATTTCACTGTCCTCAGAAACAAACGCACTTTTGAAAAAATCGAGATCGTCGAAAGTGCAAGACTTCAACGATTTATTGTTCCAGAAATTCTCAGAAAGCTTCACAAGGATTTGTTGGGTGGTCGATTTAAATCTTTCTGACCGAGCAAATCTTAGGTCATTTTCAAGACTGATATGAAACAAAATACTTCTGTCCCGACCCAAAGCTTTGAAAACCAATATGACGTCGTTTCCGTCAAATGCAATCAGCGTGAACGACACCATTTGCCAAGTGATTTTGGCGACTTAGGTTCATAGCTGTCAAGTACTTAAGTTTTAAGATGCTATAGAAGTGACAATCTCTGAATTGGAAAGTCGGGCTCAAAATCGACCATTCGCATTAAGACGCTGATCGGGCTCCTGCAACCTAACCTCGGGTAGCCCGCGCTGATCAGTGCTCTTGCTCCCCCCACCCCCTCAAGCCTCCTCCGCCTGATGCGCGTCGTAGCTGGCTTCGAGTTCTCCTCTCAGGAAATCGCCGAAGACCAGCGGCTCAAACTGCGCGGGGCCTGTGCCGGGCAGGGGGCTGATGGTGGCGGAGACGTGGGGGTCGAAGAAGAAGGGGACGGAATAGCGTTCCTGTCCTGAGGTATTGATCACCCGGTGTGGCGTTGACAGGAGCCTGCCGTTCGACAGCCGGTGCAGCATGTCGCCCACATTGACCACGAAGGCACCCTCCATCGGCGGGGCATCCACCCAACGGCCCTCCGGCGTCTGAACCTGCAGGCCGCCCACATCATCCTGCGCCAGCAGGGTCAGGCATCCGAAATCCTTGTGGGGAGCGGAGCCGTAGAGGTCATCCGGGGCTTGAGGGGATTGCGGCGGATAATGCAACAGGCGCAGCCAGAGGGTTGGCGGGTCAAACGCTGTGAGAATGGATCGGTCCGTCACCCCGATGGCCTCCAGTGCCAGACCCATCAGCTTTTGCCCAAGCCCGGTCATCGCCTCGGCATAGGCCTCGCAAACCTCGCGAAACCCGTCCAGTTCCGGCCACTGGTTGGGCCCGGACAGATAAGTATCAGGATCGGCCACAGCATCCTCACGCATCATCATGAAAGACGCCGACTGGTTGGGCTTCGTTACCTCCGCCAGATCAGATGTCACATCCGTTGAGGTGTTGATGGCGATATAACCGCGATGATTGCCGTTGAGCGCAATCGCCTGCTTTTTCTCCTCCGGCAGGGCGTGAAACCGCTTCGAGGCGTCAAACACAGCCGCCCGCAAGGCGGGATCAATGCCATGATTGATCACATAGCCAAAGCCGGTTTCACCATAAGCAAGGGCAAAGGTCCGGGCGAGACTCGACGTGTCCTCACCCCTGACAAGCGGCGCAAGATCAAGCACCGGAATTGATGTGAATTCAGTCATTCAAGGTCTCCAGATTGCTGTGCGAAACGTGCATAAAGGCGTGCAACAGAGCGTCGCTAACCAGCAAACCGCTTCCGCCGATGTGCGCTGTGACGCTCAAGGACGATGATGTGGAGAAACTCTGACATAACGTTCAGGTTAGAGCGAGCACTCTCGATGATCAAGCTCAGCAAGACACGGACCAGGATATTGGTTCATTGCTTCTACTCAAATTCATCATCACAAAATAACCTAAAAAAATCCAATGCTTGTGGGTGACTTTCAATTGGTAAGCAACTACATCACACATCTCCCAAGTATGAAATTAGGAAGGGCCGCGACTAGCGTTGTATAGTCGTCATAACACAATGCTTATTGATATTTTTGCACGCCGCTATGATGAGTTCCAGCTCAGAAACACCTTTGAGGATAGGGATCGTCGCCTACTCATCCAAGCATTCCGTATCTTGGCAGAGGATCTATCACCCTATTACCTAGGTGGGAAAGAGGATTCTAAATCTGTCAATTTCTGGACATCACTTGAAAGCGGATTATCACGTGAACTTGGTATTAAAGCGCTTTCTCCGAAATGGTCATCTTACAATGCTAACGGGTACGTTCAGGCATCTAAGAATACTCTTCTCAAGGTCTGTGAAACGTGGTTGTCACAACCCGTTTCTGGCTCTCCTGATATCTATATAAAAGAGCGTTTGAGCCTTATTGAACTTGGCTTTCGTGCTAAGGAAACCGAAATTGAAGCAGAGAACAGGAAGGCGATCTCAGAAACTGAGAAGCTAATTGCCTCGTTGAAATCCACAGGACCGAGAGTGCGGGGAGATCCCGAAGATGCGGCGCGTTCTCTAAGAGCCAGGCGTTTAAGTGTATTTCAGGATGCTACTGCTGAGTTGAACACTCGTTTTCGTCAAGCTAAATACCCACTGAACTACCACAATGGCTTCATTCAAATAGCTACTGACGACTTTGTGCAGGATCAGATTGAAACTCCTTTCTGGTCTCTGTTATCAGACTCAAAATGGCAAAATGTCGATACGGACATGAAAGAAGCTCTAGATCTTCGCGATAGTGATGGAAGGGATCCTGCATTCTATGCAGCAAGGGCTTTGGAAAGTACCATCAAGGTCATCTCCGATACCAAAAAATGGACTCATGGAGGCGAGAAGGGAGCACATAATTATATTGATAATCTTGGCTCTAAGAAAAATACCTTCTTAGCTCCTTGGGAATGTGCGCTGATCAAAGACTTCTTTACACATATTCGAAATCCGCTGGGGCATGGAGCTGGTAGCTCAACTATGCCATCTTTGACAAAACAACAGACAGAATGGGCAATTGAATTCAGTATGAGCTGGATAAAGAGCCTTATAATGCGTCTGTAGCATTCTTGTTTAGACGCCAGAAAATCGCTGAACACTGTTGTAGTGCACTAATCTGGCCTCACGTCCGCATGTCTTACTCTATTGGCCTTTTGTGGTGTTTTTCCTTAGGATGGTCGGTTGCCCGTATGAGCTGTTTCCCTACCCTCATCAATAAAATTGACGTCACCCCGGTCGGGTGGTACTCAAACCTTCTGCCGTTGGGGTGCCCGTCCGGGCTGAGAGGCTTTGTGCCAACCCATCGAACCTGATCCGGGCAGTGCCGGCGGAGGGAACGGTGTCACCAGAAAGCCGTCCCTTCATCCATTGCCTTCATGAACGCGTGTTGCACCAGAGCGGGGACCCGGTCTGGTGATGAACAGCGCGCTTCAGCAAAGAGATAAAGTGCCTGCCTTCATTCCGAAGGATCAGCACTTTAAGTCATTGTTTTGAGCGAACTCTTATCCGAAAAGTCTCCAGCTTTTCGGGAGCGCGCTTCAGCAAAGAGAAGCGGAGCAAGGATGTGGCCTATAGCGCACTGACCATAGCGGGATCAGACAGCGGCGGCGGTGCCGGAATTCAGGCGGATCTGAAGGCCATGTCGGCGCTTGGGGTCTATGGGGCCAGCGTTGTTACGGCCATCACGGCCCAGAATACCCGCGCGGTTACGGCGGTTCATTCCATCCCCACCGATGTGATTACCGCCCAGATCGAGGCGGTGCTGTCTGACATTGAGATTCATGCGGTCAAAATAGGCATGCTGGCGGTGCCCGAGATTATCCGGGCTGTGGCTGATGGCCTCAGCGAGTATGAAGGCCCGGTGGTGGTTGACCCAGTGATGATTGCCAAATCGGGGGATGCACTTCTGGCTGATGATGCGGTTGAGACGCTCAGAGATGTGCTCCTGCCTCGCGCCACTGTCCTAACGCCCAACCTGCCCGAGGCCGCCCGGCTTCTTGAGACTGAAGAGGCATCAACACCTGACGACATGCGTCTGCAGGGGCAGAAGCTCTGCGCGCTCGGGCCACAGGCCGTGCTGATGAAGGGCGGGCACGCCAAAGGCGAACTCTGTCACGACCTGCTGATCACCTCTAACGGGGTCGCGGCGGAATTTACCGCCCCCCGCAAACAGACCCGCAACACCCATGGCACGGGCTGCACGCTGTCTTCTTCCATTGCCTCCGGACTGGCCAGAGGCCTGCCCCTGATTGAGGCCGTGGGCGCAGCCCACAGCTATCTGCAGGGGGCCATTGCCGCCGCAGACGCGCTCGATATCGGCCAGGGTCACGGGCCGGTGCATCATTTCTACCAGGCATGGACGTCGACAGGGCAGGGCTCACATGAGTGATATCTCTGTCATCGGCGCGGGCGTTGCCGGTCTTGCGGTTGCCACAGAGCTTGTGGACCGCGGGGCGACCGTCACGCTGTATGACCGGTCCGGCGCGCCCGGACCTCACGGTTGCAGCTGGTGGGCAGGCGGCATGCTGGCCCCCTGGTGCGAGTTTGAAAATGCTGAAGAGCCCGTTCTGCGTCTTGGCCGGGAGGCGATTGACTGGTGGGCCACCCGCACGCCTGTCACCCGGCGCGGCACGCTTGTTGTGGCCAACTCGCGCGACCTGCCGGACCTACGCCGGTTCTCTCGTCGCACCGAAGGGTTTGACGAGGTTGGTGAGGCCCGCATTCAGGAGCTGGAGCCGGACCTGCACGGCTTTACAAAGGGGCTTTTCTTTGCTGATGAAGCCCATCTCGACCCGCGCCGGGCGCTGACGGATCTGTATGACGCGCTTATCGCAAAGGGCGTCACCCTTGTACCAGAAGAGGTCAATCCGGAAACCCTGCCGAACGCCATTGATTGCCGGGGGCTTGCAGCGCGGGACAGCCTTAAGGATCTGCGCGGGGTAAAAGGCGAGATGCTGGTCATCCGGGCACCGGATGTGACGCTGAACCGGCCTGTGCGCCTGCTGCATCCGCGCATGCCGCTCTATATCGTACCGCGCGGCGACGGGGTCTATATGCTCGGGGCCACCATGATCGAAAGCGGCGATGGCACGCGTATAACAGCCCGCTCCATGCTGGAAATGCTGAGCGCGGCCTATGCCCTGAACCCGGCCTTCGGCGAGGCGGAAATTCTGGAGATCGGCGTCGATGTGCGCCCCGGCTTCCCGGATAATCTGCCGCGTATCCGCCGCAAGGGTTCAGTGGTTCATGCAAACGGACTTTACCGGCACGGTTATCTGCTGGCCCCGGCGCTGGCGCGCGGGGTAGCCGATCTGGTGCTTGAGAACAGACAGTCGGAGATGGTCGATGAAGATCACGCTGAACGGCAAAGCGCATAACAGCGCAGCGGACACATTGTCCGCGCTTCTGGATGAATGCGGCTATGGAGACCGCCCTGTGGCCACCGCGCTGAATGAGGAATTCGTGCCCGCACCAGACCGTGCCGCACAGAAGCTGCAGGATGGCGACCGGGTTGAAGTGGTCGCCCCTATGCAAGGTGGTTAGGGTCAGGACCCATTAATTTCGTTCATTCTGTTCGTCAGGGAAATGTAGAATGGGCGCAAAACAGGACGCAGGACAGGTGGACCCTATTCAAGGTCTGATTTGTGTCCAGGCTGCATTTCCCTGACAAACCCGTAGGGCGGGGTGATTTTACCGCTCGGCTTTGTTGAAGCTCTTCGAAAACCTGCCAGGTTTCCTTCAGATCTTCGCCGCGCCGAACAGAAAAATCTCCTCCGCAGTATGAATGAAATTAATGGGTCCTGACCCTAAGGGCAAAGGCTGAGACGATGCGATCATTCTACGGTACAGAGCTGGCCAATCCGCTGATGCTGGGCACGGCCCAATATCCAAGCCCGGCCATTCTGGAAGAGGCGTTCCGGTCGAGCAGGGCGGCAGTAGCCACCGTTTCGCTCCGCCGTGAGGGCGCAGGCGGTGAAGGCAGCAGCTTCTGGGAGATGATCAAGGCGCTTGGCGTTCTGGTTCTGCCCAACACAGCCGGATGTCACACAGTGAAGGAAGCCGTCACCACCGCCCAGATGGCGCGGGAGGTTTTCGGCACGCCCTGGATCAAGCTCGAGCTGATCGGGCACACAGACAGTCTGCAGCCGGATGTGTTCCAGCTTGTGGAGGCGACGCGTATTCTCTCTGAGGACGGATTTCAGGTGTTTCCCTACACCACCGAGGATCTGATTGTCGGTGAGCAGCTTCTGAAAGCGGGCTGCGAAGTGCTGATGCCCTGGGGCGCGCCTATCGGCTCGGGTCGCGGGCTGAACAATGAATATGCGCTGAGAGCCATGCGGGCCGAGTTCCCCGATGTGCCGCTTGTGGTGGATGCGGGCATTGGTCTGCCCAGCCATGCGGCCCATGCCATGGAGCTTGGCTATGACGCGGTGCTGCTCAACACCGCCGTGGCCCGCGCCGGAGAACCTGCCACCATGGCCAAGGCCATGGCGCTGGCGATTGAAGCGGGCAGGCTGGCCTTTGAGGCCGACCCGATTGAGGCGCGCGATATGGCGGAAGCCTCAACCCCGGTTATCGGAAAGGCTTTCCTGTCATGACGCTCGATCCGTTCTACCCGATTTTCGATCACACGGACTGGCTGAAGCGGATGCTGCCGCTCGGGGTCAAACTGGTGCAGTTACGCATCAAGGACAGGCCCGATCAGGAGGTCAGATCTGAAATCGAGACCGGCCGTGATCTCTGCCGCGCGCATGACGCCGTTCTGGTGGTCAATGATTACTGGCAGATAGCCATTGAGGCCGGGTGCGACTGGGTACATCTGGGTCAGGAAGATCTGGATGACGCAGACCTCAGGGCCATCCGCAAGGCGGGGCTGAAACTGGGTGTCTCCACCCATGATGATGACGAGCTTGAGCGGGTGCTGGCCATGGAGCCCGACTATGTGGCGCTTGGCCCGGTCTATCCCACCATCCTCAAGAAGATGAAATGGCATCAGCAGGGCCTGCCACGGGTGACCGAGTGGAAACAGCGGGTCGGGTCCATTCCGCTGGTGGGCATTGGCGGCATGAGTGTTGAGCGCGCACCCGGCGTTTTTGAAGCCGGTGCCGATATCGTCTCGGCGGTCACCGACATCACACTGAACGACGACCCGGAAGGCCGGGTCAGACAATGGCTCGCGGCGACCCGGTGAGCTCATAATCGATAGAACAAACGGAACAACAGACGTCTCGGAGAAGGAAACGCCTTTCATGAAAAAACTGCTTTTTGCGCTGGCTATGCTGGCCTCAACCCCGGCCATAGCGGCAGACAAGATGACGCTTCTGCTCGACTGGTTCATCAACCCGGATCATGGCCCGATCATCGTGGCGCAGGAAAAGGGCTATTTCGCCGATGAAGGGCTTGAGGTGGAAATCGTGCCACCGGCTGACCCGTCTGCACCGCCCCGTCTGGTGGCTGCCGGTCAGGCTGATCTGGCCGTCTCCTATCAGCCGCAGCTTCACCTGCAGATCCATGAGGGCCTGCCGCTGAAGCGTGTGGGCACACTGGTGGCCACCCCGCTCAATTGCCTGCTGGTGCTGAAAGACGGCCCGATCAAGTCACCTGCTGACCTGAAGGGCAAGAAAATCGGCTTCTCCGTTGCCGGTGTTGAAGAAGCGGTTCTCGGCACGGTGCTGGAGCGGCACGGGGTCAAGCTCAGCGATGTTGAGATGATCAATGTGAACTTCTCCCTGTCTCCGTCCCTGATGTCCGGTCAGGTGGATGCGGTGATCGGTGCCTATCGCAATTTCGAGCTGAACCAGATGGATATCGAAGGCCGTCCGGGCACCTGCTTCTATATCGAGGAAGAGGGCGTTCCCTCCTATGACGAGCTGATCTATGTGGCCAATCCGGAGCGCATGGATGCAGACAAGGTGGCCCGTTTCCTGGCGGCAACCGAGAAAGCAACCCAGTTCATCGTCAACAATCCGAAGGCAAGCTGGGAGATCTTCTCCGGCACCTCAAAAGAACTGCAGGATGAGCTGAACAAGCGCGCCTGGCGCGATACCCTGCCACGTTTTGCCCTGCGTCCGGCAGGCTTTGATGCAGGTCGGTATGCACGCTTTGAGGCCTTCCTCAACGAAAAAGGCATGATCCCGTCTCAGAACGCGGTCGATGCAATCACCGTTGATGTGACCGCGAAATGAGCACCCGTCCCGATTATGGCCGCGCCTTCTCGCTGATGCGCGCGGCTTCCGGCGATCTGTGGCGGGATTATACCCGCCACGGCTTCGTTGAGGGCATGAAGGACGGCACGCTGCCGAAAGAGGCATTCCTGCATTATCTCAGACAGGATTATGTGTTTCTGGTGCATTTCTCCCGCGCCTGGGCACTTGCCGTGGTGAAGGGCGAAAGCCACGAGGAAATGATGACGGCCGCCGCCACGGTTAACGCGCTGGTCGGTGAGGAAATGAAGCTGCATATCGGCATCTGCGCCGATCTCGGCATTTCCGAGGACGCGCTGTTCGCAACGCCCGAGCGCCCCGAGAACCTCGCCTATACGCGGTTTGTGCTGGAAGCGGGTTTCTCCGGCGATTTCCTCAGCCTGCTGGCCGCTCTCGCCCCGTGCGTTATGGGCTATGGCGAGATTGGCGCGCGGCTCAGCACAGAAGCCACAAGCGAGATCTATCGTGACTGGATCAACACCTATTCAGGTGAGGAGTATCAGGGGTCGTGCAAGGCGGTGGGTGACCTGCTGGACAAGGCACTGGTCCGCCGTCTGGGCGAGGACTACGACACGCTGCCGGTCTGGCAGAAGCTCTGTGAGACCTTCACCATGGCCACACGGCTTGAAGTGGGGTTCTGGCAGATGGGCCTGACACCCTGATGGCGCCCTGATGAGGTCCTGCTGATGACATCTGCACCCGAGACGCCGGGCATCACCATTGACGGGTCAGCCGCGATTGACGGGGTGGCGCTGTTTGCGCCCCTGTCCCTGGTGCTGAACCCGGGTCAGTGGACCTGCCTGCTAGGCGGATCGGGTGTGGGGAAATCCACCATTCTGCGACTGGTGGCCGGACTCAGCACCGGCGCACGTTTTTCCGGCACCATCACCGCCTCTGACGGCGATGATGTGATGACCCGCGTGGCCTATATGGCCCAGGACGACCTGCTGCTGCCCTGGGCCAGTGTCACCCACAACGTGGCGCTGGGCGCGCGGTTGCGCGGGGAGCCAACCGACACGGACCGGCTTCAGACACTTCTGCGCCGCGTCGGTCTTGATGCGCATGCCAACAAAAAACCGTCTGAACTGTCCGGCGGCCAGAGACAGCGGGTGGCGCTGGCCCGAACGCTGATGGAAGACAAGGACATCATTCTGCTGGATGAACCCTTTTCGGCCCTTGATGCCCGCACCCGCGCCGATATGCAGGATCTGGCGGTTGAACTGCTCCATGGCAAGACGGTGCTTCTGGTCACCCATGACCCGGCAGAGGCGGCACGCATCGGCCACAAAATCGTGGTCATGCGCAAGACCGGGCTCACCCATTGCACCCCGCCTGATGCGCCAATCCCCCGCCAGGTGGATGACCGGGCGACGCTCGACAGTCAGGGCGCCTTGATGCGGCTGATGCGGGAGGACGGCTGATGAAGGGCTATGTCTATGCCGGGCTTGCGGCTGTTTTCGCCATCACTGTCTGGCAGGCCATTGTCAGCCTGACTGACCTGCCGCGCTTTATCCTGCCGGGACCGCTGCTTGTAGCGGAAACCTGGTGGTTCCACCGCGAAGTGATTGCCGAACATACGCTGATTACAGCCATCGAGGTGTTGATCGGCCTCGCGCTCGGGGCTCTGCTTGGCATTGTCACAGCCATTCAGCTGGCAACCTCGAAAGCCGCCCGGCTGCTGGTCCGGCCCATTCTGGTCTTCACCCAGGCGCTGCCGGTGTTCGCACTCGCCCCCATCCTGACCCTGTGGCTCGGCTATGGGCTCTGGTCAAAAGTGGCGATGGCAGTGCTGATTATCTATTTCCCCGTCACATCCTCCTTCTTTGACGGGCTGATGCGCACCCCGCAGGGCTATCTGGATCTGGCCCGCACCATGCAGGCCAGCCCGCGCGCGGTCCTGCTGCATATCCGTATTCCCGCCGCCCTGCCATCACTGGCCTCCGGTCTCAAGCTGGCCGCCGTCTATGCGCCAATCGGGGCCGTTATCGGCGAATGGGTCGGAGCCTCGAAAGGGCTGGGTTATCTGATGCTGCTGGCCAATGGCCGGGCCAAGACAGACCTGATGTTCGCCGCCATGCTGACCCTTGGGGTTTTCTCAATCCTGCTCTACGAAATCACCCGCCGCCTGACAGCCCGCTGGGCCGCTCAGTCCGACGGGGTGGATTGAACCGGAAGCCTCTGGAGCCTCACCCCGCCATACCCATGGAAAGCGACACCCGCTTTGCGGCGTCTGAGACCCATTGGCCGATTTCAGCAAGGCGGTCATTGGTCATCCGCATGGCCGGGCCGGAGACCGAGATTCCGGCAATGGCCTCGCCATAGATATTAGTGATGGGGGCGGCGACGCAGCGCATGCCGTCGGCCTTTTCCTCATCATCCAGCGCCCAGCCCCGCTCACGCACTTTTTCCAGATCTGCGCGGAGGACCTCCGGCTCGGTAATGGAATGGGTGGTGAAGCGTTCGAGTGCGGCATCACGCAGATAACGGTCCAGCCGCTCGGGCTGATAACAGCTCAGAAGCGCCTTGCCGATACCCGAGGCATGCATGGGAGAGATGGTGCCCAGCGGAAAGAAGGCCCGGATTGATTGCGGGGTTTCCACCTGCCCCACGAACATCACCTCGTCATTGCGTTCAATGCCCAGATTGGAGGTCTCGCCGGTCAACCGCATCAGCTCGTGCATTTCCGGGCGGCTGCGTTCAGCCACATTGTTGCGGGCCAGAAAGGACGAGCCGAGCCGGAAGGCGGCAGAGCCCATATGCCAGGCCTGATCGACCGGGTCCATCTCGACAATCTGCCGAGCCTCAAGGGTGGACAGCACCCGATAAATGGTCGCCGGTGACTGGTTCAGGGCACCCGCCAGTTCGGTCAGCGTCAGCCCCTGTGCCTCAGCCAGGGCATCCATCACATCCAGCGCCCGGTCGAGCGCCTGAATACGGCTTGTGGTGGTATCTGTATCGAAATTTTTCGGACGGCCCTTGCGGCGCAGAGAGGGGGGCATTTCGCCTCCTTGCCTATAAATCGGAAAGCAGTTTCAAATATAATTGAAAAACCAATTCATCCAATGAAAAAATATAGAAGACTGTTTTATATGATGAAAATCACTATTTCTTATTTTTGAAAAAATTTTTCAAAAAAATTTCCTTCTGCAACAAGGACTCCTATCCTGTTTTCAGCATTACAGGAGTCCCTCACATGAGCGATCAGAACCCCGTCTTCATTCCCGGCCCCACCAACATGCCGGAAGCGCTGCGCAAGGCCGTGGACATGCCCACTATGGACCACCGGTCAGAAGCCTTTGCCGAGATCCTGCATCCGGCTCGTGACGGGGTGAAGGCGGTGGTGAAAAGCGACCATGCCGAGATTTTCTTCTTTCCCTCCACCGGCACCGGCGGCTGGGAAACCGCACTGACCAACACATTGAGTGCCGGTGACAGGATCCTTGCGGCCCGCAACGGCATGTTCTCCCACCGCTGGATCGACATGTGCCAGCGTCACGCTCTGGCGGTCGATGTGGTCGATGTGCCATGGGGCGAGGGTGTTCCGGTTGACCGCTATGAGGAAATCCTCACTGCCGACCGGACCCATCAGATCCGTGCGGTGCTCGTCACCCATAACGAGACGGCCACCGGTGTGAAATCCGATATTGCCGCGGTTCGCCGGGCACTTGATGCCGCAGGCCACCCGGCGCTGTTGTTTGTGGATGGTGTCAGCTCCATTGCCTCGATGGATTTCCGCTTCGATGAATGGGGCGTTGATGTTGCTGTGACCGGGTCGCAGAAAGGCTTCATGCTGCCTGCGGGTCTGGCCATTGTCGCTTTCTCGAAAAAGGCGATTGAGGCGGTAGAAACGGCGCGCCTGCCACGCACCTTCTTTGATATTCGCGACATGCGGCAGAGCTATCAGGGCGGTGGCTATCCCTATACGCCATCGGTCGGCCTGCTGAACGGGCTGAACCGGTCCTGTGCCCTGCTTCAGGCGGAAGGTCTGGAGAATGTCTTTGCCCGCCATGCCCGCATTGCGGGCGGGGTGCGGGCTGCGGTTCGCGCCTGGGGGCTTGAGTTGTGCGCCGCCTCACCGGACCTCTGGTCCGATACGGTCAGCGCCATCCGCACGCCGGACGGGTTCAACGCCACGGATGTGGTGAGCCATGCGGCCCGGCATTACGGGGTGGCCTTTGGTGTCGGACTGGGTGATGTGGCCGGCAAGGTCTTCCGCATCGGCCATCTGGGCAGCCTCACCGATGTGATGGCGCTCAGCGGCATCGCTACGGCCGAGATGTGTATGGCTGATCTGGGCCTGGAGATCACGCTCGGTTCCGGTGTTGCCGCAGCCCAGGAGCACTACCGCTCAAGCCGTGCCGATACAAGCAGGCTGGCGGCGTGAGGAGGCTCTGATGATCATCCCGACCGTTGATGACATGCTGGCCGCCCATGACCGGATAAGGCCGCATGTACACGAAACCCCGGTGCTTACCTCGCGTTATCTGGACGCGCTGACCGGCGCAAACCTGTTCTTTAAATGCGAGAACCTGCAGAAGGCCGGGGCGTTCAAGGCGCGCGGCGCATCCAATGCCGTGTTTGGCCTGTCCGATGAGCAGGCTCAGAAGGGTGTCGCCACCCATTCAAGCGGCAATCATGGCACCTGCCTGTCTTATGCTGCCGGTCGCCGGGGTATTCCCTGCACGGTGGTTATGCCGCGCACCGCCCCGCAGGCCAAGAAGGATGCCGTGAAGGGCTATGGCGGCCGCGTGGTGGAATGCGAACCCTCCACCTCCAGCCGTGAGGCCGTGTTTGCCGAGGTGGTGGCCGAGACCGGCGCGGAATTTGTCCATCCCTATAACGATCCCCGGGTGATTGCCGGGCAGGGCACCTGTTCCCGCGAGCTGATGGGCCAGGTGGACGGACTGGACGCGGTCATCGCACCGATTGGCGGCGGCGGCATGGTCTCTGGCACCTGCCTGACCCTCTCAAACCTCGCCCCGCATGTGGAGATTTATGCTGCAGAACCCGAGCAGGCCGATGACGCTTATCGCAGTTTCAAGGCCGGGCACATTATTGCGGATGATGCCCCGGTCACTGTGGCTGACGGGCTGAAAGTGCCGCTGAAGGACCTCACCTGGCATTTCGTCTCAAACCACGTCACCGACATTCTGACTGCGTCAGAAGACGAGATCATCGATGCCATGCACCTCATCTGGAAGCGGATGAAGATTGTCATGGAACCATCCTCCGCCGTACCGCTGGCCACCATTCTCAAGAACCCGGACGTGTTCCGCGGCAAACGAGTGGGGGTGATCATCACCGGCGGCAATGTGGATCTGGACAGGCTTCCCTGGCAATAGACAACAGGAGAAAACACATGAACGCGCAGACAAAACCCGACACCCTCGTTGTTGGCTATGATGTTCCTGCCCTGCCGGGGATGGATGAGGCCGATATCCAGACCCCCTGTCTGGTGCTCGATCTGAATGCCCTTGAGCGTAATATCAAAAAGATGGGTGATTACGCCAAAGCCCACGGCATGCGCCACCGGGTGCACGGCAAGATGCACAAATCCGTAGATGTGGCCAGGCTTCAGGAGACGCTCGGCGGCGCGATTGGTGTCTGCTGCCAGAAGGTTTCAGAGGCCGAAGTCTTCGCCCGGGGTGGCATCAAGGATGTTCTGGTTTCCAACCAGGTGCGCGATCCGCTGAAGATGGACCGGCTGGCCCAGCTGCCGAAACTGGGAGCCCGCACCATTGTCTGCGTCGATGACCTTGAGAATGTGGCAGACCTCTCCCAGGCCGCTCAGAAGCACGGCACCACCCTTGAATGTTTTGTGGAGATTGACTGTGGTGCAGGTCGCTGCGGGGTGACCACAACAGATGCGGTTGTCACCATCGCCCGGGCCATTGATGCAGCCGACAATCTGAAATTCACCGGCATTCAGGCCTATCAGGGGGCCATGCAGCACATTGACAGCTATGAGGGCCGCAAGGAAAAGCTCGACATCGCCATTGCCATGGTCAGGGACGCCGTCGAGGGCCTGAAGGCCGCCGGTCTTGAGCCGGAACTGGTCTCAGGCGGTGGCACCGGTTCCTATTATTTTGAATCCAATTCCGGCGTTTATAACGAGCTGCAATGCGGGTCTTACGCGTTCATGGATGCGGATTATGGCCGCATTCTCGACAAGGACGGCAACCGCATCGATCAGGGCGAGTGGGAGAACGCCTTCTTCCTGTTCACCCAGGTGATGAGCCACGCCAAGGCGGACAAGGCCATTTGCGATGCAGGCCTCAAGGCCCAGTCGGTGGATAGCGGCCTGCCCTTCATCTATGGCCGGGATGATGTGGAATATATCAAGTGCTCTGACGAGCACGGGGTGATTGCAGACCCGGACGGCAAGCTGAAAGTGGGCGACAAGTTGCGCCTTGTGCCCGGCCATTGTGACCCGACCGCCAATGTGCACGACTGGTATGTGGGCGTCCGCAACGGCAAGGTGGAAACCCTGTGGCCGGTTTCCGCCCGCGGCAAGGCTTACTGACCAACCGCAAGCGGCTGAAACAGGGGGAGAGGGGCAGGCCAGCGGGCATTCTGCGCCTCTCCCGCCTTATCGCTCTCTTTTTGAATTTTAGGATTTTATTCCTATCGCTTTGTTCAAGACCCCTTTATTCAAGACCCAAGGAATGCGCTCATGATCATTGTCCCGGAAAATGCCATTGGCGACCTCATCGGCCGGACGGAAAGTTTTGACGCCATTGAGGCCGTGTTTGCCGCCATGGCCCGCGATGACGCCTATAATTTTCCGGTCATCCGCGAAGCAATCGGCCATGCGGACGCGCTCTATGGCTTCAAAAGCGGGTTTGACCGCGCCGGTCTGGTGCTGGGGCTCAAGTCAGGCGGTTACTGGCCGGGCAATGAAGCGAAAGGCCTGACCAATCATCAGTCCACCGTCTTTCTGTTTGATGCGGATACGGGCAAGGCGAAAGCGGTGGTTGGCGGCAACCTTCTGACCGCGCTTAGAACCGCAGCCGCCTCTGCCGTCTCCATCCGCCATCTGGCCCGTGAGGACGCGAAAGTTCTGGGCATGATCGGCGCCGGGCACCAGTCCGCTTTCCAGATGCGGGCCGCCCTTGAGCAGCGCAGTTTCGAGAAGGTCATCGGCTGGAATTATCACCCCGAAATGCTTTCCCGACTGGAAGAAACAGCCCGTGAGGCAGGCCTGCCCTTTGAGGCGGTGGACCTCGACCGGCTGGGGGCCGAGGCGGATGTGATCATCTCCATCACCTCAAGCTTCGCGCCTATCCTGAACGCGGCCCAGGTCACCCCCGGCACTCATCTGGCCTGTATGGGAACAGACACCAAGGGCAAACAGGAAGTGGATGCCAATCTGCTGGCAAAGGCTCGTGTCTTCACCGATGAAGTGGCCCAGTCGGTCACAATCGGCGAAGCACAGCACGCCGTGGCCCAGGGGCTGATTAAGGACGCGGATATCACCGCAATCGGCGCCGTCATCAACGGCACACATCAGGGCCGCACCAGCCCTGACGACATCACCCTGTTCGACGGCACCGGCGTCGGCCTGCAAGACCTCGCCGTCGCCTCCGCCGTGGTCGACATCGCCGTGGCCAAAGGAGTAGCGGTTGAGGTGGACTTTTAGGATTCAGACCCATAAATGGTTCGTCAGAACCGGCAGATCAGCTCTAGCACAGGTCGTTTAACGGCTTATCGTGCACAGAGTTTGACATGTAATATGACAGGGACTATCAGACAAAACAGGAAAACTAACAAGATTTGTGTCAGGCAATTCCATGACAAGTTTTTACGCCAGCTTAGAAGCAAGGTCGTTCTGGAAAACCGGATTGGCTGAGGCGGACCCTCTTGGTGTTCCTGACATTTATCAAAAGAAATGGACAATTCAGAAAGACTGGAACATTGCGACAGCAGGCAGCTGTTTTGCGCAACATATTACCCGTCACCTGAGATCCAACGGATATCATATCATTGATGCTGAACCGGCTCCCAATGGATTGCCACGCCCCCTGCATGAGGCGTTTGGTTATTCACTTTATTCCGGCCGATATGGAAACATCTACACAACACGCCAACTCAGGCAATTGATCGAAGAAGCCTTTTCAGACGAGCCGCAGGATCTTCTGATATGGGAAAAGAACGGTCGCTTCTATGACGCGCTCCGCCCCAACATTGAACCTGACGGCTTCAGCTCTCGACAGGAAGTCGCTGATGCACGGGCCTACCATCTGGAACGTCTAAGGGCGCTGTTCCTGAATGTTGATCTTATTGTTTTCACACTTGGATTGACAGAGGCCTGGGTCCACAAGGACACAGCGCGCGTTGTCCCGCTGGCACCGGGCGTCGTCGCCGGGGCAGACCAGGTCCACACTTACGACTTTGTCAATTTTTCATATCAGGATGTGGTTTCTGATTTCCAGGCCATCATGGCTGTCTTGCGTGAGCAGAGAGGTCGTGATCTGCATTATCTCCTGACCGTATCGCCCGTACCCCTGACTGCTACAGCCAGTGGAAATCACGTATTGGCAGCTACAACATATTCAAAATCAGTCCTCCGCGCCGCCGCCGGCTTTCTGTCCGACAAGTATGAAAACGTCGACTATTTCCCCAGCTTCGAGATCATTACCAATCCGGCCGCGCGCGGTGTTTTTTTTGCTGCCAATCTGCGCTCCGTATTGGACCACGGTGTCCAGGTTGTCATGAAGACGTTTTTCTCGGCGCACCCGCCCGGTACCGAGGCCATGGAATCCGTTGAAAGCCACACCGGGATAAGTTCGATCACGGATGTGCAGTGCGATGATGAAATGCTGGAAGCTTTTAGCAAATGAAGCGCATCTGTTTTGTTGGAAACTCACATGTTGGTGCCTTGAAGAAGGCTCTCGCAAGCTATGATGATATTGGTGCAGGTAAGGCTGCAGACATCACCATATTTGGCAGCCACCGCGATTCAATCAGAACAGCTCGCGTACGTAATGGCATTATCTCGTCAAGCAACAGTTCTGTTCAGGAGAGCTTTCGCTGGACATCAGGCGGCGCAACAGAAATTGTCATCTCGGAATTCGACGAGATTGTCTTTATTCTGGGCAATTCCATGCTGTCTGCCCGTCCATTCATCGCAGGAGATGACATTCCAGCGTTGAGTCAAAGAGTTATGGACGAAATCTGGAAAGCAATCGAGAAAAGCTGGTTCATGCGGCTTGTAAAGGAAACGGCTGAAGCAAACAGCAATACGCTTGTATCTCATATCGGGGTACCATTTATCTCCTGCGAAGCACCCGACGCAAAAACGATTTTGCAGAAGATCAGTGCCCCCCAATCCAGAACACGCCATCATGCTGAAAGAATTCAGGCCTTTCTTGAAGAAAAGGTCCGGGCAAGCTCGACAGACAATTTCCGCATTATGGGTCCGCCCGAAAGCACACTGGAACAACACGGGCTGTTCACACACCACACCTATTGCAAAGGGTCGGTCCGATTATCCGAGAATATGAATAAACTGCACCCGGATACGGATTTCAGACACATGAATGCAGCCTATGGCAGACTGGTCCTGGAAGAAGTCTTGCGGTAGCGCAATCAGACCTCACCCATTCCTCACCCCTTGGGCAAAGCCTCAAGCTCCCGGCCTTCAATCTCGCCACCGTCGGTCAGCTGGCGGATGCGGAAAAGGCCGTCGCTGGTCTTGTAGACAATGCCGACCAGCGCATCATCAGGCAGCATATGGACCCCCAGATTGCGCGCCGTTCGGAAGGCAACCTCATCCTCTTTCTGCCATTGGGCCTCCATCCGGCGGATCCGGTAGTTCAGCACCAGCGCCAGAGCGGCAATAAAGGTGAGGGAGGGCATCAGCACCCAGGCCATCTTGATCCAGTCCGGCATGGACTGGAGCGTGTCGAACATATCGAACAGGAAAGATCCGTTATTCTCCATCGTCACAACCCCGCTTGCGTTTCATGGAACCGCCAGAGAGGGCAAGAACCCGACGCTCCCCCTCAAGGGGCACGTCTTCTTATAGCTCTCTGGCGGACGGGGAGTTGATAAACCGCAACAAGACGGTCGCACTGGCTTTTAAGCCGGACCCGAAAGCCCAACTCTCTATGGCCAGTGCCTCCCCGCCCATAGAAACGTCGTGACGAATCGTCATGTGACGGTATCACATGAGTGAGGAGACACCATTATACGGCTGATGTCAGCCGCTTGTTGAGGGGTTATCAAGCCCCGGGGCCGTTTAAGCCCGACCCTGATGCAACTATAGAGTGATTTGACGGTTGTGGGCAAGGGGGATGTGGAGGAGGTTCGCTCTAGCCCTGGATTCCGGTACCATTAATTCTGATACTTCTATTAAAAGATATTAAAAATCAACCTTGAATGGTTTACATTCTCTTTTTAAAAGAGATTTATGGAACCTAAGTGATGAATTTTGGAATTTGATAGCTATGTTCGAAGTGAAAAGGGTCTTTCTGAGCCGTTTGATATTGCACGACGACAACCCTCGTTTTGAAGGACTTCTTGAAGAGGCAGAAGCAATTGAAGCGCTTTGCAAGGGAGAAAAAGTTCTCGAACTGGCAAAGGATATAGTAGAAAATGGCCTATCTCCTCTCGAGCGCTTCATGGTCTTTCAAGAGGATACACAGGACGATCCAGGAGATGTAAATTTCGTTGTAGCCGAAGGCAATAGGCGTTTGTGTGCTCTGAAATTACTTAAGGATCCGAAGAAATCTCCTAGTCAACACAGGGAGGTTTTTAAAAAATTAGCTCGAAAGTACAAAACACCCCGGAAAATTGAAGTAGTAGTGGTGGAGGATGAGGACGAGCGTAAAAAGTGGATTACTCGCGCTCATGCTGGTGCCAGTAATGGACTAGGGCGTAAGCAATGGGATACTACTCAGAAGACACGTTATTTTCAAAATCCCAGAAATCTCCGCGGCCAAGCCATATTGGACTATGCGGTAAAGCGTAAATTCATTGAAACTGATGATGCAGAAAAGATGCTATCGCATTTAGTGCGACTCATCGGCAATCCTATTATGAGGTCAACACTTGGTCTTAGGTTTGACAAAGACCCCAACCGTGTGTCTCGAGATCGACCTTTAGAAGATTTCGACAAATTGCTAACTTGGTTATTAAATGAAGCAAAATACAAAAGGCTTGGATCTCAAGCTAAGAGTGGCCCAATCTCCGACAAAGCTAAGCGATTAGAGACGGAGTTAGAATGTTCGACTAGAAGACTAGGCAACCCAACGCTTCTGAGTGCCGACTTGATCGACGCACCTTCCGGATTTCCGCCAAACGGCGCGGAACCTTCTACTCCACGCCCCTCATCACCAGGCACCGACGAAGTTGAGTTCCCCAACGCAGACCAAGATGATCCACGAATTGACGAAGCTGATTCAGGTAGTACCCCTGACATAAAACCTCCTACAAAACCACAACCAGGAAAGAAACTTCCATACTCCCCAGAGCTCGACAGACAGCTAAATAAGCTGGGAAATCATAAACTAAGAAGTCTATTCTATTCCCTTTCTCAGATCCCCATGCGAGATCACGTACCAGCGCTATATGTTGTCGCTTGGGCTTTTTTAGATAGTTTGTCTGTGGCATTAGGACGACACTTAGACGGAAACATAAAAGCGCATTGGGGTAAAAAGAACTTGTCGAGCCGCGCAAACTTGGGCTACTCGAAACAAGAGTTAGCAACTATTGAAGCTGCTATAGTTCGTGTGCACCAATTCGGCAACGAAACAAAGCATGACAAGTCAGCTGCAGGGTTTGATGCTGCCCAACTGAGTTCTGATTGGGGGGTGGTTTTGCCAATTTTGGAATCTGACCTTCGAGAGCATCTTAAAAAATGACCCGCACCGCGTCACCTCTACGTTATCCAGGAGGAAAAGCCTGCCTTTTTAGGGTAATGAAGGACATATTACGCGAAAATGGGTTATTGCATCGTACTTATGCAGAACCATATGCGGGCGGCGCCGGCTTAGCTTTGGCATTACTTTTTGACGGTGCTGTTAGAGAAATTCATCTGAATGATCTAGATGCATCTATTTGGGCTTTTTGGCATTCCGTCCTTGAACAAACTGACGCTCTTGTCGAAAAGATAACAAACGCTGATTTATCAATCGAAGAGTGGAAACGTCAGCGAGAAATTTACCGCAAGCAAGACCTTTCGGACACTTTAGAACTTGGGTTTGCAGCATTCTATCTGAATCGTACTAACCGCTCAGGAATTATCGCTCACGGTGGAGTAATTGGAGGTTTAGCTCAGAAAGGCAACTATCTTATGGACTGTCGTTTTAATAAAGACGGTCTAGTAGATCGCGTTCGAAGGGTTGCTGTTTACAAAGATGAAATTCATCTACATCGACTCGATGCTTTAGAGTTTTTAAAGCGTGCAAAAACGCTCTTACCAACGAAAGCTCTGCTATGTGTAGATCCACCATATTTTAACAAAGGATCGCAGCTTTATACGAGTTTCTATCGCCCTGACGATCATTTAGCCCTAGCTAAAGTAATACAAAATTTGGACATCCCCTGGGTTGTCACATATGACAATGCTGAAGAAATCCGGAACCTATATGCGGAATCCAGGTTACATAGTTTTGATTTGCAGTATTCTCTTCAGACAAAGCGGCTTGGCAATGAATTACTAATCGCGCCCAGTCATTTACAACTTCCGAGTCTTTGGTCCGAGAAGCGTTTGGTGTCATAATACTGAACGGGGTAAGTTCACAGAAATGATAGATTTTCTCTAAAACCCCTCAAACGCAACCGCATCCTCCGCGCCATCCGCATCCTGCCAGTGCACCGCGCCAAGTCCGGCATAGCCGGGTTGTGGCATGATGACGGAGCGGGTCGGGTCTTCCAGGTGCTGCAGTTCGAGGATGGTGGTGGGGCGGGCCCAGAGCCATTCGCGGTTTGAGACCGAGGTCAGGTCCGGGTCGGGCAGGGGTTCACTGCTCCAGGTGTAGAAATAGAGGCAGAAGCCGTAGTCTGTGACGGGCTGGATGGACATCAGACGAAGGCCCAGCGCATCCTCGCAATAGGCTCTGGAGCGCGCAATATCGGTTACCCGCAGGGTGATATGGGCGAAGATGGCCTGCCCGCCGATGGGATGTCCCGGCCCCGGATCCTGCTCGCGGCCTTCAAACCCCTGTTGCAGCAGTTCGATGACAAAGCCGCCGGGGTCCTGAACCTTTGACATATAACCAATATCGCGGAACTGGCGCGGGGCGGTGACCGGCCAGCCCTGACTGGTGAGCCAGGCCACCGCATGGTCGAGATTGCGGACGGTGAGGCCTATTTTCCAGTAGAAATCTGACGGGTCGTGCGTATAGGGACCCATATCGGCCTGTTGAAAACAGAGCCCGCACTGGGCCTCGTCATAGCCGAGCCGTGGCCTGCCCCCGTCGTCAGACAGAGTGCGCATACCCAGCATATCCTTGTAGAACCGCTCAAGAATGGCGGGGTCTTCAGCATTCAGGGTCAGGCGCGAAAACTGCATGGGCTTCAACTCTGTTGATGGTCACGAAATGTCACACGGTGTGACTTGACCTTTTTGCGCGAAAAAGTCTGTAATACCAACAGAATAATCGCTCTTATTATCGGTCGACAATAAGGCGGACGTCAAAACGGGAAAGAGTCGGGGTCTTCGGCATGGGCCGGTCCTTACCGCCATTTGCGGCACTGCGCGCCTTTGAGGCCGCCGCCCGCCATTGCAGTTTCAAGCGCGCTGCGGTTGAGCTGTCGCTGTCACCATCCGCCATCAGTCACCAGATCAAGTCGCTTGAGGATTATCTCGGCGTCTGCCTGTTCATCCGCAACCAGAACAAGCTGGCGCTGACTGATATGGCGCGGAACTATCTGGAACCGGTCAGCCAGGCGCTCAACCTGCTGGAGGAAGCCACCAGCCGGATTGAGGATCGCCGGGATGAGGCCAGCCTGTCCATCAACCTGTTCCCGTCCTTTGCGGAGATCTGGCTGATCCCGCGGCTGGCGGAATACAGGCGGCAGAACCCGGATGTGTCCGTCAAGCTGATCACCACCTATGAGCCCATTCCCTTTGCCGGATCAGAGGTGGATCTGGCCATCACCTACACGGAAGACCCGGACCCGCAACACCCCTCCGCACTGCTGTTCGAGGAGGAGATCGTGCCCGTCTGCAGTCCGGATTATCTGGCGGATTTCGGCCCCGTTGAAACACCTGCCGATCTGGCCAAGCACACCATGATCATCTGCACCAACCATCCCGGCGAATGGGACCGCTGGCTGGCCGTGCATCAGGTGCCGGAAAGCCGTCCGCAGAACCATGTGGATGTGGAGGGCCGCTCGCTGGCCATGCGGGCCGCGCAGGATTCCCTCGGCATTGCCATTGGCCGCACGCCTTATGCCGATGATGCCCTGCAGTCCGGCGCACTGGTCAAACCCTTTGACAGCCCGGTGAAGACGGGGCGGAAATATTACCTGACCTGGCCGGAGCGCAAGGCCAAGTTCCGCAATGTGAAGAGCTTCCGCTCCTGGGTGATGGAAAAGCGTGAGGAAATGCTGCTGGCTGCAGCGCAGTAACGGCGTCCGGAGCCAGGGCCGGGGCCGGGCTTTGAAAAGCCTTCACCACCGGATGAAAACAATAGGCCCGATCACGGATAATCCCGCCTCGACAGGCGGCCCGTTCCGGGGCAGTCTCTCCTGACAGTGTCTGAAAGGAGCCTGCCGTTCATGTCATCCATCGCCCGCAGTCTCGACCGGTTCAAACCATCCCCCATCAGCGAGATCTATTCCCGCGCGGCCCGGCTGAAGGAGGAAGGTCGCCGGATTATCGATCTCTCCATCGGCGAGCCGGATTTTGATATTCCCGAACCCGTCAAGGAGGCCGGGATCAGGGCCATTCGCGACGGGCTCAACACCTATACGGCTCTTGAGGGCATGACGGCCTTTCGCGCCGCAGTCAGCCGCAAGTTCAAGCGGGACAATAACCTGGATTATACCCCGGACCAGATTATGGCCGATGCGGGGTTGAAGCCTCTGCTGTTCCATTGTCTGCAGGCGGTGATCAATCCCGGTGACGAGGTGATTATCCCGACCCCGGCCTGGACGTCCTACATGGGCATGGCGGCGCTGGCTGGAGCTGAAGCCGTGCTGGTGCCCTGCCGCGAGGAAAACGGCTTCCGTCTGACACCGGATGATCTCGACCGGGCAATTACGCCCAAGAGCAAGGTTCTGTTTCTCAATTCTCCCTCCAACCCCACCGGCGCGGCCTATGACGAGGCCGCGTTGAAGGAGCTGGCCCATGTTCTGCTGAAGCATCCGCATGTGCTGGTGTTCGCAGACGATATCTACGAGCATATCGTCTATGACGGCTTCCGGTTCCGTACTCTGGCCGAGGTGGAGCCACGACTGTATGAGCGGGTTCTGACCCTGAACGGCCTGTCAAAAGCCTATTCCATGACCGGCTGGCGGCTGGGTTATGTGGGTGGACCAGCCTATCTGATTGCAGCTGTACGCAAGGTCATGTCGCAGAATACCGGCAGCCCGCCAACGCCCGCACAATATGCCGGAATGGAAGCGCTGGACGGCCCGCAGGGTGAATTACAGCGCCGGGCCGCGATCTTCAAAACCCGCCGCGATCTGCTGATTGACGGGCTGTCCGGCATTCCCGGCCTCAGACCGAACAGGCCGGAGGGAGCGTTTTATCTCTATCCCAATTGTGACGGTCTTCTGGGGCGAGAGACGCCCGGGGGCAAGACACTGACCACCAGCACGGACCTTGCCGCTTATCTGCTCGAGGAGGCGGGCGTTGCTCTGGTGCCGGGCTCTGGCTTTGAATATGACCCATATCTGCGCTTTTCCTACGCGGCCTCTGAAGATGACCTGCGCGCCGCCGTGACCGCCATTGCCAGCGCGGTCGAACAGTTGAGGTGACCTATGGGACTATCCTATGCCGCCTTTGTTGACGGCCTGACGTATGAGGCCATTCCCGAAGACGTCCGGCAGGTGCTGCGCCGCAGCCTGTGCGATACGCTGGGAGTGGCCGCCATTGGCAGCACCACAGAAATTGCCCGGATCACCCGCGACTACGCCACCGCCTTCTGGCAGTCCGGGCCCAATGCACCATCCTCCCGTATTCTGATGCACGGTCGCACGGCCTCTCCGGCTGGTGCTGCCTTTGCCGGGGCCTTCACAGTGGATTCCATTGATGCCCATGACGGCTCTTCCCCCTGCAAGGGCCATGCGGGCTCCTGCATCATCCCCGGCCTTCTGGCGCTGGTGGACATGATGCGCTGCGGCGGGCAGACGGTGACCGGCAGAGACCTGATGCTGGCTCTGGCGCTCGGCTATGAAACCGCCTATCGCGCCGGGGTCACCCAGCATGAGACCGTGCCGGACTATCACACCTCGGGCACCTGGGCCGCACTGGGGCTGGCCACCGGCGGTGGCAGGCTGCTCGGGCTTGAACCGGATCAGATCCGCCACGCCGCAGGCATTGCCGAATACCACGCCCCGCGCAGCCAGATGATGCGCTGCATTGCCCATCCCACCATGCTGCGGGACGGGGTCGGCTGGGGCGCGCCCACCGGTGTCTCAGCCATACAGATGGCGCAGATGGGGTTCACCGGCGCTCCGGCCATCACAGCGGAAGGAGACGGGATTGAAGCCTGGTGGGGCGATCTTGGCGAACGCTGGGATATTGTGACCATGACTCACTACAAGCGCTATCCGGTCTGTCGCTGGGCTCATCCCGCCATGGACGCTCTCAAGGACCTGATGACAGAGCACCGCCTGTCCCATAGGGATATCGACCGCATTCAGGTGGTGACGTTCCACAATGCGGTTGAGCTGGCAGGGCCTGAACCGCAAAGCATGGACGAGCTGGCCTATTCCATCTGCTTCCCCGTTGCCATGATGGCCGTCCGCGGGAAAGTCGGCCTTGACGAACTACAGCCCGCGATCTTCTCAGACCCCGATATCCTCCGTCTCAGCCGCAGAACGGAGCTTCAGGAAGACGAGACCTATAACCGGCTGGCAAAAACAGAACGCTGGGCTCATGTGGCCCTGACCCTGACAGACGGCCGGACCCTTCGTTCAGACCCGCGCCGCCCCAAGGGAGACCCGGATAATCCGCTGAGTGATGAGGAATTCACCCGCAAGTTCCACCTTTTTGCCGACCCTGTTCTGGGTGCGGAGCGGGCGGGGGAGCTTGAAGCGCTGGCCCTGCGGTTTGATGATCTCCCAGACGAGGGTTTCAATCACCTGCTGGATCTGGCTCTTGAAGGGCAGGCTAACAAATCCAGACCATAGCCTGACGCGTACACACTCGGCTTATCATTCAGTCTCTTGCGAAAAAATGCGGAGGCATGGCGGAATGGGCTTTCCCAAACAGCGCCTGCGCAGTAAGAGAGAGGCAAAACATGCGAGAGTTCATATGACCAAGACCGGCATCATGATTTGCGGCCACGGCAGCCGCGCCAAATCCGCTGAAGAGGAATTCGCTCTTCTGGCCAAGGGCCTTCGGGCACGTTTCCCCGAGACCCCGGTGGAATATGGTTTTCTGGAATATTCAGCCCCCAATATTCACATGGGTCTGGATGCCCTGCGCGATGCCGGTGTTGACGAGATCATTGCCGTTCCCGGCATGCTGTTTGCGGCAACACACGCCAAGAATGATATCCCGTCCGTTCTCACCACATATCAGGAGAAGAACCCGGGGCTGACGGTGAAATATGGTCGCGAGCTCGGCCTGCACCCGCAGATGATAGCAGCCTTTGAAGCGCGCATTCTGGAAGCGCTCGGCGTTGACCATGTGCATTCAGGCGACCTCTACGACACCATGCTGGTGGTTGTGGGGCGCGGCACATCGGACACAATGGCCAATGCAGAAGCAGCCCGGCTGACCCGCATTGTCAGCGAGAATATGGGCTTCGGCTGGTCTGAAACGGTCTATTCCGGCGTTACCTATCCGTCTGTCGGTCGCGGGCTGGAAATGGCCCTGAAAATGGGCTTCCGCAAGGTTGTCGTGGCACCTTACTTCCTGTTCTCGGGCCGGTTGATCGACCGCATCTACAATTATGTGGACCGGGTTGCGGAGAACCATCCGGATGTGACCTTCCACAAGGCCCATTATCTGGCTGACCAGGACCATGTGATCGACACATTCATTGAACGCATTGACGAAGCCCGCCGGGACCAGATGGTTGACGAGCACGACCTGATGGCCTCCTTCAAGGACCGTCTGGCGCGCGGTGAGGTGGATGTGCATCACCACCACGCCGAATTCCGCGACCCGCTTGATGATGAAAGCGGCAACGGCCACGACCATGACCACAGCCACGATCATGATCACTCCCATGGCCATTCTCACGATCACGGGCACAGTCACGATCATGGGCACGGGCATCACCACCATCATGGGCACGGGCATGGTCACAGCCACGGGGTCTATACCCATATCGCGCACCCGCACGGCCCCCGCACCATGATCGACGAAGGCGTATGCTGCTGCTTCATGAGCCAGTTCCCGCAAGACGTGGTTGATGAGGAACGGGCCCTGCGCATCGGCGGCGACGCAAAACCGGCTTAAAGCGCCAGACCTTTAACCTGAATTGGCAGCGGTGTTTCTAAAGCGTGTTGCGCCAAAGTGGGGACCGGTTTGGCGGGGAACAACACGCTTCAATCTTATGATCAGTCAAATGAAATTGGATCGTGCGGGGTCTTACTCCGCATGGGTCCACTGGCAGGCGCGATGTCATCATTGATCGCTCCGCCATAGTGCCGGTGCAAACGCGTGCCGAACCCGATGCGGCTGCTTTCCGGCTCCCCAGAAAACCATTTCTCTGAAAACCGCTTCCCCAGCCTGCGCCAGGGCCGGGTGAGGATCCGTCCGATATCCTTGACCGGTTGCCAGTAGAGCACCAGCAGCTTGTCGCCGGATGAGCGCTCGGAGGCATCAAGGCCGAAGGTCAGGTCCTGCTCGGAATCCGAGATATGCAGGGAGCCGAACAGCCAGTCCCAGATGGCCAGCGCCGCACCGAAATTCTTGTCAAAATGCTCTTCCGCCACAGAATGGTGGAGCTGATGCTGGGCCGGTGAGATGAAGAGATGCTCAAGCCACGGCCAGTAGCTGATGTTGATGTGCGAGTGCCGCAGGTTGGACCCTGTCACGTGGAAGATGAACACCAGCACATTGACGCCCACCACCGTATAGAGGTCCACCTTGTTGCCGAACAGGAAGATAAACAGCGCCATCACACTGCCCTGGGCGACCGTGCCGCGCATGGCATAGAGCAGACCTTCCAGCGGGTGAACCCGATAGACGGTGACCGGCGTCAGGGTTTCTGCAGAATGATGCACCTTGTGGATGGCCCACAGGATGGGGAACCGGTGCATCCAGCGATGGGCAAGATATTTGGTGAAATCATCCATCACAAACATGGCGATGGAGAACAGCGCGATCACCACAGCCTTGCTGGTTTCGGCAAAATGCCCCTGCGGGACGAGGCTCTGCTCATGCAGGATGAAGAACAGGCTTGTCGCGATCAGCAGCTGGGTAAACAGAAGCGGTGAAATGAAGAGAGAGAACAGCCGGTTGATGACAAAAATTTTGTAATCAGCAACGGCTGATGACGAAAAGAAGACCCGCTTGTCGAGGATCCTCGCCCATGATTTGGAAAGCTTTTCCCGCCGGGCAAGAACCAGCCACAGGAAGGCGATGACCATGGACAGGGCCAGATAGCCCACAAAAACCCGCTTCTTGGGGTTTGTGAAGTCCGAGAAGACCGAAAAGATAACGTCAGGAAAATCCATCTGATCCCTGTCTGCTTTCTGTTCTGCCCCGGAGAAACAGCCGGGTAACGCAAGGCGCGCTACCCGGCCATATCACAGTTTAGTCGGTTTCAGCGTTTTCAACTGCATCAATCTTGTCTGCCAAAGCAGCCAGATCTGCCGTTGCATCATTGGCACGCGCTTTCACACCGAACTGGTCCGCCATCAGCTTCTGGACTTTCAGCATGTTGAGCTTGTAATCGCTCCAGCCGAGGCGACGCTTGCGCTCGAAATTGCCGTCCGCATCAAGGCCGGTCACATAGGTGTTGTCGAGGGTAACCGGGCCAAAGCCTATGAGCCGGTTCAGCTCGACAGCGCTGGAGCCAAGATTGTTCTTGCCGGTCTGCAGCGCCATGGCAAAGCCTTTCAGCTCACCCCAGTGCTTGACATATTTGCGGTAGGCTTCCGCCTTGGCTGCATCATCACCGGCATCGGCCAGCTTCTTGATGTCCTTGTAAACAGAACCGGCATATTTGAAGGTGGCTTCCGCCAGAACCTTCTCCCAGTTCTCTTCAACAACAGCGGCATAGCCTTTCAGTTCGGCACGCTGGGCATCTGTCAGAGCTTCACCCTTGGCAGATGTGATCAGCTTGCGGCCATCCAGGAAGGCTTTCATGATGGTGTGGAAATAATTGGTGGACTTGGTGCCGCTTCTGTCTGCACCAGCCGCATAATAGGCTGGACCAAAGACCATTTCAGTCTTCAGATCAACCACGCCGTCGCCATTGGCATCAGCCGCTGCCAGATCCTTGCCTTTGGAGATGGCATAGGCCTGATCCGGGGTCAGGCTCAGGGCGTGAGCAGGCGCGCCCCAATAGCCAAAGCCCTCATCCCAGGAATGCTCCTTACCCGTATACTGGGCACCATCCTTGTAAGGCTTATTGTTCGGCTTGTTGTCGGCGGACAGTTTCTCATCGAGGTAATTGTCGATGGACTGGTTGTACATCATGGCGCCCATGGTGAACTTGGAAATGAGCTGAGCCCAGTCATAGCCGTTCTCCGCGTCAAAGCCGCCATTGGACTGTGCCGCCAGCTTGATCATGTGCAGAACAGCTTCCTTACCGGTCACATTGCCAGGCCATGCCGGCATTGCGCCCTTGTAGAACTTGCCTGAGATGTTCTTGCCTTTGGAGATCTCATTCAGCGTCTTCTGCTTGACGGCAAAACCGTCCTTGCCAGCCGGTGCGATGATCGGCAGATCTTCGTCAGAACCGTTGAAGTAGGACAGCAGCTGTGCTTCCAGCTCGGCCGCATTGGCACCACCATTGCCTTTGCCAGCCAGCTTTTTCAGGCTGTCATGCAGGACGTGACGAGCGATCTGGCCGGAATAGGACACAGAGTTGGTTTTGTCGCCGTTATAGCCTTTCAGCGTGACGGGGAACGGGCCGTAGGTGTCGCCAGCATGAGCAAAACCGACCAGTGCGGTGGTTGCAACCAGAAATACCGTGGATTTAAGAGTGGTTCTGAACAAGGCAGGGTCTCCTGTAAACCTAACAATTACAGTCAGAATTCTGGAGGCACTCTTAGAATCCGTTCCAGTTGCGAGTCAAGTGCAAAAAGGGACGTGGTACGGAAATCCGTTCAAAAAGACACGAAAATCAATTTTTCTTATAAATCAGTATCTTAGAATTATTCTAAAGAGGAATAAAGCTCACCAATCTCGCGCCTCTCCCGTCATCGAACAAAGTGGACGGCGTACGGGTCGAGTGGGCCGTACGCCGCAATTCGGGTAGATTCTTGAGGGGGAGTAATACTGACTAATTACTCTTTATGGTAGAGTCTGTCATCTATCCGGCAGGTGGTTTTTGCCCCATTCAACGCCCCGCCAGCGAATTTGCAGGTCTCAAACGTGTGGAGGCCACCATGATCGATCACGGCACCATCCCGCGGGTCTTTCCGGTAGACCAGAGCCGTGCCACCACCGGTATTCAGACGCAGCAGCGCCCCGTTAATCTCAAAGGAAGAGACACGCTCAAGTGCCTCCAGAATGACATCTTCCTGATGCTGCCTGTCTCCCTCACACAGCATACGGGTCGATCCGATCGGCCCGAAGGACAATGTCTGTCCCTTCTGTTTGTATGAGCCGAAAAAACTGTTGCAGCCTGCATAACCATTCATCCGGCCATCGTGGAATTCAAGGGTCAGCGGTTCCTTGCCAGTTGCCTCAACCCAGACATCCACCAGACTGTTAGCCTCAAAAACCCAGCGCGTCCCGTCCAGTTTCGAAGCCTTGCCTGATGCCTCGCCGGTCTCTGTCAACAGACCCGCCGCAGCCGTAACCGCCAGCAACCAAACAGCCATCAGCCCAACACTCTTCTTCATCTCAACGCCTCTTGTCCAAACCCTATCCTGGAGCGTCTCCAGTCTTTGTCGGGTGTGGTTTAGTGGATGCAGGGTGAATGGTGCCTGAACGGGGTGTTCAGGGGGAGGCGAAACGGTCCTGGGAGAGAAAAAAGGTGGACGGGACCGGAAATTACAGGCTCTGAGGCGCATGTTAGCCCGAAGCTGGATGCCGGATCAGGGTCCGGCATGACAGTGAAGGAGAAGTCAGTCTTCGACACTCGTTACACCCACCGGATTGTCATCCAGGGCAAGGCGTTGAGACTGGTGTGGCAAAACAGACCGTCATCCTTCACCCAACCAACAAAAAACCGGCCCTCCAGGGAAGGCCGGTTTTGGTGTTTTTGGGACTGTTGCAACTGGATCAGCCGCCGAAGTCGTCCAGCATGATGTCTTCGCGGTCAACGCCCAGGTCGAGCAGCATGTTGATCACGGACTGGTTCATGATGGGAGGGCCACACATGTAGTATTCGCAGTCTTCCGGTGCCTGGTGGTTCTTCAGGTATTCGTCGTAAAGAACGTTGTGAATGAACCCGGTATACCCGTCCCAGTCATCGCCCGGTTGCGGGTCACTCAGAGCCACATGCCATTCGAAATTGGGATTTTCGGCCGCCAGCGTGTCGAAATCCTCCACAAAGAACATCTCACGACGGGAGCGGGCCCCGTACCAGAAGGTGATCTTGCGGGTGGCGCTCAGGCGCTTCAGCTGGTCGAAGATGTGGCTGCGCATCGGTGCCATACCGGCACCACCGCCGATGAACACCATCTCCTTGTCCGTATCACGGGCGAAGAACTCGCCGAACGGGCCGGAAATCGTCACCTTGTCCCCTGGCTTCAGGTTGAAGATGTAGGATGACATCTGCCCCGGAGGAATGCCTTCCGAGCCCGGAGGCGGAGAGGCAACGCGGACGTTCAGCATGATCATGCCGCGCTCTTCCGGATAGTTGGCCATAGAGTAAGCCCGCTCAATCGGCACATCCACAAGGGACTTGTACTGCCACAGATTGAACTTGTCCCAGTCTTCCCGATACTCGTCCTCAACGTCGAAATCCGTGTAGGAGAGCTGGTGGGCAGGGGCCTCGATCTGGATATAGCCACCGGCGCGGAAGTTGACGTCTTCCCCTTCCGGCAGGTCCAGAACCAGCGCCTTGATGAAGGTGGCGACGTTCTCGTTTGACCGGACCGTACATTCCCACTTCTTGACGCCGAAGACCTCTTCAGGAACTTCGATATCCATATCCTGCTTGACGGCCACCTGACAGGACAGACGGTCACCACAGGACGCCTCACGCTTGGTGATATGGCCTTCCTCGGTCGGCAGAATGGAGCCGCCGCCGGAATTCACTTTCACCCGGCACTGGGCGCAGGTGCCGCCGCCGCCACAGGCAGACGGGACAAACAGCTTTTCGGCCGCCAGTGTCTGCAGCAGCTTGCCGCCAGCGGGGACGGAAATCGTCTTCTCACCATTGATGGTGATGTTGACATTACCCGTTGAGACCAGCTGCGACCGAGCCACCAGAATGATGGTGACAAGCGCGATAACAATCAGGGTGAAGAGCAGAATGCCCAGGCTGAATGTTTCCATTGATCCTGATCTCCTTACAGTTTCACGCCGCTGAAGGACATGAAGGCAAGAGCCATCAGTCCGGCAGAGATGAAGGTGATGCCGAGACCCTGAAGTCCGTCAGGCACATCAGAATATTTAAGCTTCTCGCGCACACCCGCCATGGCCACAATAGCCAGCGCCCAGCCGAAACCGGAGGACATGCCATAGGTGGTGGCTTCGGCGAAATTGTAATCACGCTCCACCATGAACAGGGAACCGCCGAGAATGGCGCAGTTCACGGTAATCAGCGGCAGGAAGATGCCAAGCGCGTTGTAAAGCGGCGGGAAGAACTTATCGAGGATCATCTCGAGAATCTGCACCATGGCCGCAATCACGCCGATATAGGAGATCAGACCAAGGAAGGTCAGATCCACATCCGGGAACCCGGCCCAGGCCAGTGCACCCGGTTTCAGCAGAAACGACAGCAGCAGATTGTTGGTCGGCACCGTAATGGCCTGCACGACCATCACCGAAATGCCAAGCCCGAGAGCTGTTGAGATCTTCTTCGAAACGGCAATGAAGGTACACATGCCGAGGAAGAAGCTGAGCGCCAGGTTCTCAATAAAGATCGCCTTGACGGCCAGAGCAATCAAACCTTCCATTAGTGGGCCTCCACCGTCTGGATCTTGTATTCACGTTCTTCAACCTGGTTCGGCTTCCAGGACCGGAAGGCCCAGATCAGAAGACCGATGACGAAGAACGCCGATGGCGGCAGCAGCAGCAGGCCGTTTGGCACATACCAACCGCCATTGTTCACCGTCTCAAGGATGGTGACACCAAACAGCGAACCGGCGCCGAACAGCTCACGGATCACGCCCACCAGCAAGAGGATCAGGCCGTAACCGAGTCCGTTGCCGACACCATCCATGAAAGACGCCATTGGCGGGTTCTGCATGGCAAAGGCTTCCGCGCGACCCATCACGATACAGTTGGTGATGATCAGGCCCACAAACACTGACAGGGTTTTCGAGATCTCAAAGGCATAGGCCTTCAGGATCTGGTCCACCAGGATAACCAGCGAGGCAATGATCACCATCTGCACGATAATGCGGATAGAGCTTGGAATCTGGTTGCGCAGGATGGAGATGAACATGGACGAGAAAGCCGTCACAAAGGTCACCGCGATTGCCATCACAAACGCCACTTTCAGCGATGAGGTCACCGCCAGCGCCGAACAGATCCCGAGCACCTGCAGGGTGATCGGGTTATTGTCGACCAGCGGATCGACCAGAAGTTCTCTCTTGGTCTGGGACATCAAATATCTCCCGCTTTAAGGGCGCTGAGGAACGAGGCATAGCCCTGATCGCCCATCCAGAATTTTACAAGATTGTCGACCCCGCGCGAGGTCAGCGTCGCGCCTGCCAGAGCATCGATATAGAAATCGGCACCGGCTGCAGGCTGTGCCTTGTCGACCGTGATCTGCAGAACGCCTTCATCATCACGCAGCTTCTTGCCGCTCCAAAGGCCCTTCCAGCGCGGATTGTCCACCTCGGCACCAAGGCCCGGGGTTTCACCATGCTGATAGAACTGCAGGCCGTAAATGTCGTTGCCATTCTCTTCCAGCGCGATGAAACCATAAAGCGTTGACCAGAGGCCATACCCATGGATCGGCAGGATCACCTTGTCGATGCTGCCCGCATCATCCTTCAGAAGATAAACAACCTTGTAGCGGGACTGGCGGCCAATGCCGGCCAGGTCGTCTGACAGTTCCTTGCTGAGAGCCGGGTCCTGGGACGCCGCCTTGTCATCAAAGCTTGTCGCATCGAACTGGTCGGTGAACTTGCCGGTTTCCAGATCAAGCACCTGCGGTTCAAAGGCCTTGAACGCTTCTGCAACATCCTGGCCCGGCTCATAGAGACCGGCCACCTGCAGAATGTTCAGCTGCTTGTCCTTCAGCTTGTTGGCTTCCTGCACCGGACGCAGGGAGACCGCAGCCATAGACACGATCATCGACGCAATCAGGCAGACCCCGACCGCAACGGCGATGGTTTTTTCAACGGAATCCGCAGGCTTCGCAAGAAAACGGCCAATGAATCCCTTGTTTTCCTGATCAGGCATGGCGACGCGCTCTCCGTTTGATATTGGCCTGGACAACGAAATAGTCAATCAGTGGCGCAAAGACGTTGCCAAACAGGATGGCAAGCATCATGCCTTCCGGGAAGGCCGGGTTGATCACACGGATCAGCACCACCATCACCCCGATCAGCGCACCATAGATAAAGCGGCCCATATTGGTATGGCTGGCCGAGACCGGCTCGGTGACCATGAAGACGAGACCAAACGCATAGCCGCCGATAACCAGATGCCAGTGCCACGGCATGGCGAACATCGGATTGGTGTCAGAACCGATCAGGTTCAACAGCAGCGAGAAGCCGATCATACCGCCGAGACAGCCGACGATCAGACGCCAGTTGGCAATCTTTGTGGCCAGCAGGAAGGCAAGACCGATCAGGCAGGCGAGGGTGGATGTTTCGCCGAACGAACCCTGAATAAGGCCGAAGAACGCATCCCACCAGGTGATGCCCTTCTCGATCACAGCCTCATAACCGTCAGCGGCAGAAACGCCGAGAATGGTCGCGCCGGAAAATCCGTCAACCGGCGTCCACACCGCGTCACCGGACATATTGGCCGGATAAGCGAAATACAGGAACGCGCGGCCTGTCAGGGCCGGGTTAAGGAAGTTTTTGCCGGTGCCGCCAAACACTTCCTTGCCGATGACAACACCGAAGATAATCCCCAGCGCCACCTGCCACAGAGGCGTAGAGGCCGGCATGATGAGCGTGTAGAGCATGGAGGTGACGAGGAAGCCCTCGTTCACTTCATGGCCGCGCACCGTGGCAAAGATCACCTCGAAAATACCGCCTGCCACCAGTGTCACCACATAAATAGGCAGGAAGTAGAGGAAGCCGTGGGCGATATTGGCGAACGGATTGCTCGGATCGAGCGATACGCCCAGCGCCTGAAGAAGTGCCACACGCCAGCCGGTTGCTGCTTCAGCACCCAGCGTCTGAATGGCCATATTGGTCTGGTAACCGGTGTTGAACATGCCCCAGAGAATGCAGGGGATGGTCGCGATCACCACATAGGTCATGATCCGCTTCATATCCACATAAGAGCGGGCATGAGGCGCAACGGTGGTGACCGTTTTCGGTGTGTAGATGAAGCTCTCCACCATCTCATAGATGGGGAAGTACTTTTCATACTTGCCGCCTTTGGTGAACTGCGGCTCGATTTTATCAAAGAAGCTGCGCAAACCCATCTGGCTCAGCCCTCCTTCTCGATCTTGGTCAGGCAGTCGCGCAGGGCGAGCCCGTATTCATATTTGGCCGGGCAGGCAAAGCCGACCAGAGCGAGATCTTCCTCGTCCAGCTCAAGCGCGCCAAGCGCCTGGGCCTGATCCGTATCCATCACCAGCAGCGACCGCAGAAGCTGGGTCGGCAGGTAATCCTGCGGCATCAGCTCTTCAAAGGTACCGGTCGGCACCATGGCGCGACGACCACCGTTCAGATTGGAGGTCAGCGGGAACAGTTTCTTCACCAGGGCAGAACCCAGCACCGGCTGTACCGCATATTTGGACGGCATCGGTAGAACCCAACCGAGGGTAATCTGCTCACGATCTTCCAGAATGATCGACACTTGACGGGCAAAGCGGCCAAGGAAGGCATGAGGCCCTTCCGCATGGCGACCGGACAGGATAGACCCGGACAGAACCCGAACCGGACCATCGGCTGCAATCTCGCCTTCGGTCAGCTGATCAGTGGATGCGCCACGCAGGGTGCGCACCAGCCGCGGTTTTGCAGCCGCCGGTCCCGTAAGCGCCACCACAACGGATGAATCCAGATGGCCGGTCTCAAGCAGATGACCGATGGCGATCACATCCTGATAGGAAATAGTCCAGACCACTTCATTGGGTGCAGGCGGCGCAAGGAAATGGATATGCGTGCCAGCCAGGCCGGACGGATGCGGGCCGGAGAAGGATGCAGCCTCGACGCCGTCGGCATCACCACCCGGCAGTCGGTCACCCGTCTTCTGGCAGAGATAAACCTTGCCCTCTGTCAGAAGCGGCAGCGCTTTCATCCCAGTAGCAAAGGCATCCTTTGACGCGTCGATGATGGTTGCGGCATCAGCAGCCAGCGGCTCGGTATCCATGGCAGTGACGAAGATCGCGGATGGTTTAGAGCCCGGTTCCGGCATCTTGGAATAGGGCCGGGTCCGGAATGCGCCCCAGAGACCGGCAGCACAGAGCTTTTCCGTCAGGCCTTCGGCACTGCTGTCATTGCCGACAGAGGAGAAATCAATCCCCTGGTCCTCAGCATCGGAAATCTGGATCACCACGCTCTGCAATACACGGCGTGCGCCGCGATTGATGGCTGCCACCTTGCCGGACATCGGTGCGACCATCATCGCCTCCGGTGCGTCCTTGTGGCAGAACAGCGGGGTGCCACGACGGACCTCTTCGCCTTCCTGCACCAGCATTTTGGGCTTCAGCCCAATGTAGTCGGCGCCCAGCACAGCCACCCGGTCCACCTCTGGGCCCGAGTGGATGGTCTGTTCCGGGGCGCCGGTGACGGGCAGGTCCAGCCCCTTCTTCAATGTGAAATTCTGCATATGATCGCTACGTTCTACCGTGCTTAGTCTCATGGCGTCGGATTGTTCCGCTACGGCTGTAGCAGAGCAAGTGTTTAAAAACGACAAACCGGGTGGAGTCCCAACCGCCAGAGAAATGCTTCCATTGCCCAACTTATACTCCGAGAGAACCTTTACGATGGGCGTCGGTCGAAATCAAACCTGCAGCGGTCGTTTTTGGGCAAAAAAACACCATACTTATGACGGATTCGGTCAAAATTTCCGAAGCCAGACGGCTTCAATCCATTTTTGAATTAGAAAAATACTATAAATATCAAAATGATAGAAAAATTCCCCCTTCCCGAAACCGGAGCCTGTCCTTCCTGTCAGCGTAACACCATCCTGAAGAACGGATTGGCCTTTCCGGTAACCTGTCCGGCCCGGTTTGATCCCGGAGAGAATCACTCTTCACCGGCGATGTCCTATTGCCATCCTGGCCCTCTCTTTCATGAACCGCAGAAAACCACTGTCGCAAACCGGCATTCAGGCAGGGCCTGAGAAGGAAGGGAAGATTGGGGAGGAGGAAAGCGACAGCAATCCGTATCTCAGCACATTCTGGATCAGATCAGCCGGAATACCTTCCTTCTGCATGCGCATCGCACCGGCATTCTGGACATCAAAACAAAGAGCAGCCACGTCAGTTGGAATATCAGGTCTGACGTCACCACGCGCTTTGGCACGTCTGATGAAATCCTCATATCGATCCAGCATTTGTTCCCGTATGGCATCAACCTTTGCGCCAGCCTCTGCCCCCAGCTCACCCCTGCAAGCGCGCATGGCAATCTGCAGGCATCCGTCCGGGATGCCGAGCGCCTGGCGATCCTGGGCAATGAAACTGATAAAGGCCTCGACCACAGCCTCATAGCTCTCATCACGAGCCAGTATGTCCCAGAGCGGAACCAGAGCCCGCTGTCTGTAAAGCTCAAGGGCCGTTGCCTTCAATCCATCATCACTGCCGAATTCCCGATACAGCCCTGGTTTGGAGACACCAGCTCTTTGGCAGATCTCTCCGATCGCCAGATTTGTCGGACCATCAGCCCAATATCCCGCAAGCGCGATCTCCAGCACAGTGTCGCGATCCAGTGTTTTGGGACGCCCGCGGGTGGGTTTCTTTTCAGTTTCTCGGTTCTTCGACATTTCGTACCATATGGTATTTAATTATTGACATTGGCTTTTCGTAACTATAGGTACGAAATTAATCTGAAAAATACCAGCCGCTTTGTCTCTGACAGCCCCCTGGCAGACAAACGTGCCCAGAAAGAGGCCAAAACCATGCTCGCCGGACACTATGCCACCGCCTTGATTGCCCATCAGAAATATCCAAGCGGGACTTTGCTGTTTTTTCTGCTCGTATCGCAGTTTCAGGATCTGCTCTGGCTGATCTTTCACTATCTCGGACTGGAACCCACCAGCCCGGAAAACGCTCTTGACGTGACAATCAGCAATATCGCCGTGGACATGGTTTACAGCCACGACCTTCTGCCTCAGGCCCTTTGGGCTGGCATCGCCTATCTGATTGGACGGTTTATATTCAGAAGCAATGTGATTGGCCTTTTAGCGCTGGCGCTGGTCATGGGGCATTTTATCCTCGACTTCTTCTCGGGCTTTCCCCATCACGTCTTTGGTGAGGATACGCATCAGGTCGGGCTCGGCCTGTATGAATCCAATGCCTATCTCGCTGTTCTGATTGAAGCTGTCTTAGTTATCGCAGCTTTGTGGTATTATTTCGCACAGGAAACCGCTGCAGGCATCAGGCGCAGCCTGAGAAACCGGATGGTGATTATCGGTGCCTTTGTCTACGCAATCCTGTTCATGGCGATGACTGCCACCCTGTCCCTGCGCGACCGGTTCGGCATTCCCGAATTTGACCCGGGCTTCAACACAAGTATTCCCACACTGGCCATCACCTATCTCGGCCTGATCTGGATCCTGTATCGCGCTGTCTCACAAAAGGACTGAGCCAGCCCCACTGCCTCGAGCACGATACACGCACCAAACTCTGTTGAAAGCACATGCGCACGGTCTATATACTTCCGCACATGTGAATCACGGGTCATCTGTGGCCCAGGGGGGAATCCGGTGAGTACATATCGGTTCGGGGCGGATCTGGCTGTCACCGCCACAATGCCCAGTCTCAACATTCGTGGTCGCGCGCCGATCAAGGTGGGTGTGCTGGCGCCTTTTACGGGCATTCAGTCATCCTGGGGTCTGCCGGGCATCCATGCCTCGCTTCTGTGGGCGGATTACGTCAATGCAGCCGGCGGCCTGCGCGTCGGCAACGAAAACCACCCGGTGGAAATCGCCTCCTTTGATGACCAGTATGACCCGGCCCGGGCGCTTATCGGCGCGCGCAAGCTGGTGCATGAGGACGAGGTCAAGCTGATGGTCATGCTGGGCGGCGACACGGTGCCCGCCATCAGCGATTTCCTGACCCGGGAGAAGGTGCTGGCCACAACGCTGTTGCCCAGCGACCTGAGCCCCGACATTCCCTATCTGATCGCCCCGTGTGAGGTGCACCCGATCTATGTGGTGACCGGGGTCGACTGGATTGCCGAGAACCGGCCCGACTGCAGGAAGGTCGCTATCTGCGCCCAGAAAGACGCGCTCGGCCTGCCGTCTGTTGCTACCTACCGTGCCGCGTTTGAGGCCGCCGGAATGGATGTGACGCGGGAAATTCTCTTCCCCGGCGATCTGAATGATGTGGATGCCATGGTGGCTGTCATGCTGGAGGACGAGCCGGATATCCTCTGCTGGGACACCACCTATGAGCCCTTTGTTCACGCTCTGACAGAAGCCGCCTTCAGAGCCGGGTTCAAGGGACAACTGCTCTCCTGCACCTGTGACAATTACCATTCACTGATCGCCAAGACCTCGACGGAGTTCATGGAAGGCTTCATCTTCCAGTTCCCCGATTTCGATGACGAAGCCCTCAACGACCCGCGCATCCGGTTTGACCGGCCCAATGATTTCTACAAGGAATTCAACCTGCGCTATCCGGGCGAATGGAGCGCGGTACCCTGGGAATATTTCTCCATTCTTGAAATCTGGCGCAAGGCGGTGGAACTGGCCCAGACCACAGACCCCTTTGCGGTGCTCACCGGCATGAAGACAGAGGGTTTCTCCTTCAACGCTTTCGGCGATGCCCGCTGGTGGGGCAAAGAGCTGTTCGGCATCGACAACGCGCTGGTGGGCTCATGGCCGGTGGTACGCATAACCGATGGCAAGGCCAGGATTGTGGAATACCGCTCCATCCTCGACTGGTGGGAGAAACACGGCGACCTTCTGCTCCAGCACATGCGCGCCTATGGTCAGATGTGGGACCAGCAGATAGAGAACCGTCTCCACGGCCAGCCGGTGGAGTAACAGCAAACAACAACCGGTTTCTGCAGAAGTGGATGAGCGGGTCAAGGCCGACCCGGCTCAACAGACTTTAAGCACTTGTTAGCTTTGTTATAGAATCCGCAAAGTCGAGGCCTGTCAGTTTTACCAAATGACAATGACTCCTGACTATTTTCTATCTTTAATTACAAAGGGATAGCAAATAAACATCAAGAGTTGTATATCATGTTGGGGCAGTTACTTAAATCGAATATTCTCGAACCGACGCTGGTTTTCGTCCTCGCGATTGTCATCTGGATGATCGGAGCCGAATATGAAGCGTTCGAGATGCTTGTGGACTTTATGGAAGAGCATGAAAGCTGGGATCTCGACGAGCTTTTCCTTGCGGTTATCATGCTGGGCATCGCCGGTTTCTTCAATGCCTATCGCTACCATTTCAGGCAGCGCAAGGAGATGGAACGACGCTTGCAGGCCGAGAGCGATCTCGACTGGCTCTCGCGGCATGACAACCTGACCGGCCTGCCGAACCGTCATTATCTCAAACAGTTCATTGAGCGCACCGACTACGGCTCAATGGAGGACAGCAACAAGAAATACGGGCTGATTTCCGTTGATCTGGATGGCTTCAAGAAAGCCAATGACCTGCTGGGTCATGCCGGTGGCGACAGGCTGTTGAAAGAGGTGGCCGAACGGATTACCTCAAACAAGGCGGTGAAAATGGCCTTCCGTCTGGGTGGAGATGAATTCCTGGCCATTGTCAGCCTCACCCAGGCCACCAAATTCGATGACATCGCCAAGCAACTGCACGCGGATATATCCCAGCCTATCCTCATAGACGGCATCACCAACCACATCGGTGCCAGCATCGGCCTGGCTCGATATCCAGAGGACGGCGACACGCTGAAAGACGTCATCCACAATTCCGACCTTGCCATGTACAGCGCCAAAAGGTCGGGCAAGAACACGATTGCCTTCTTTGAAACGCCCATGCTGGCCTTGAGCATCGAGCGCTCCAGGCTGGAGCAGGACCTGCTGGCGGCCATGGCCAATGACGAGATCAGACCCCATTATCAGCCGCTGATCGACCTCAAGACCGGCAAACTGCGCGGCTTTGAGGCTCTGGCACGCTGGAACCGCGACGGGCACGGTTTTGTTCCGCCGGAGAAGTTCATCTCGGTTGCCGAGGACATCGGCGTTATTACCGAACTGTCTGACAAACTGCTGCTGCAGGCCTGTCGCGACGCCAAGACCTGGCCGGACGATCTGACCCTGTCGTTCAACCTCTCGCCGGTTCAGCTCTCCGACCGTCTGGTCGGCCTGCGGGTCATCTCCATCCTTGGCGAGGCGGAATTCCCTCCACACCGCCTGGAAGTGGAAATCACCGAGTCCTCACTGGTACAGGACATGGATACCGCAAGCTTTATCCTCAAGGCCCTGCACAATGCGGGCGTGCGCATCGCACTTGACGATTTCGGCACCGGTTACTCCAATCTGTCACAACTGTCTCAGCTCAACTTTGATCGCATCAAAATCGACCGGTCCTTCATCAACAATTTTGAGACGGACGAGAAGCAGATGCGGATCGTCAAGACCATCCTGTCCCTGGGTGAAGGGCTCGGCCTGCACACCACCGCCGAGGGCATTGAGGAGATGGAGCAGCTGTCCATACTGAAAGATCTGGGCTGCCAGTACGGCCAGGGCTACCATCTCGGCAAACCGGTCGATGCCGAGGAGACCACCCGGTTCATCAACAACCATCTGGGCCGTGGCGAAAGCCCGTTGCGCGTGATCAGATAACACTGCGCCCATCCGGAGCATCCAGCGTGCTTCTGAAAAGCTGAGTGGCTTTTCAGGTAAAAGCCCCGCGATCTGCACCAGATCGCGGGGTTTATGCGTTTCCGGCCTGGCGTTCTGCATGGCAAAACCCTCTCTGAAGTTGTGTCAAACCGCCGTCACACTTCATTTCTAAACTACAAACTGATATTCTACAGATCCTGGCAATGTCCGGGACAATCGGGGAGGGGGACCGCGATGAATGATCCGTTTCAGATGCAAAGAGAACTGCGCTATGGCGCGCCGGTCTGCGATCAGATTCTGACTGGTCGCCATTTCACCATTGGATATTCCTGGTATTTCAGGCAGGCAAAGTGGGTTCTGGAGATTATCAACCCGCTCGAAAGACTTCTGGACCGGGAGTTTGCCGACGGTGAACGGCAAGACAATTTTCGGGCAGACCAGCGGATCCCATGGCGTTTCAGGGCAAGTCTGGGGGCCTATAAGGGTAGCGGATATGATCGCGGCCATCTGGTTGCCAGTGCCGATCAGCGCGAAACAGAGCTGCAGAACAGCGAAACATTCCTGCTGTCAAACATGTCGCCCCAGAAGCCCGGGCTTAATCGAAAGATCTGGCGTCATCTGGAAGAGGCCATCAGGGATCTGGACGCTCAGGACGACATTATGGAAACCTATGTCCTGACGGCTCCGGTCTTTGATTTCGGCAAGGTCATCGAAACAATCGGGGACCGGGAAAGCAAACACGGAATAGATATCCCCATACCCCATGGCTTTGTGAAGAGCGTTTTCGCCGAGCACAAAAATGGCGGCTTCAAGCTCTGGACCTTCAAGATCGACAATGAAGAGGGGCAGGACGACGATCTCGGCAGCTATCTGATCAAGACCTATGATGCCGAACAATATGTCGGTGGCCGGTTCTGGGACCGGGTTGCGGGCGGAGATCTGCACGATCAGAAAAAAACCAAAGGCCGGATGTGGACCTCTGTAACCAAAGGCCCGTTCACCCAATCTTCCCTGATGCGCATGAAAGAAACAGACGTCGTAAAGATCGCCAACAAAATGGGCCTCAACGCCTCAGTCGCTGACAACAAAGCCGACACGATCGCCAAAATACTGGCCCGGCAGGATACCTGACGGGTGAGAGGCCGGCTGTCGGCAGAGCTCCCTTGGTTGATAACCTCTGTTAGAGATAGGCCAAGGTGAGCGTGTCAGATCATGAAAGAGCCGATTAAATAGACGCAAAATAAGCGTCATTTACAATTAAATATCTCTTGGAGACTCTTGATGGACATGCCAAGTTTTGAAACACCCTCGTCTAAAACAAAAAAAATCGGACTGACTGCAAGCATATTATCTTTAATCATTGGGTTGATTTTTCTTTATTTACTTGTCGAGCTAGGATTACTCGAAAAAATCGGCGACGGAGCATTTATTGCGTTGATGTTCCTTCCATTAATCATTTACGCATTAGTTGCGTATTCTGAAAGAATTTCAGAAGTATCTGCGGGCGGGATAGCGGTAAAATTCACACAATTTGCACATTCTGAAGTGGCCACTCGCCCCACATCATCAGACGCGGAAGCTGATATACATACCATAAATATAATCGAGAAGAGCAGCCATGAAGCACTTCGTATGCGTCGCGATACACTCTCCCCTGGAGACAAGGTTGCGATCACCATTCATCTCGGCCGCGGAAATTATTATTCTGAAGGAGGGATACACCACTATTTAAATATTCTGCTTGCTCAAGATGCAGACATGCCTGTGATTTTTGTAGATTCCGACGGCCTGTTCATCGCCTCTACTATGGGCGTGAAACTTCGTGACGCGCTCAGCGACGCGCAGGGCAGAGAACAACAACGGAGATTCATCAAGGCGATTGAAAAGGGGATGCCCAAGGGTATCCGGATGCTGCAAGAGTTAGTCGCAATTACGACTACTTCCGTTGAACCAAAAACCACCAATTCTGAAGCTCTTAGAGCAATGCTTTCTGAAGATGTGCCGGTGCTCATTTCCGTGGATACAACAGGAAAGCCGACAGGGGTGGTACGACGAGACGCGATTATGGCTCAAATGCTAGTATCCCTCGCATCGGAGTAAGCTCCGACACAAATCACAATATTTGCTATATGACACTTTCGCGAGGCTGCATCCCCCAAACCGTCAAAGGCAATGGATACCCTGAAAATTGCCGTCCCAGTAGGTTAGCGGTTTTTGGTCAGACCAGTCTGTCCGTTCCACCTTGCCAATCATGATCCGGTGGGACCCGAAACTGACGGTCTCGATGTGCAGGCATGAGAAGACTGCAGCGGCCTCGCGCAGAATGGGGAGGCCGGCCTGTGGGTCTGTGTCCCACAGATCGGCGGAGAACGAGCGCCTGTCTGCATAGTCAGGCACACCGGCAAAAGCCAGGGCGAGGTCCTTGTGCTGTTGCGCGGCATAGTTCACGCAGTAAACGCCGTGTTCTTCTATCATCCCGAGAATGCGACTGGCCTTGTTGAGGCAGATCAGGACGGAGGGCGGAGCGGCAGACAGCGAGCACACGGCGCTGACTGTTGCACCATGAGAGCCGTGCTCACCGCTGGTCGTCACAATTGAGACCGGCGTTGGTGCCTTCCGCATGGCAGAAATGAAATCACTCGGGTCCAGCATGTTGATCATCCTCCTGTCCAGATGAGTTCTGGCGGAGAGAGAGCGTTGACCACAAGATGGAATTGCTTAGACTTTGCCCAACGATTGATTATGCAGAGCAGGCTATGAGACGCGCCCTTCAGACAAAACTGGATCAACTTGGACCCAACGCCCTGTCAAAGCTGGAACCCGTGGGCTTTGACAGCAACCGGATGCGACGCACGCTGCCACCCCTGCAGACGCTGATCGCGTTTGAAGCTGCCGCACGCCTGCAGAGCTTCACCATGGCTGCAGCGGAGCTGAACCTGACACAGCCCGCGGTCAGTCAACAGGTCAAACTGCTGGAGCAAAGACTGGGGGTGGACCTCTTTCGGCGCAAGAACAACCAGATCGTCCCGACAGAGCAGGGAGAGCGGTTTCTGGAGGCTGTCACAAACGCCCTGAATGAACTGGGGGAAACTGTTCAGGAACTGGGCCCGGGGTCCGGCCGATCAACCCTGACCGTCAGCCTTCTGCCATCCTTTGCATCCACATGGTTTGCAACACGGTGCGGATCATTTCTAAGCAGAAATCCGGCCATTGACCTGGTCACTCTGTCAACCGTCGCCAGAACGGATTTCGGGCAGGAAGACGCAGATGTGGCCATCCGCTGGGGAACCGGTGGCGCAAGAGGTGTCTATGAGGAACGCCTGTTTGGCGAGCACCATCTGCTGGTCGCCTCAGCCGGGCTTTCCCCTGCGCTGGACGGCCTGTCGGATATCGACGATCTGAAAGGCTTTCCCTTTCTGCACGATACAAATTTCAGCGAGTGGCGCACTGTTATCGAAGTCAATGGCGGCAACCCGGACGACTTCGAACATGGTGGATATTTCGGCGATTCAAGTGCGACCCAGACAGCCATAGCAGCAGGGCAGGGGATTGGCGTTGTCCGCAACATCATTGCCGAGCCTCTGCTGAAAAGCGGCCAGCTGATCGCTCTGCCGTTTCAATCAGTACCAGGGCCATTCTCCTACTTCTTCCTGTGCCCTGAACGACGCATAGAACAGCCCCGCGTGCAGGCGTTCCTCACCTGGTTACGGGATGAAGCCCGGTCTGCATAAGAATTCCTTTTCCAGTGCTTTAGAATTGACCGTTTGTCGACAGCTCTCATCTCGGGAACAGTGCTCCCTGAAAGATTAAGTGATGGCAATGTGGAGGCCGGTGGCATGGAATTTTCGCTGTTCAACCTGATGACCAAACCCGTGGACGGATCCAGCCATGCGGATGTGTTCAACCAGATGCGCGCGATGACCCGCATGGTTGATGACGCCGGGTTTGATCTTGCCTGGTTCGCAGAACACCACCTGTCAAACTACTGCATTTCTCCGTCACCGTTGATGACGGCAGCCCATATGGCGGGCCAGACCAAGCGGATAAAGGTCGGTCCGGCCGTTGTTGTGATGCCATTCTACGAGCCCCTGCGCCTGGTCGAGGATATCTGTCTCACCGATCAGCTGACCGAGGGCCGTCTGGTGCTCGGTCTCGGCACCGGATATCAGCCCCGCGAATTCAAGAAGTTCGGGTTTGAAATCAATGATCGCCTGATGCGCGGGCTGGAAATCTGGGACTGTATTGAACAGGGCGTCTATAGCGGCGTGATCGATTATCAGGGTGATCACATCAACATCCATGATGCCGCCCTTTCCATCGCACCGGTTCAGGAACGCATTCGCACCTTCGCTGTGGGCAATGCGCCTGAAATGCGCCAGAAGATGATTGATTACGGTGCAGAGACGCTGACAACGCCAGCCATCGGGCCGAATTCCATCGTTGAAACAGCCCGGCGTCTTTACCGGGAAACACGGGTAGAAAACGGGCTGTCGGGTGATGACTTCCCGTTTGCTGTGCAGCGTTACGTCTATATCGCCAAAGACAAGGCTGATGCCCGCGCGGCGGCAGAACAGGTTCTGATTCATGCCCGGATGGCCTTCAACATGCGCCGACCTGAACCGCTGATGGATGGAGCGGATCTGAAGATCGTGCCCTTCGACAATGAACCCGATCTCGATCTGGTCATGGAGCGCGCCATTATCGGTGATGTTGAAGAGGTCACCCGCCGTATCGTTGCTGAAGCGCGCGAGTTCGGCATCACGCATCTCAGCGTCTTCATGCAGATTGCCTCAATCCCGTTCGCCAACACACTCCGCTCGCTGGAGCTGTTCTGCGACCAGGTCATGCCAGCGGTCAATGCGGCCCTCGAAAGCGATAAAACCGCGATCGCATCATGAATGCGGCGGCCTTTTCACTCACCGGCAAGGCCATCCTGATTACCGGAGCGGCGCGCGGGCTGGGTGCAGCCATGGCAGAGCTCTGCGGAGAACTGGGCGCGCAACTCTGGCTGCAGGATGTGAATGCCGAAGCCGTAGCAGACACTGCGGAAGCTTTGAGAGGCAAAGGCATTGATGCCCGCGCCTCTGCCTTTGACCTGACCGATTTCGACAGAGGCCGGGCCTGGGTGGAGGACGTCAGCCGGCAGGCAGGTGGCATCTGGGGGCTGATCAACAATGCAGGCATTACCAATCACGGGCATGTTCTGGATCAGACCGTCGAGGATTATCGCTCTATCTATGAGCTGCATCTGTTGGCACCTTTCGTTCTGGCGCAGGCAGCAGGCCGTATCATGCTGACCAATCCAGGGCCGCAGCGGGGGCGCATCGTGTCTGTGTCGTCTATTGCGGCCAGCCATCCGCGCCCCGGCATCGGGAACTATGCGTCCTCCAAGGCGGCCCTGTCGGGGTTGACCCGCTCGCTGGCTGCGGATTTCGGCGCAAAGGGCATTTGCGCCAATGCTGTTGCACCGGGTTATGTGCTGACTGCAATGAACCGGAAAATTCTCGATGATCAGGAGTTTGTCCGGCGCATCGAGAACCGCACGCCTGCCGCACGGTGGGCTGAGCCAGGGGAGATTGCAGCCCCCGTCGCCTTTCTGATGTCTGAAGCATCGTCTTACATCAACGGCCAGGTGCTGGCGGTTGATGGGGGCATGAGTGCTTTTCTGCAATCCAATGAGGAATAAATCATGACGCGTCTTGCAGGAAAACTGGCAGGAAAAATCGCTCTGGTTACCGGTGCCGGGTCTATGACCAGCAGTATGGGGAATGGCGGCATGGGGAACGGCAAGGCCACAGCTATTCGGCTGGCCCGGGACGGCGCCGCAATATGCGCGCTTGACCTCAATCTGGAGGCAGCGGAGGAAACCTGCACCCTGATCCGTGCAGAAGGCGGGACGGCACATGCTGTGGCCGCTGATGTGACGCGTGAGGACGAGGTCATCGCAGCAATTGCAAAATGTCTCGAGACCTTTGGTCGGATCGACATCCTGCAGAACAATGTTGGCATTCTGCGCACAGGCGGCGCCATGGACAGCACGGTGGAAGACTGGGATCTGATGGTCCATGTGAACATGAAGGCGGTTTTCCTGCCCACCAAGCATGCTCTGCCGCATTTTGTGGAGCGCGGTGCCGGTGTCATCACCAACATTTCGTCAATCGCCGGGCTTCGGTATCTCGGCACACCCTATATCGGATACAACGCCACCAAAGGGTCGATCATCTCCTTCACACGGAACCTGGCTGCAGAGGTTGCCCCGCACGGAATCCGGGCCAATGCCATTCTGCCGGGGTTTGTCGACACACCGATGGCGCGTGAGGTCACCATACAAAAATCAGATACTCCGGACGCCATAGACTGGGATGCACTGGACCAGCAGCGCGCGGCGCGTATTCCTCTGGGCCGGGTGGGAACGCCCTGGGATGTGGCCAATGCCGCCGCGTTCCTCGCGAGCGATGACGCGTCCTACATCACCGGAACCGAAATCACCGTTGATGGAGGGGTGTCATGTCGCGTTTGAGGTCTGGCCGAACAGCGCGCGTGCGTACGCGCCAGGCCGCAAAACCAAGACTGGCCCCGGTTCGTCGGAACCTCAATCCGATCAGGGTTCTGGATGAGGAAGGCTTGCAGCGCATCCACGACGCCTCAATGGCCATTCTGGAAGAGGTGGGCATTGAATTCCGCGACCCTCAGGCGCTGAGCGAATGGCGCGCAGCGGGGGCGGATATACAGGGCGAGCGCGTGCGCATTGACCGCCATCTGCTGATGGATCTGGTCAGGAAAGCGCCATCCGAGTTCCGGGTCCAGGGCCGGGGTGCTGAAACGGGCTTTACCATGGGCGGCAATACCAGCGTGTTCTGCACGATGAAGGGCGCACCATTCACCCGTGATCTGGATGGCATAAGGCGATCCACAACAGAACAGGACGTGATCAATTTCGCACGCCTGACCCAGGCTTGCCGCAGTTTTCATATGGCAGGCGGGTTCACCTGTGAGCCGATGGATATCCCCGTTCCCCACCGCCATCTGATCATGATGCAACATCATATGACAGAAACAGAGCTGCCGCTGTTTGGCATTGGCACATCAAAGGAACGGGCAGAAGATTGCGTTGCCATGGCACGGATTGTGGCCGGTGACGTTATGGACGATGCTACTGCAATCTGGATGCATGCCTCGGGCAATTCGCCTCTGGTCTGGGATCAGGCCATGCTGGATGGAGCCCGCGTCTTTGCCGATGCCGGGCAGGCTGTCCTGTGCTCGCCTTTCGTGCTTGCTGCGGCCAACACACCGGCCGACGTTGCAGCCACGCTGGCGCAGGTCAATGCTGAGGCCCTGGCCGCAATCGCCTATCTCCAGCTCTATCGTCCCGGAACCCCGGTGGTCTATGGACAATATACGGTGTCGATTTCGATGCAGTCCGGGGCGCCTATGGCCGGTACGCCTGAAGTTGCGCTGATTACCTCTGCCGTTGGTCAGCTGGCGCGTCTCTATGGTTTGCCATGGCGGACATCCGCCAATCACGCCTCATCGAAAGCCTTTGATGCCCAGTCCGGCTATGAAGGGGCAACCACCCTGATGACCGCGATGAATGCCGGGGCCAATCTGATGCTGCACGCCGGAGGCTGGGACGAGGGCGGCCTGACGATCTGCTACGCGAAATTCATCGCCGATGATGAGCAGAACCAGATGATGGCCCGCTATGCAGGCGGAATCTCCCTCGACCGCTTCGACGAGGCGCTCAAGGCAGTCAGACGGATCGGCCCGGCAGGCCACTATCTGGGCGACGAATTTACGCTGGCCCATTTCCGGGACGCGTTTGCCATGCCGGACATCATGGATTTCTCCAGCTACGAACAATGGAACGCCGCAGGCGCCAACGACATGGCCACCCGCTGCCGCAAGAAAGCCCAAACCCTGCTGGAAGAGTTCACAGTTCCTGACATGGACCCCAGCACAAGAGAAGAGCTGGATGCGTTTGTTATGCGCCGCAAGCGGGAGATTGGGCTGGGTTAGGGGCAAAGGCATGAGCAACGTCCTCTGAGATGAGGGTGTTGCGGTGACAGTTTACGAGTTGCGCCTCACATTTCAGATGGTGCATTTTACTGGCTATTGTGGCTTGATCGCAGCTACACACTATTTGGCAGGATGATGCCATAAGAGAGACCGAATTACGTAAACTGTCACCGTAATTTCTAAACTGTCACCGTAATTTACCCTGAAATAATCGGACTGGACGAGGTGAGACGTGAAACTCAGGAAATTCTTTTGCTCTTTTCTAATGATTGGATTGACGACAAGCCTGCCGAGCTACGCTTTTCAAAAATTTTCAGAATATCGCATTCCACTGTCTCAAATAGAGAAGGTTTCTATTGGAGAGACCGAAGTTGAAGACCCGATTCCACTTCAGATCTTCATCAAGGGAAACAAAGAGCCATTGGTGATTGCGAGTGATGGTTACGCGGATGAATGCATGAAAACCATAGAAAGTGGCCTGGGCGGAGATTTTGAAGGACTGGGCGACGAAATTATTCAAATCACAGTCCACGAGACAGCGCACACGCTGAATGGAGAAATCATCACAGAATGCGCCAGAATAGCGCGTTAGAGTACATTCACGAAAAAGGTGTACAGTTTTCGGATAAGAAAACGCTTGGAAACAAAGAGATAGAGCATTTGAGGTGAACCCGTTTTCGCACAAAATGCTCTATCTATTGTGGCTTGATCACGGCTATCCATTACTTGGCAAGATGATGCTATGTGAGAGGCAGGATTCAGTAAACTGTTGCCGTGATTCCGTAATTCAAAGACCATATATATCGAATTGATGAACGGGTTTATAGGAAGTTGGAACTGGACAGGTTGTCGAGATATGGGTTTCAGGGCTCAAAACGTTTCCTTGGAGTCTATCCGAGAGATTCGACTCCCAGTTCTAAAATGGTGAAAGCGATCCAACGGCTTTCTGGTAGAAAATACACCTAACCAGCTTGGAAAAAATGAGTTTCTTCATTTTTTACGGCTTCGTAGTGGTCTCGTTCGTGACAAGCCTGCGGCACGGATGGTCGCCTCATTACGGACCCATGCGTCATTCACCAAATCTTGCCACTGGATAACTTCAATAGTTGAACCCTTAAAATCGTTGTCTAAGCTCCGAATTCGACCTTCACCGTTTGCTGTGGTTGTCCAACCACCAAGTTGCTCCTCAAGGTCGCCAACAATGTCCGCTATAACATAAACGTAAAACAGGCAGTCGTTTGCAATTCGGACCTTTTGACGATTGAAAGCTTCGATCTGACCACCCTTTAACTGCCGGAGGTATTTTGTAATCTGTTGCTCAATTTGGTCCTCTACCTTACCGTATTGGCGCCTACCTGGTCGCTTGAACTCTACAATCATGACTTTCCTCAGCGGTTCAGACACATCAACTTCAGCGTCTACAACATTGGGGTCGACTACACCCAAGCCATGAGCAAGGTTCCACACGAACAAATCTGGACGTACATCGCTTTCAGAGTTTTCCAACGTTTGAGCAAGTCTTTGGTCTGATGAGAATGACCGTGTAAACGCCAGTCTTTCGTCAACAATCCAAAGATCATGCGCTGTAGACTCAACCTGCGAGGGGTCCGCTCCATTGATACGCATCGGGACTATGAATGAATGCAATGTACTCTCGAGGTGATAATCCTCTTCTTTATCACCTCGTGCCCGAATGCGTGTGATAAGCTTCTCAAGTAATTCGAGAACCAATTTGCGGCGTACCACATGCTGAGCCAGCGCCAGTCTTTCCGAATCTTGCAGTTCACGAGTCGCCGAAGTAAGCGTATCTGCAAAACTCTCAGAGATATCATTATCCTGCTCCAACAGGCTAATCACTCTTTCTAAATCGTTTTGCCTTTTTTCATCTCGCCTGATCTGATATTTTACGAGTCCTGTGGCAAACTCCTCAGGAGAGCGAGCTGCGAATGGAACCCGATCCAACTGCGTATCATCATCGGCAAACCCGTAAATTGGGTAGCGCTGAACAAAATCTTGATAGTCTTTCTTCCGAGCCTTTTCGAACTCTTTTATCTGCTCGGAAATGAAACTCTCCTTCACAAAGTCTGCACAGAAACGGCAAAGCTCCCGAAGCTTTGACTCCTTTAAATTAAAAGCGGTGCGCCCCTCATTGACGTGCTGATCAAGGTAAGGACCGGAAACACAACCATGGAAAACAAGGTCTTCGTTATCTTCGCGGCTGACTCTGAGCACTCCGAGAAGCTTGTCAATCTTCCTAGGCTCGACGGTTCTACCGTGCGCTAAAAGATGCAACTGATGAGTGCCATCCAGACCTGTACTAGCTTCAGGCTTACAAGTATAGCCAGTAATACTTAAGGAGCCAAACTCTTCGTGCTCTAACGTATCTCCCTTGTATGCCTCACCCACGACCAGGTCTGACACAGCTTGTGGGTATTTAGACAATTCGCCGTCGAGGTCGACAATAACTTCTGCGCCGTTCCCAACCAAAAAATCAGAAATAAAGTGTGCACTGAAATAGCGTAAGAAAGTGTCCCTTCTCTTGGGAAACTGCTTTCTATAACTCTCGGCACGCAAGCCAGAGAAAATTACGACAGTACCAAGACCAGATGGTGCCTCGCCAAGGTCACCTGGCGATGTATCTTCGATTTGTTCTTCGTTAGAAAGTTTGAACTGAAAGGCTCGTGTCTGTGGGCCCGATTCACCCATGAAACGACTCAATACGGTTGTGTTCGAAAATGCATCTAACCAGTAGAGGCGTCCGACACCTTTACCACCTTTTTCGCTTTTGAAATCTGTATCTACTTCGCAAAATGCTTCAAAGCGGTCGTCATCCAGACCTATTCCGTCATCACTGACAGTGATCTGGATTTTGTCCATGCTTGAGAGTTCACGAACCGTCACTCGAACTTGTCCGCGATGCGTGGCTTCCGTCTCAGTCCTATCATCAATGGCAAAGAATGCGTTGCTCACAGCCTCAAAAAGGGGGAGCAAACCTTGAGCCGATGTTGACGGCTTCGGGAGTTTTCGGACACGATTTTCAATATTCGGGGAAAGCGTCGTCAAATCAGAATCTCACAAACGTTATAGTTGCAGACGCTACAATAAGGCTGCCAAATAAGCAACGTGCTTGTAATAGCTAATATTTGCTCAAGAGAAAGAAGGGGTATCGCGTTTCAGAGCAATTTATTCAGAGTCCGCTTTACCCAGAGTCCTCACTTGATTTCGCACTTGCATCAAAATTCAGCTTACCGCCCATCCTGTTCAAAATCAGCGTTTCGTGAGTGCCCCTAAAGCCCCCCATCACCCGGCTTACCCGCCAACCCCCTTCTGCGCTACCCCGGCCACGTAGACCTCATCCACGGCTCGGTCGTCGCCCATGATCTGGAGGATGAAGAGTTCTTCTGAGAGGGTTCTGGTGCGTTCTGAGCGGAGGGCCATGGGGGGTGTGGCGCTGGCGTTGAGGACGACGATATCGGCCTCGGCGCCTGCCTCGAGTGTGCCGATTTGCCCTGAGAGGCCCAGGGCTTCCGCATTGCCGCGGGTGATCCAGTAGAAGGCGCGCAAGGGGTGCAGGCTCTGGTTCTGGAGCTGCAGGATCTTGTAGCCTTCATTCAGGGTCTGCAGCATGGAATAGCTGGTGCCGCCGCCAATATCGGTGGCAATGGCATTGGTTATGCCGCGCGCCCGCAGGCCTGCATCATCAAACAGCCCGCTGCCGAGAAACAGATTCGAGGTAGGGCAGAAGACCGGTTTTGCCCCGGTTCCGGCCAGCACATCAATCTCGCGCTCTTCCAGATGGATACAATGGCCAAGCAGGGCCTTCGGCGTCAGAAGCCCATAATGCTCATAGACCCCCAGATAGTCCGGCGCGTCCGGGTACAGCTCTTTGGTGAAGGCGATTTCATCATGGTTCTCAGACAGATGGGTCTGCATGTAGCAATCGGGATGCTCCCGCACCAGGGCACCTGCCATTTCCATCTGTTCAGGGGTTGAGGTGATGGCAAACCGCGGGGTGATGGCATAGAGTCCGCGCCCCTTGTTATGCCAGGCCTCAATCAGTGCCTTTGTGTCATCATAGCCGCTCTGTGGTGTGTCGCGCAGGCCATCGGGGGCGTTGCGGTCCATCAGCACCTTGCCGCCGATCATCCGCATGTTGCGGCGCGCGGCTTCTGAGAAATAGGCGTCTGCCGAGGCCTTGTGAACAGAACAATAGGCCACGGCCGTTGTGGTGCCATGGGCGATGATCTGGTCATAGAAGTGCCCGGCCATCTCGGCGCTGTGGCCCTCATCGGCAAAGCGGGTTTCTTCCGGAAACGTATAGGTGTTGAGCCAGTCGAGCAGCTGCGCGCCCCAGGAGGCAATCACCTGCACCTGCGGGAAATGCAGATGGGTATCGATAAACCCGGCCATCAGCAGGTTGGGCCGATGGTCCACAAGACGGGCATCCCCGGCCTCTTGTGCGAGACTGTCATAAGGCCCGACCGCCCGGATCAGGCCGTCTGAGACCAGCAACGCCCCATCCTCCAGATAGGTGAAGGCATCGGTATCGTCCGGGCCCTGGGGCTCAGACTTGAAGGAGAGAACGCGGCCGCGCAGAAGCAGGGTGTCAGTCATCATCTTGGTTCTTTATCAAGGCAAGACCGGAGGCGGACCAGCCCGCCCCCGGATGAGTTCAGAAATTACTGTGCCAGATTATCCGGCCCGTTCGGGTTGCACCTCGTCGGTCACCACCGCATGGTTTTCCAGGTCCTCATCCTTGTGCAGCATTGGGTAAAGGAACAGGAAGCCGGCAGCAAGCAGATATCCGATCGAGATATGGCTGAAGGTCGGCCATTGCAGGCTTGGCGAATGGATAATACCCACCAGCGCCATGACAAAGGCAGCAAGCGCAAAGCCTGCAGCGGTGCGGAAGCGCTTGTCAATCACATCAGCCACAATCGCTCCCCAGATCAGACCGGTGAGGATGGCCCCCTGACTGAGCGCCTGATGGCCGGTGAAATGTGCACCCTGCTGCAGAAGGGCTGCGGTCAGGGCCTCATCGCCAAGGCGTGGCAGACCTTCGACCCCGCTTGCCCCAAGCGCGCCCATCAGAGAGCCCCACTTGACCATCAGGAAGGACGACACATGCGGCATCATCGCGATCGTCACCGCCGCCATGTGGGCAGGCTTCACCGAATGAGCCGTGTTGGTGATGAGGCTGAGCGCCACAAAGATCAGCACGGGTGCAGCGGCTGCCACCGGGATCAGATTGTTGAGGAATGCAAGCAGGCCGAAGAAGGCCGCCAGCGGAATGACCACCCCAACGCCGATCACATGGCCGGAATGGGCGCCCATGCGCTTATAGGCCGGGTGACCGATATAGGCGGTGGTGGGGAAGGGGGAGCCGAACACGGCGCCTATCATGGTGCCGACACCGTCCGTCACCTGACAGGTGGCCACCGGATAGCGATCGCCTGCGGTTTCAGCCGCTTCCACATTGTTCATGGTCTCGATGAAATTGTAGATCTGCACCGGCACCAGAACCAGGAACAGTTCCGGGTTGGCAAACAGGTGCTGAATACCGGCAATCAGGTCGCCAATGTAGGGCAGGGGCGGATAGAAGCCCATACCATCCACGGTGATGGTGGATTTACCGATACCAAGTGCCACAACAGTGCCGACAATCAACGCCAGAAGACCGGCGGGAATGTTAAACGGCAGGCGGAAGCGGCCAACCAGACCCCAGAGAATGATAATCAGCGAGGCAAAGCCGATAAGCGGGTCAACAAAGACCTGTGCCAGCGGCACGGTGCCGATAAACACAAGCGCGATGCCGCAGAGCGTGCCGAGCATGCCCGCACGCGGGGTAATCCGCTTCAGGAACGGGCCGATAATCGCCCCGAGGCCTGCAACAATGCCGCCGATAAAGCCCGCACCAATGCCCACCTGCCAGGCCAGCACCGGATCATTGGTGGACCAGTAAATGGGTCCGATGACGCCGAACAGATAGACGAACATCACCGGGGTCGAAATACCGTAAGGCATGGCGGCCACATCATGGCCATCGCGTTCTGCCACGCGTTTCGCCAGAAGCGTGTAGACAATCACACCGGCGAGAATGGCGACTGCCGCGCCCGGCACAATGCGGCCATAGACGATCTCCGCCGGCATCTGAAAGACAAACTGACAGATGCCCGACAGGACAATCAGGTTAATCAGGTTATCCGTGAACAGCGCCCAGAAGGCACTGAAATCATGGCGAGAGAACAGGCTGTAGCTGTAACTCTGCCCGGTTCCGTTAGGGGTCATTTTCGTCTCCTCCTCTGGCCCGAACACCTCTGTGATGGGGCCGGTTCCCGCCTCCCGCGGGGTCAATCAGGCGCAAGTCTTCTGTGCCGCTGCTCCGGTATGAGGAGCGGATGCGCCAGTTTCTCTTTGATCTCTTTCTGGTCTTCAGGTCCGGTCAGAGCCGGGTTTTATGGTGTCTCACAGTCTGAAACTTTCTCAGTCTGAAACGTTCTCAGGCAAGCTGGTCTTCCCATGCGTGCCTCCTTTCTCCATCACTCCGGCCTTCGCCAGAGCCGATAAAATCTCAGGGATAACGAAGGCGGCAATCACCTCTGGCCGCTTGTCGTCAAGACCACCTGCGCCAATCGGGCAGGTCAGGCCGGAACAGTCCCCATCGCCGTCCTGGTCAAGTCTGTATCGCTCGAACCGGGTCCGTTTGGTGGCGGATCCGATCAGCCCCACATAAGCCGCATCTCCCCGGTCAAGGGCTGCACTTGTTAAAAGGAAATCCAGCCCGTGATCATGGGTCAGCACCACAAAGGCGCTTTTCGGCGGTGCGTCGGCAATCTCGCATTCGGGCAGGGCACTGAGGCAGGTCTCAACACGGGCCGTGCAGCGACCGAGTTCCTCGGGCCTGCTGTCCACCAGTTGAACCTTCACCGGCAGATGCTGCAGCAGGTCCGCAAGCGCCCGGCCCACATGACCGGCCCCCAGAATAATCACATGAGGTCGCGCGGCTTCTTCAGAGCGCATCCGGCGTTTGATCCGTGCCCGGTCAGACGGGTTGATGATTTTGAATGAGGCCGTCACATGACCACCGCAGCACTGGCCGATTTCAGGGCCAAGGGGCACATCCAGACGGTCCTGCTCCTCTCCGCTCTTCAGCATGGCACGCGCGTGGTCTATGGCTATCTGCTCGAAACGGCCACCACCGACAGTGCCCCAAAACGCCTTTTCTGAGACCAACATAAAGGTGCCCGCCCCGCGCGGAGACGAGCCCCGCACCTCGGAAAGGGTAATCTCGACCACAGTCTTCTGAGTTTCAAGAAAGGCTGCGGGCGTGCTTGCAAAGCTAGCCATCATTACCTCCCTTTGCCTTTGCCTTCAGGCGCTCAATGGCCATCAGAACCCGTTCCGGTGTGGCAGGCGCATCAAGGCGCGGACATTCCGCGTAATCCACAACGCTGGCCACGGCCATGGACAGGGCTTCAAAGACAGAAATCCCGAGCATGAAGGGCGGCTCACCCACGGCCTTTGACCGCTTGATGGTCATTTCGCGGTTTTCCGACCAGTCCGCCAGATTGACGTTGAAAATCCGGGGCCGGTCAGACGCCAGCGGAATCTTGTAGGTGGAGGGCGCATGGGTTCTGAGACGTCCCTGACTGTCCCACCACAGTTCTTCCGTGGTCAGCCAGCCCATGCCCTGCACAAAGGCTCCTTCCACCTGTCCCTTGTCGAGAACAGGGTTCAGCGAGCGCCCCACATCATGCAGGATATCCGTGCGCAGCACCCGGTATTCACCGGTGAGCGTATCCACTTCCACCTCGGAACAGGCGGCACCATAGGCGTAGTAATAAAAGGGACGCCCCTGGCCGCTGGCCCGGTCCCAGTGGATTTTCGGCGTCTTGTAAAAACCCGCCGCCGACAGATGCACCCGGGCCATATAGGCCTGTCTGATAAAGTCGGAGAAAGCGATTTCCTCAGCGCCAATTGCCACCCGGTTCGGCAGAAAGCGGATATCCTCTGCTTTTGCCTGCCAGTGCTCAGCCGCAAAGGCCACGAGCCGCGCCTTGATCTGTTCAGCCGCATCAAGAGCCGCCATGCCGTTCAGATCAGAGCCAGACGAGGCAGCGGTGGCCGACGTATTCGGGACTTTCTCGGTGGTGGTTTTGGTGATCTTGATCCGGTCAATATCCACCTGAAAGGCATCAGCCACCACCTGGGCCACCTTGGTGTTCAGCCCCTGGCCCATCTCGGTGCCGCCGTGATTGAGCGCAATGGACCCGTCATTGTAGATATGGATCAGCGCGCCTGCCTGATTGTACCAGGTGGCCGTAAACGAGATGCCGAACTTGACCGGTGTCAGCGCCAGACCGCGCTTGATGATCCGGTTTGCCCCGTTGGCTGCAAGAAGTTCGGCCCGGCGAGCCTGATAATCGGCGCTCTCTTCCAGCTCATCGATGATGCGTCCGATAACGCAATCCTCGACCGTCTGGTGATAGGGGGTGACATCGCGGCCCTCGCCGTAGAAATTGGCCCGGCGGACTTCGAGCGTGTCCTTACCAAGCGCATAGGCGATTTCCTCAATCATCCGCTCTGCTGCAATCACACCCTGCGGGCCGCCAAAGCCACGAAAGGCCGTGTTGGAGACCGTGTTGGTCTTCATCGGATGGCTTGAGAGCCGCACATGGGGATAGAAATAAGCGTTATCCGCGTGAAACAGCGCCCGGTCCGTCACAGGCCCGGACAGATCGGAGGAATAGCCACAGCGAGCAGCAAAATCTCCAGCCACAGCCTCAATCCGGCCCTGATCATCAAAACCCACATCATAATCGACAACGAAATCATGGCGCTTGCCGGTGGCGGTCATATCCTGATCGCGATCGGGTCGGATTTTCACGGGCCTGTTGAGTTTTTTCGCCCCCAGAGCCGCCACGGCACAGAACAGGTTCATCTGGCTTTCCTTGCCGCCGAACCCGCCACCCATACGGCGCACATTGATGGTGACCGCGTTGGACGCCACACCCAGAACATGGGCCACCATATGCTGGGCCTCGCTCGGGTGCTGGGTGGAGCAGAAGACCGAGACGTCCTCATCCTCGCCCGGCAGTGCAAAGGCAATATGACCTTCCAGATACATGTGGTCCTGACCGCCAATGACCATGCGCCCGGCAATCCGGTTCTGCGCCTGATCGAGCACTGAGGCCGCATCACCACGCTTCAGCGTCAGCGGGTCGGTCACGTAAGGATAGTCAGCCTCACGGGCTTCTACGGGGTCAAGGGCATGGGGCAGGGTCTCCACATCCAGCTGAGCCAGCTGCGCCGCCCGCCGGGCCAGATCCCGTGTTTCGGCAATCACCGCAAAGAGCGGCTGTCCGTGAAACTCGATTTTGTCGGTCGGGAAGACCGGCTCATCGTTGCGGCCCGTGGGTGAGACATCATTATGCCCCGGAATATCCTCGGCCGTCAGCACAGCCACAACACCGGGCGCGCGTTCCACCGTGCTCAGATCCATCGCGCGGATATGCCCGTGCGCCACGTCCGAGACGCCCAGATAGGCGTGCAATGTGCCGACGGGTTCCGGAATATCATCGGTATAATCAGCCCGCCCCGTCACATGCTTGATGGCACTGTCATGCTTCAGGTCCGTATGCACGGCACCCTTGATCCCGCTGCTGCGTGTGGTCATGGTCTCTGTCATCGGATCACCCTCCCTCACGCGCTCAACCGGATAGAGCCGGAGCCTTTGGCATCGTCACCATGCTCGAGCCAGAACCGGCGGATCAGATTCTGCGTCACCATCATCCGGTAGTCAGATGAAGCCCGCCAGTCATCAAGCGGTGTATAATCCCTGGCAATGGCCACGGCTGCGGCCTCAAACGTGGCCTCGCTCCAGGGCTGCCCCAGAAGAGCCTGCTCTGCCTCATTCGCCCGTTTCGGTGTTGCGGCCATGCCGCCGCAGGCAATCCGGCAGTCGGTAATGGTGCCGTTCTCAACGGACACGCTCAGCCCCATGGCCACAGACGAGATATCCTCATCCCGCCGCTTGGAAATCTTGTAGGCCGCATCAATCTGCCCGTCAGACGGCAGCGGAATATGGACTGCCTCGACAAACTCGCCGGGCTGGCGATCCTGTTTGCCATAATCAATGAAGAAGTCTTCAAGCGGCATCCGGCGGCGATGGTCTCCCTTGCGCAGGCTCAATTCAGCCCTGAGAGCGATCAGCACCGGCGGGGTATCCCCGATTGGCGAACCATTGGCGATATTGCCGCCGATTGTGCCCATATTGCGCACCTGCCAGCCGGCAATCCGCTTCCAGTAGGCTTCAAGATGCGGGACATGTTCGGTGAGCGCCGCCTGACTGTCCGTATAAGACAGGCCCGCACCAAGGGTCAGCGTATTCTCTATGAGCGAGACCTGCCGCAGCCCGTCCAGATGACCAATGAAAATGGCCGGACTGATCGGGCGGAGGAACTTGGTCACCCACAGACCCACATCTGTTGCCCCGGCAACAATCGTTGCCTCCGGATGCTGCTGATAAGCGGCGGCGAAATCATCCACATCAGCGGGGAGAATGGCCTGATTATCCTCCGGTCCGGTCACGACCCGCGCACCGTCTCTCAACGCCTCCAGCCGGGCACGCACGGCCTCCCGCTCTGCCTCAAGTGCATCAGAGGCAGGCGTACCGTAGCGGCTGATGGCGTGCGCAGCGCGGATGATCGGCTCATAACCGGTACAGCGACAGAGATTGCCCTGAAGCGCGGTTTCAATCGCCTCAAGGCTCGGCTCGGGCTGTTCCATCCAGAGGGCATAAAGCGACATGACAAAGCCCGGCGTACAGAAGCCGCACTGACTGCCATGCTCGTCCACCATGGCCTGCTGCACCGGATGCAGACTGCCATCGGACCCCCGCAGATGCTCAATAGTCACCACGTGGCAGCCATCAAGACTGGCAAGAAAGCGAATACAGGCATTGACCGTTTCATAGCAGAGCGCGCCATTTTTCAGACTGCCAACCAGCACGGTACAAGCCCCGCAATCCCCTTCCGCACAGCCTTCCTTGGAGCCGGTCAGGCGCTGGTCCAGACGCAGGAAATCCAGCACTGTCCGGCTCGCGGGCACATCAGAAAGGCTGACATCCCGTCCGTTCAGCAGAAATCGGATCTCCCGGCGTATAGGCAGGGCTTCAGTGGTCATGAGGTCTCTCCCGGCTCCGCTTTGTGGAGCATGTTCTTATGGAGTCTGACCTTACAGGCATCGGTTTTCAAGAAAAACGAGGGGTTTCACGAAATACTTTCTGTCTTTTCTTGAAAATACCCGTTGCGCGGTCCACTGCTTTGACACTGGGTGAACGCTTAGCTTTCTGCACCACCTCAGCTATCCGCTGTCCTCCAGGTCAAGCGAAGCGCCAAGCCGGGATCCCGCGACAGAACATTTCCGATTTGCAGTGCGTTCTGACCCTAAGCAACCTGAAAACAGATATATAGCGCTGGCTATACTCTGTCTTACCTATAATACATTCAAACATTGCGATGTATATTATAGTAATAAATACCAATATAATTGCCCTTTTGCGGTATTATTTTAAGTAAAAATAATTACTTGTTAATACGATTGCCCAAAAACTAGGCACACTACATATGTGAGTGGTTGGATGGGGCACATGAACAAACTCTCAATCAAGCAGAACCTGATGGTTTTCGTGCTGTCGCTGACAGTGCCATTGCTTGGCCTTGGCGGATATCTTCTCAATGATGTCTGGACGGGCCTGAAAGCTGCAGAAAGCCGACAGGAAGGCCAGGCGCTGATTGAGGCCAGCTGGCCGGTTCTAATGGCCAAGGTTCAGGGTCGCCCCGCAGCAGAGACTCCGGTGGTTGATGCCGCTGCCTACCCGCGGTTTGCCGGTTGCTTCAATGAAGCCGGAGCAGTGCGCAAAAAGGTGGATGTCAACGGCCAGAAGGTCACCAAGGTGGTCGACACCAAACCTCTGCATCAGGTGAGCAGCACCAAGGTCACCAGTTTCATGCGCTGTGTCGGCGAGGTTGCCCATCTGTCCCAGATCACCGATCGCGGCCAGCTGTTCCTGACCAAGCAGACCCTTGAGCAACTGCCATCCGTTGCCGTGCGCCTGTCCCGGGTGATGAAGTCCGCCCGCAGCTTCGAGAAAAAGAAGGAACTGGGCGGCCCGGCCAAGATGATGCTCTACGTCAATGCCGGTGGCTATAAAGCCATTGCCGATACGATCAGCCGTCTGGTCAAGACCTATGAGGATATCGGCCTGTCACCGGAACAGACTGTGCTGGATCTGTCCAAACAGTTTGGCGGCTATAACGGCCAGTTGCAGGGCGGGCTTGTCAAATATGGCCGCCAGCTTGAAAAGGCGACCGACGGGTCACAGCTCGACCGTTCGAAGATCGAGACCACATTCGGCAAATATGTGGTTGTCATTGACAGTCTCTGGCAGAACTTTGCCCGGATGCTTCGGGCTGAGCGGGCCGAGAATATTTCAGGTCTGCAGCAGAGCGCCATGATGCTGATCGGCGGATTGCTGATGGTTATCCTGGTCGCTGTCGGTCTCTCTGTTCTGGTCTATTCAACCATCCTGCGCAAGATCACCAGACTGGACGGCACCATTCGCGGCATGGCCGATGGCAATGACCGCAGCAACCTGATGGCCGAGCTGCCACAGGCAAAAGCCAAAGACGAGATCGGCCAGATTGCTCGTGCCGTGGGCTTCTTCCGCGATAGCGTGGTGGAGCGCATGCAGGAAGATGAAGAACGTGCCCGCTCTGAAGCCGGAGCGGCCCGGCAGAAGGAAATTGACGCCATTGTTGATGACTTCCGCCAGAAAACCACCGCTCTTCTGGAGGCGACCGAAATGAGCGTGCGCGAGATGGAAGAGACGTCCAACGTGCTGCATGATGCAGCCCAGGGCACCAGCTCGCTTGTGACCACCGTTTCCTCTGCCTCCGGCGCCTCTTCTGACAATGTGAAGACCGTTGCCGCCTCGGCGCAAGGCATTGCCACCTCCATCAGCGCGCTGCAGGGACAGGCCACCGAAGTGGCAGAGATCGTGACCCGCGCCACCGCAGAAGCCGAAGGCACCAATAACGATATCCGCGTCCTCTCTGAACGGGCCACCGCCATCAGCGAGATTGTCGACCTGATTAAGGCGATTGCCGAACAGACCAACCTTCTGGCGCTGAACGCCACCATTGAATCAGCCCGCGCGGGTGAAGCCGGCAAGGGCTTTGCTGTCGTGGCCGGCGAGGTGAAGGCTCTGGCCCAGCAGACCGCAACCGCCACCGAACGCATCAGCGAAGGGGTGGGCGACATCCAGACCTATACGACGCGGGTTGTTGACGCCATGCAGTCGATCACCGCCACTATGGATACCGCCAAGGCCAGCGCCGAGGATATCACCCGGGTTCTTGAACAGCAGAACGAGACCACCCGTGACATCAATCACCGCGCTGAAGAAGCCCATAGCGGCACCCGGCAGGTCTCCGACAACATCCAGGACGTCGGGGCCGCCGCCGAGCGCACCAACGAAGCCGCCACAATCGTCCGCAAAGCCTCCACCGACGTCGCAGACCGCACCGCAACCCTGCGCGACGAAGTCGGCACCTTCCTGACCCGGGTGGCAGCTGTTTAGGAGAGAGCTTTGAGCGGGTAACTCTGAAGCCTACGGAGTGCCAGGCTCCGGGGCTGTGGTGCCTTCCTGACCGGATATAGGGTCAGGCGTGTTCCTGAAAAGCTGCAGACTTTCCAGATAAGAATACGCGACAGAATAAAATCCAGTATGACACTGAGGGTGTGGCATCTTCCCTGCTGGATCCCGGCTCAGGGGCCGGGATGACACGGGGCAGGTAGAATGCCTCCCGGCCGCTGCCCCTCCCACAGACCGCCATCCCGCACGGGATGCGGGGTCCAGAGCGGGTTAGTCCGAAACCTATGCTTTCCCCCTCTGCGGCAAATACAACGGTTTTCGATGATATTCTCGCGGGCCTGGGGATTACTCCAATCTCAACCCTCACCCCTTCAGAAGGGTTTCCTCGGCCACTGGCACATGAAGGCCTGCCTTGACCCTGTCCACCACCACGGAGGTGGTAAACCGGCGGATGTTGGGGTTCTCGACAAAGACCTGCCGGGAGAAAAGATCATATTCCTTCATATCCCGGGCCAGCACGATGAGGATGAAATCCGCGTGGCCGGTGATGTAGTAGCACTGCTGCACACAATCCAGCGCCAGCATGGAGCGCTTGAATTCATCCAGAAGGTCGACCCGCTCCCGCTCAAGCTCAACCTCCACAACAAAGGTCATCAGGGCGTTGACCTTTTCAGGGTTGAGCTGCACCACATCGCGCTGAATGACTCCGGTCTCGTTCAGCCGTTTCAGCCGTCGCTGAACAGATGACCGGGAAATACCGGCCTGCTCCGCCAGAGCATCTGCTGACAGCCGGGCATCCTGCTGCAGGATTGAGAGTATCTTGCGATCTATCCTGTCCAGCGTCATGGGCAAATTATATCTCCTGAAGCTCAACTAGGGTCAAAAACAGCCATTTTATAGCATATCTTCGGGCAAAATATGTCAAGTTTTCTGGCTATGCTGAGCAGATAGACCAACGATAAAAGGTGCTCTGCAGATGACTGACGCGTTTCCGGACCTTGCCCCGCATTACAGAGACCCGCATCCCTATCCGCATGGGGTGGCCTGGCAGGACGGACAGTATATCCCGGTCTCGGAGGCGAAGATCTCCGTTCTGGATTATGGCTTCCTGCATTCCGATGCCACCTATGACACGGTGCATGTGTGGGACGGGGCCTTTTTCCGCCTCGATGCCCATATGGAGCGCTTTCTGGGAAGCGTCGACAGGTTGCGGATGACCCTGCCGGTTTCGCCCGATGACATCCGCACCATCCTGCATGGATGCGTTGCCCTGTCCGGCCACCGGAAAGCCTATGTGGAGATGATCTGCACCCGCGGTACGGCCAGCAATTTCAGCCGTGACCCGCGCGATGCGACCAACCGCTTTCTGGCTTTTGCGGTTCCCTATGGCTCTGTGGCCAATGACGCGCAGATGCAGCGCGGTCTCGATATCACGATTACCGACACCACCCGCATTCCACCGGGCAGTGTTGATCCTCGCATCAAGAATTACCACTGGCTGGATCTGATCGCCGGGCTGTTCCACGCCTACGACCGGGGAGGGGAGACAGCCCTGCTGCTCGACGCCAATGGCAATATTGCCGAGGGGCCGGGGTTCAATGTCTTCTGCGTGCGGAACGGCACCCTGTTGACCCCGGCAGAGGGTGTTCTGCCCGGCATCACCCGCCGCACGGTCATGGATATAGGCGCGGAACAGGGCCGCACCGTTCAGGCCATGGCCCTGTCGCCGGATATCCTGCGGTCGGCCGAGGAGGTCTTCATCACCTCAACCGCAGGCGGCATCATGCCTGTCACCCGACTGGATGGAAACCCGGTTGCCGACGGGCAGGTCGGCCCCGTCACAGACAGCATCCGCACCACCTATTGGGCCTGGCACAAGGATGCCCGGTTTATTGATCCGGTGGCTTATCGGGAGTGATGGCCAATGAATGAAGCATGAAAGCGACTTGGAATAGAGCTATAGCTTCTCTATCACTTATTGAAAGACCCATTGCCGGATCCAGGTTATCTCCCACATAGGCAGGCTAATTTCAGATGACAGAAGAAATGAAGATGAACTTCTTAGATCCCGTCGAAGATCTCATAGAAACAATGTGGGTGGAGCAATGCAGCGATGGGAACTTCACGGTGAACAATTCACCCTTTTTCATTTACGGCATAAGTTATCAAGATATCGTATCAGCCAAAGTCGAAGATGGCACTTTACACTTCAACCGGAAAATAAAGGACTCTGGGAATTCTACATATAGAGTTATCTGGAGCTGCGATCAGGCTGATTTTGAAACGCTCTGGAGCCCTCTTTCAGAGCTCGGATGCACGTATGAGAGTTATGGTGGTAAGCTGAATCTGCTCAGTATCAACGTGCCAGCGGAAACAGATATCTATAAAGTATATTCCTTACTCGAAGCAGGAGAAAATCAGAAAGCCTGGGAGTTTGAGGAGGCTCACTGCGGTCACAACCTGTCATAAACCAGTCGACTATCGTACTTTGAATACCAACTCTCCCAGTGTCAGCCCTCACACCACCAGATTGACAACGGCCTCCACCTGGTCAAGCTCATCGTCAAACACCATGGAGACCAGTGCGGCCTCTTCTGCTGTCATCTGGTTGTAGAGGAAATCGCCAGCATTCCGCGGATCATCCTTGATGTAGAGCTGGGTGCTCAGGATATCGCGCCCGCCGTCCAGTACCTTCAGATGAATATGCGGGGTGCGACCGGGATAGGCGGTCGGCTTGATGGTGCGAAAGCGATAGCGGCCTTCATCATCGGTCACATCATGGCCGAACCCCTGGAAGCCCTGGTCATGGCGCAGGCGGCGGCTGTCGCCCGGATGCAGATATTTACCGTTCACATCGCACTGCCAGATTTCAATACGAAGGCCGGAGAGAGGGGTGCCCGTGTGGTCAGTGATCCGGCCCTTGAGGGTGATGATCTCGCCACCGGCCTCGCGCACCCGCCCGGCAATCTTCACCAGATCATTATCCGTGTCGCTCACCCGCATTCCGGGCGTCGGGTAGAACGGGCCTTCAAACCCCTCAGGTGTCAAAGGGGCCGCCTTCAGAGATTGCGGCAGAAACGCCTGCCCCACAAGCGCCGCGAAGCCCGCCAGCAGGCCACGTCTTGCCTGTTGAACCGGTTTCATGATCCGCTCCTTTCATCCTGTCCAAGAATTCAATATCGCCAGCCAAACGCTGCACTCCCCCGCTCATACAGGGGGAGTGTGGCAACAGATCAGCAGAAGTCATTCACCCCCGAACACATGGGCGTGAGGGGAAAGGCCGTTTCCTCCACCCCACCCAAAGTCTGTCATCTCGGACAAGTGGAGCGCAGATCCGGGAACCAGAAGCGGCAGGTTCTGAGTGTGGAACGTCTTCCCGACTGGATGCCGGATCAAGCGCATTCCTGAAAAGTTACAGACTTTTCAGACAAGAATACGCGACAGAATAAAGTCCGGGATGACATGGAGCGTGTGGCGCGCTCTGCGCCTCTGCTCCACCCCATCCCCCGCCTGTCATCCCGGACAAGTAAAGCGCAGATCCGGGAACCAGAGGCGGCAGGCTCTGAGAGTGGGGCTTCTTCCGGGCTGGATCCCGGCTCGGGGGCCGGGATGACACGGAGCGTGTGGCGCGCTCTGCGCCTCTGCTCCACCCCTGCCTCTGCGCCACCCACAGGATGTCATCCCACACTCGATGCAGGATCCAGAGCGGCCTTGCCTCAGGCACAGGCGCAGACCTAGACCTCACCCCTTCGGCAAAGCCTCAAGCTCCCGGCCTTCAATCTCGCCGCCGTCGGTTAGCTGGCGAATGCGGAAGAGGCCGTCGCTGGTCTTGTAGACGATGCCCACCAGAGCATCATCAGGCAGCATGTGGACCCCCAGATTGCGCGCCGTGCGGAAGGCCGCCTCATCCTCCTTTTGCCACTCCCTTTCTCTCTGGGCCTCCATCCGGCGGATCCGGTAGTTCAACACCAGCGCCAGAGCGGCAATAAAGGTGAGGGAGGGCATCAGCACCCAGGCCATCTTGATCCAGTCCGGCATGGACTGGAGCGTGTCGAACATATCGAACAGAAAGGACCCGTTATTCTCCATCGTCACAACCCCGCTTGCGTTTCATGGAACCGCCAGAGAGAAACGAGAGGGAACAAGACCCGACGGTCCCCCTCAAGGGGCACGCCTTCTTATATCTCTGGCGGACGGGGAGTTGATAAACCGTATAGAGACGGCCGCATCGGCTTTTAAGCCGGACCCGAGGGCCCAACTCTCTATGGCCGATGCCTCCCCGCCCATAGAAACGTCGTGACGAATCGTCATGTGACGGTATCACATGAGTGAGGAGACACCATTATACGGCTGATGTCAGCCGCTCTATAAGGGGTTATCAAGCCCCGGGGCCGTATATGCCCGACCCCGATGCAACTATAGAGTGATTTGTCGGTTGTGGGCAAGGGGGATGTGGGGGATAACTTCGCTAGTTATTTGAATGGGGGTTCCGAGGGAGAGCGAGATGAGATCGACGACGGAAATGGGCGGAGAGCAAGCATTCGCTATGCCCTGTCACGTTCAAGTGATGAGCTATTTGCGCAGCAGATTTATGCCTTCCCGAAGACTGTCAGTTTTCCACAAAAAACAAAGTGATTCAAAATATAACCTCTACTCCAATGACTAAAAGCCGTATTTTCTTCGACGCATCGAAAATGCTTGTTCGCCGCCTTCCAAAAGCTCTTTTATTAGCTCTTGGACTTCTTCTTTATCGATAGAACCGCACAGTTCTTGCTCAATCTTGGTCCGGTCTAGGCCATCTTCAACGACTGGCGTAAGACCAATGATCTGGTCAGCGTCACCTAGAACCGGAATATTCGGATTATGGCTTGAAAATAAGAACTGGCGCTGCTTCTTGGCAATGCGCATTTTCTCGACGACATGTCCGGCTATGAACTGGTTATCGAGGTCATCTTCGGGTTGATCGATGATCAGGGGAGCGTCTGACTCCAGCAGCAACAGCATCAGAACAGCCGTCGCCTTCTGACCGGCAGACAAGCGGTCGAGTTCCTTCCAGTTCTCGACTCCATCCCGACCAATGTTGAGTTCAATAACAGCCTCAGGCGGTATCCGCGTTTCTTCAACCAGCAAAGCCAGTGTTTCGCCCCCAGCAGCGATCTTTTGAGAGGATGAATTGGTGAAGCCAAATTCATCGCTAAGCGCTTGCGTACCCTTGCGGATCGTCGCAGCCAATTTCGAGGGCAGGAAATCTTCAAGTTCTTGCAACTTCGTCAAGGCTTGACTGATCTGTCCTTCAGTTCCATCCCGCAAGACCTGCTCCAATGGTCCCAGGTCGGAACTGGGGCGAACACTGGCACGAACCGTGCCTTTTAGCTTTTTGCTGACCCTCTTCGCCGCATTCTCAAGGTCACGGTAGGCTTTTCGGTCAGCTTTTTCCCATTCATCGACTATGCCCTGTCGTGCCCTTTGTTCGGTTACCAGTTCCGAAGTAGCCTGATCCTTCTGCGCTTGCTTCGGTTTGAGTACAGAGACTTGTTGTTTCACGATCAGGTAAGTGTCGGGTTCGAAGCCCTCACCCTCCAGCTCTTTCTTTAACGACTTGTACGTCGCTTCAACAGCATCGGCCTTTGGTTCCCACTCAGAGCGTATCGCCACCAAATCGGTAGTAGCCTTCTGAGCCGCTTTTGCCAGCACACTTGCCGCTTGCACTTGGGCTTCGTGCATATCCTGCGCAATCGCTTGGATTTTGGCCAAGTCTTCTCTGTGCGGTAATTCCGCTTCTTCTTCTGATGGTAAAACGGTTGATGCCGTTTCCCTGTCCGGCTTTAGTGCGTCTCCCGTTTGTTCAAATGCAGCTATAGCTTTGGAGAAGTCGTCGAGTATTCGATGTTCATGCTGGATAGATGCATGTTCTTTCAGGCGTGTCGCAAGCTCGGTCTCTTCGAAGCGTTTGAGTCGTTCCTTGAGTCCCGGCAGTGCGGCCAAAGCAAGGTCCAGTTCGGCGATTTTTTCGCCAAGGGCTGTGATTTTCTTTCGCGAGGTTCGGAAGCGTTCCTTGATCCTGTCCTCACTAACCGTCGCTTCATTATCCGTACTGACAAAGCGCCCGAGCAGCTCGGCAAGTTGACCTTTATGCCTCGTTATCTCAGAAATTTCATGCTGGCCATAAACTTCCAAGTCAGAAATGATGTCACCCGGCTTCAGGGCAGCCACGATATCACCCGACTGATTTCTAACTCGTGGTTCCTGCTTGTAAGCGCGCTCAATCAAGTAGTAACCAGGCGATGGGCTAGGCGAAAAAATCAAGACCGAAACCGCTGAATGCGACCCCAACAGATGCTTGATCATCGATTCATGGCTCTTCGCTGCATCTGCACCCAGCGGTGGTATGTCAAAGGCGAAACGCAGGCTTTCAACGATTGTGGACTTACCAGCACCACGACCGCCAATCATCACATTCAATCCGGCATTCAGCGCTACGTACTGACCATCGAGCAGCCCACCATCCCAAGTGACGGCAACAACTCGCGTGAATTCGGATGGAAGTTCGTCTGAGTTGAGCATGACCCGGCTTTCACCATCAAGAAAAGCCTGTCGCAGGCCCTCTATCGAGACCTCAGTCATTTTGAGAAAGGTCGTATTGCCAGGTTTTGCGAAATCTCCCGGTGCTGAAACATCAGACGCGTTGATAAAGCTAACGGGCCGATCTCTTTTGTGTGCATCGTCCTTATTGAGACAAATTTGTCGATATTCCGGAGGTACATCACCACGTGGACCGGGGATAGCTGACGCCAAATGCATTGGTGACTTCCACGCATTCATTCGTGTTTGACCAGAGAGCGCCTTCAGCAAACCATTACTCTGGGTTACGTGCGCCGAAATGGTAATGCCGCCACGATCATGTACGACTTCGAGTATTTCCTCAAAACCTTTGCGGGCGATCGGTGAAGGATCGTCGCGATTTCGAATGTCACAAGCCCCAACATTCTCATTCATATCGGAGCTGGTTGTTCCGGGTGGAAAGAGACAAAGAATATGTACTCCCTCTGCGGAATTTGCCTCGAAACCGGGAAATACCGTGATCCCAGCCTCTTCCAACTTCGTTCTAAGACTTTCAGAATGGTCAAAACGGAAATGATCAGTAAGCGCGACTACTTCTACACCGTTCTCTTGGCATGCCTTGACCATCGCATTATTAAACTCGTCCTCTTTCGTAAACCCATTTCCTTTTGCATGGCGGCTTCCATAGGCGAACGGGTTTACCTGAAAGGCGCATTTCACATACTGACTACCATTTGATGAAGACAATGCATCTTTAATACCCTGTGGTGTTGCTCCATGGGCAACTAGGGTAGCGAGTGCGGGATCTAAAAATCTCTTCATTGAAGTAGTTTGCCTCATCAGTCATACGAGAACCACAAACACCAATTTGGGTGCACACAAGTCAGCTTATATCAACCGCAAGTAAATGTCTGTTTTGGACTGAAAGGAAAACACAACTTTAGTTTGAATGAATGATAGAAAAATGCCGCAAGACAGCGAGCACCCCTAGGATCTCCCCCCACTCACCGCACTGCCATAGACAGCGGCAGCTCCTTCAGGGCTGCCCGGTACCATTTTACAATCGCCTGCCGTTCTTCCTCTTCCATGAAGGTGACATTGGCCGGAGGCATGGCGGGGGTTACGCCGGCCTGCAGGTAGATCTGGCGGGCGGCCAGGGTGATGTCGGCTTCGGTTTCAAGCAGCAGGCCCTTGGGGGCGCGGCGGATGCCGTCGTAGAAGGGTTCGCGGCTGTGGCACATGGAACAGCGACCGGGCACGATGGCCATCACATCCTCAAACCCTTCCGCTTTGGCGAACACGGCCTGTGGGCCGGTCAGCGTGCGGGCCTCTGAGGTTTCCAGGTCATCCTGCTGCAGGGGGGCCATGGACAGCCAGACAATGCCGAGGAACAAAAGCGCGGTGGCCAGCCAGGTCCAGGTGGGGTTTCCGGCCCGGGCATGCTGGGTGTTGAAGTAATGCCGGATGGTCACGCCCATCAGGAAGACCAGCGCCGCAATCACCCAGTTATACTCTGATGCAAAGGCCAGCGGATAATGGTTCGACAGCATCAGAAACACCACCGGCAGGGTGAGGTAGTTGTTATGGGTGGAGCGCAGCTTGGCGATTTTGCCGTATTTCGGGTCGGGCTTGCGGCCTTCCTGCAGATCCTTCACCACGATGCGCTGGTTCGGCATGATGATGAAAAACACGTTGGCGGTCATGATGGTGGCGGTAAACGCCCCCAGATGCAGCATGGTGGCGCGGCCGGTGAAAATCTCGTTATAGCCCCAGCCCATCACCACCAGCAGGGCGAACAGCAGCACCATCAGCACCGTGGGCCGCTCTCCCAGGGGCGATTTGCACAGCATGTCATAGATAATCCAGCCAATGGTCAGCGAGAGGGCTGAAATCACGATGCCCTGCCACAGCTCAAGCTCGGCCTTGGTCTGGTCGATCAGATACAGCTCGCCACCCGCCCAGTAGACAATGGCCAGAAGCGCCGCACCCGACAGCCAGGTGGAATAGCTCTCCCATTTGAACCAGGTCAGATGGTCCGGCATGTCTTCCGGCGCCACCAGATATTTGCGGATGTGGTAGAAGCCACCGCCATGCACCTGCCACTCTTCCCCGTGTGCGCCCACAGGCAGGCCGGGGGCCTTGCGCAGACCCAGGTCCAGCGCGATGAAATAGAAGGATGAGCCAATCCAGGCAATCGCCGTGATCACATGCAGCCAGCGCACCGCAAACGCCGCCCAGTCCCAGATAAATACCAGCTCTTCCATCAAAGCCTCCCAGCCGTCTTTTATCGCACCACACTAGCGCAGCGGGTGATTGTCGTGTATTTGCATAAAAAAGAGATCAGTTTCAAAAAAAACCGAAGACTGACACAATAAAACAACTGGCCCGGCGGATGGATGCCGGAAGTAGAGTCAGACGTGGGGCCAGGAGTGGGGACAAGATGGCTTATCTGGATAATGTGCGCACCTTTGTCAGGGTGTATGAGCTGGGCAACATTTCGGCGGCGGCCCGCGACCTGCGGATATCGGCGGCGGTGGCCTCATCGCGGATTTCCCAGCTTGAGGATCATCTGGGCATCCGGCTGTTCCAGCGCACAACCCGGGTGATCAACCCCACTGAGCAGGGGGATCTGTTCTATCGCGGGGCCACCAAGATTCTGGACGCGGTGGAAGAGGCCGAGGCGGATATCACCCAGGTGACACAGGTGCCGCGCGGCACGCTCTATGTGGCCGCCCCCCTCGGGCTTGGCAAACGGCTGATTGCCCCGGCTGTGCCGGCCTTCCGGGCTGAATATCCGCTGATCAATGTGCGCCTGCGCCTGTCTGACCGCAAGCTGGACCTGGCCACAGAGGGGCTGGACGCGGCCTTTTTCCTTGGCATCCCGGAAGATTCCAACCTGCGCATCCGCAAGATAACCGATTGCAGACGGGTGCTGTGCGCCTCGCCCGATTATCTGGCCGCCCGCGGCTCGCCCGACAGCATCGAAGCGCTGAAGAGCGAGGCGCATGACTGCCTCATCCTGCGCTATCCCGGCGCGCCGGAATTCCAGTGGCCGCTCGAGACGGAAGAGGGCGTCAAGCGGGTGCCGGTCTCGGGCCCGCTTGAATCAGACCACGGCGATGTGCTCACCGCCTGGGCGCTGGACGGGCACGGCATCATCCTCAAACCGGAATTCGAAATCGCCGAACACCTGCAATCCGGCCGCCTCGTCCCCATCCTCACAGATACCCCACCCGTCACCGTCCAAATGGCCTGCCTCTACATGCACCGCAAACGCCAGGACCCCAAGACGCGGTTGTTTATTGATTTTATTGTTGAGCGGATCTTACAGGGGATGGGGTGAGGGGGGAGCGATTGCAAACGGCCCTTAGCCGACATTGATAAGTAGTGCTTTTTGCTGCGCCGGCAGCCCCAACTTAGACATTCGCTCAAAGAGGAAGACAATATGCTCTGCTAGTGGTTGCAAACAATAGGCGACTGTGTTCGCTATGGCTTGACCGTTAACACAAAAAGTTAGGCTAACGTCTCGTTTTGATTACTAACGAATGCGCACGTGTTCCGCATCCTGAGACAAGAGCATGTAAAAAGTGAATTCATTTGCGACCCACAAGCCGACTTTGAAGGGTAGCCAACAAAGTCACTTCATCGTACAATCACACGATAAGCCTCACGTAATCCATCGTGAAGTATCAACAATAGGTCTATTGCTCTACGAATGTTTCTACGCAAGTCCTAATCGCCATGAACTCCTATCTTCAAATCGCTGAAGCGGTCCTTCGAAACACCACCCAACCATTATCGGCTTCAGAGATATTGGAGGCCGCCTACCGGCTTCAATTAGTTCCAGAACATCTATTTGGAAAGACGCAGTCTAAAACGCTGCAAGCTCGCTTGTCGGAAGATTTGCTACGAAACCGAGATCGGACAGTTTTTGCCAGAGTGGCACCCGGTAGATTTGTTCTAAGGTCACGGCTGGGTGCCGAAGGCCAATCATCTGAAGAGTTCATTGCACCACTTAGAACATATCAACTAAAGAAATTCGACGTCATTTGCGCCGATAAAGATGAGTTAGATAGCATTTGGAAAGATAGAGAGAGCTTTGTTCCTCTGACGTCAGTCTTAGCAGCTTTCTCGAAGCAGGTTCCATTGGTCGAAGCAGAGAAATCTTTGCATCTAGTTCACCTTCGGTTATTGGTATCAGTCAAGAACCTTGGCCGAGTTTTGACTGTGAACTCGCAACGTGATCCTAGCTATGGTCAAGGAAAGTCATTTGGGTTCCTTGGGTACCTCAAAGGCGTTGATATCGATCTCTTCTCTAGAGATCATTGGGGCTTGAAAGAAGCCTCATTTCGCACACTCCAAGAACAAATCGGATTGCCTCGCCAGACCGTAGAACAATTAACCAAATCAATCGAACTTGATGCAATCGATTGCTTGAGGCTATTAGATAGCTCAGAAGCACAGAACTCGGTGGTAGTGTTAACCTCCTTTGAGTGCGATCAACCTGAAGAATTTGCGTCACATATACCAACTCATAGAAGTCCCAGATGGGTTCGACTGCCGAGTGAAATCAACGATGTAAGTGCGTTGGAGCCATTATCCAAGAAGATATTAGCGAACGAAGGAGCCCTTGCTTCTATAAGTTCTTAGCAAGGTCGATTACCTGACCTAAAGGAAGCCGTTTCACAAGTTCTGCTAGCGTTTTCATACCGGTCGACCGCCATTGATCATCAGCTTTCGATGGGTCTGCCATATCAGATACGACTCTCAGCACTGACACTGGCACTAGAAACTTATGTGCTGCGGCGCAAACACCACCAGCTTCCATTTCTACACCCAAAAGCTTATCAACACTTGCAACCATTTTTTTTCTATGGTTGTCACTTGCCACAACCTCATCGACGCTCGCAATTTTCCCTTCTTTTAGTGAAGGAACGCGACCAGCAGGCCAATCAAAGCTATCACGGCAATACCTTTCCCAATCATCCAAACCGAAATCTGATGATTTCAATACAGAGTAAACTGTTCTGTTGCACTCGAAGTCTCGTCTTCTGAACTTAGAGTTCGCATTGCCATCTTTGTCATCCATCACCTTGCGATTTGCAAGATCGACGACCGTCTCGCAGCAGATGACGGTCCCTGGATCAACATTCTCTTCAGCAAACCCACCCGCAAGCCCAATACAGAAAACCATCTCAGGTTTTTTCTGTGCTTGACCCAAATACCTAGTCATCTCGACTGCCGCTGCAACACGACCCATTTCACGAGGACAAAGCACGTCAACTTCTATCTTGCCGATCAAACCGCTGGCGCCGCCGCTGGCGTCACGCGTAAAATCGAGCTGCTTCAGCAGGACATCGAGCTCTTCTTCCAAGGCGACAAATATTGCTATCTTCAATCTTCTATCTCCAGTAGATCTTATGGATGCTTTTGCAAGAGGCTTAGTTGAATTTTCCCCTCGTGCAGTTAACCCGTGCTCAGCCGATAGTGAGGCCGCAAGTTCTGCGCAAGCATCTGCAATTTCAATAGATTCTATTTCAGTAGGGTCACTCAAGACACCGATTCTTCTTGCCGCAATGTCGTCCCATTTGAACTTAGCTTTTTCAACCGAACGTCGAACGTGATAGGCCAAATCTCCATCTTTTGGGTATAATTTCGCGAGTTGTACATACGCATCGAATAAATCAGTAAATCCTGTAGCTCGCCTCATTCTTGTAATAAAATCAGCGGACGCTCTGAGGAACAGTGTCGAGCTACAGAAAGCTTCAAGGAACACTTTCAATCTCCGAAAGCTGTAAACCTTACGATCCGAAGGCAAGAAAAACAGCTCTGGCATGTAAGGGACATCTGATAACAAAATAAGCCTGAACTCACTGCAATACTCTTTAAAATACACATGCTGTAGTGCATCTCTCATCTCCTTATGGATGGGAGCTGTCTCGTCTATCAGATGAGGTGAGATGATCGACCAAGTCAAAGCTTTCCCTTGATCTGCAAGAATTGCCGGTGTTTCTCTGAGATTGTCAATTGCGTCAGTTGAGGCATTTTCTTTGATGTGCTTCCAAACTTTTGCTTTGGAATCAACTCCTCCTTCAAAACCTGCAATTATGGCAGGCCCAATTTGCGCCTTTCGATCGACCAGCGCATCGCTGTAAGAAGACAAAGACATAAGCCTACTGTCATCGAACAATCCAGAGTATCGATTTCTCGCAGGAGCGTATTCGCCGCGCTTTTTCTCGGCATAGTCGACCAAACTCCTTTCACGAATAGGTAACTTTATCAAGCCCGTACGAAGGTAAGACGACTGGCCCTCAAACAATTCAAACGCAATATCATCCTCAAGTACAAATCCAGGAGGCGCGTAGCACGTATCTTCGCAAAGAATGGCAGCAGCGTTCAGAGGTTGGCGCAAGATTGCTGCATGATCAGGCCGTCGGAGTACATCATAAACACGGAAAATCTCGCGAGTATCACGGTTCAAGAAATGGAGAAAAATGTTCTTGCGCATTTAATAGCCGATCAGAGGCCTTACGGAGGCTTCAAGCGCATCAATATTTCCACTATTATCGACAGTATAATCCACGTCCACATGGTCTAATTCAGTTTCAGACCGATGTGAGCCATCTTTCACCAAGTCGAACCCCTGACCACGTTCAGCCAGTCTTGTTACCCTCACGTCATCAGATGCGATCACCCTTACGATCGTGAAACCACGTTTCCTAGCTATTTCGTAATCAGACTTAAACCGTAGAGAATCTAAACATATCGAACGCCCTACTGGCGCGGTAAGCAGTGCAGCATTCAAAAAGATTGATGAATCAATCTTTGTTAGGACATCATCAAGTGTTTGAGTAGTAGACTTGTCGTCATTGCCAAAAAGCAGTTTTGCGATCTGCCGGCATATCGCACCAGAAGAAACCCTTTCTGCTCCCACGTGGTAGTTTAGCAGCTTAGCCACGGTCGACTTACCCACACCAGACTTACCAATCAGAGCAACTCGCATCAACTGGTCTCGTGGTGGAACAAAATCGCCATCCAAAATGTCGCTAGCAATCTGGCAATAGGAGTGAAAACTCGCAGGAAAAACTTGTTCTACATCAGTTAAGAGATCCTTCAAAATCAAGCTAAAATATTGTTGCAATTCAGGAAATTTCTTAGCTCCTTCTCGTGAATATCTGATAGTGAAAGAAAGATGAGAGGGGCCGATATCGCCAACCTTTTTGACCCTAACAAAAGCCAAAGCTTGTAGCTTATCGACGGCTTTGACAAATTTTGCTTCGATCGTTTTCTCGGCAGTCACCTCAGAGATCAGATCGTAGTAGCAACCAGCAGCGCTCGGAGCTAGATTACTCACAAAGTCAGTAAGTGCTGCTTCTTCTTCGGCAGTTTTTGCCTCCCGTTCGGACACACCGAATGCGTGAGTATCTGAACCGTCACCATATCTCCCTACTGGGTCTTTGTCCCCGGTAATCATCTCAAGTTGGTCGTGAACGATGGCTAATTCGATTGCTCTACTAACGTCGAGATTTGGAAACCGACCTCCCAAAAGCATAACAGTATTGGCAACCTGAAAAGAATGCGCCGCGACATTTTCTAATTGCAACAATCCGGGTCTTGCACTCTCGAAGCGGCTTTCACTTTCCCAATATCGCTGCCCAAAAAACCGTATCGTGCGCTCTAGGTCGAACAACTTATAGATTTGGTCTACGTCTTGCCTAACTTCCACGTTGGCGACAGGGCTAGAGGATTCTAACCTCAGGCCGTTCAAGAGTGCTTCAAGTTTGTCAGGCAAATCTTACTTCCCGGGCAAGTAGCAAAATGAAATCAACCAAATCTTGAATCATTTGCAAGCACTGTCAACCAATACGCGATGACATACTGTGCTCGTTTGATTTTCCAGAAGAATGATATCATCGCTTAAGGCAATTAGTTTGGTGCCATTAAAAACGCTGTCTGTTGAATATCTGCTTTCACCCTTTCGGTACTTTTTTGTGGCTCCTGCAGCGAAGGTCCGGTTTCCGCCCATTTTAGTCGTCGGGCTTGTTCCAATCTCCTTCGAACCACCAGCCTAAATAACTAGCGAGGCCACTATCCCCACATCCCCCTTGCCCACAACCGACAAATCACTCTATAGTTGCATCAGGGTCGGGCATATACGGCCCTGGGGCTTAGTAACCCCTTATCGAGCGGCTGACATCAGCCGTATAATGGTGTCTCCTCACTCATGTGATACCGTCACATGACGATTCGTCACGACGTTTCTATGGGCGGGGAGGCACTGGCCATAGAGAGTTGGGTCTTCGGGTCCGGCTTAAAAGCCAGTGCGACCGTCTCGATACGGTTTACTAACTCCCCGTCCGCCAGAGATATGAGAAGACGTGCCCCTTGAGGGGGAGCGTCGGGTTCTTGTCCCCTCTCGTTTCTCTCTGGCGGTTCCATGAAACGCAAGCGGGGTTGTGACGATGGAGAATAACGGGTCTTTCCTGTTCGATATGTTCGACACGCTCCAGTCCATGCCGGACTGGATCAAGATGGCCTGGGTGCTGATGCCCTCTCTTACCTTTATTGCCGCTCTGGCGCTGGTGCTGAACTACCGGATCCGCCGGATGGAGGCCCAATGGCAGAAAGAGGATGAGGCTGCCTTCCGAACGGCGCGCAATCTGGGGGTCCATATGCTGCCCGATGACGCGCTGGTCGGCATTGTCTACAAGACCAGCGACGGCCTCTTCCGCATCCGCCAGCTGACCGACGGTGGTGAGATTGAAGGCCGAGAGCTTGAGGCTCTGCCCAAGGGGTGAGGCAAAGGCCTGTGTCTGAGGTAAGGCCGCTCTGGATCCCGCATCACGTGCGGGATGACAGTTTGTGGGTGGCGCAGAGGCAGGGAGGCGGAGCAGAGGCACAGAGCGCGCCACACTCTCCGTGTCATCCCGGGCTTTGTTCTGTCGCGTATTCTTGTCTGAAAAGTCTGCAACTTTTCAGGAACGCGCTTGATCCGGCATCCAGCCGGAAAGAAGCCCCACACTCAGAACCTGCCGCCTCTGGTTCCCGGATCTGCGCTACGCTTGTCCGGGATGACAGCAGGTGGCTGTATCACCAACAGAGACACATTGCGCGTGAGCACTGGTCAACAGCAGAGGCAAAGCCGTGGACATCGGCAGGATGGCCAGAAACCCCTTTCAAACATGTCTCGATCTTCTTCTACACGCCACACTTTTCGCTTACCTGAATACCGTTTCTCGTCGGATCCTACTCTTAGCGGAATAAAGTTATGGTTAACAAATCACAAACGCTTGGCGGATCGCTGTATTTGAATACCTGACCGGTGTTGATCTCGTCGGCAGCCCGGCCTAGGATCAAAACTCATTGATCGCGCCCTTCCCTGATAAACAGAATGGATGCGAGCAATGAGTTTTGATCCTAGGCTCACCTTATGACGTCAGAAGCAGCATTGCCGCCGCAGGATATCTCGTTTGTCACCACAGAGGATGGCACGCAGATAGCGGTTGCGGGGATGGGCAGGGGGCCTGTCATCCTGAAGGCCGCAACCTGGCTGAGCCACGTTTCCCGCGACCCCGACAGCCCGGTCTGGCAGCACTGGCTGGCTGAATTCTCGCGCAGCCACCGGTTCATTCGCTATGACTTGAGGGGCTGTGGCCTGTCTGACCGATCCGTGGACACAATCAGTTTCGAGGCCTGGCTGTCTGATCTGGAAGCGGTGGCCGCCACGCTCGATGAGCCTTTCACCTTGCTTGGCATGTCCCAGGGCGCCGCTCTGGCCATCGCCTATGCCCTGCGCCATCCCAACAAGGTCGAACGCCTTGTGCTGATCGGGGCCTATGCGCAGGGGCTTCTGGCCCGGATTACAGACGGGAATGAAGCGCTTGAGGCCGAGACCCTGTTGAACCTGGCAAGGCTTGGCTGGGGGCGGGATGTTCCGGCCTTCAATCAGGTGTTCACCAACCTGTTTATTCCCGACGGAACCGCCAGACAGCACAAATGGTGGCAGGATCTGGAGCGCGAGACCTCATCGCCCGAAACAGCCGTTGAAACGCTCAAGGTGCTGCACCGGATTGATGTGCTGGAAGAGGCCCGCAAACTCAGCCTACCAACCCTTGTCTTCCACGCGCGACACGATGCGCGGATCCCCTTTGATGAAGGCCGCAGGCTGGCCGCCGCCATGCCCCGGGCCGAATTTGTGCCGCTTGACAGTGCCAACCATATTCTGCTCGACCACGAACCGGCCTGGGTAATGTTCTGTTCACGGGTGCGGGCCTTCCTTGCAGGACCCGACACCGACACCAGCACCAGCAACGGCACCTGTATCGATGACACGTTTGGCCTGACTAGGGCAGAAACCGCCGTCGCAGAACTGATCGCGCGCGGGCTCAGCAATTCAGACATTGCCGATACTCTGGGGAAGAGCGAGAAAACCGTCCGGAACCAGGTTTCCATCATCTATGACAAAACAGGCGTCCGCTCCCGGTCCGAGCTGATTGTCAGCCTCCTGTCTGCCTGATTTCCTGCTGGATCTCCAACCTTGTAATACCAACGGAATGAATTCCTGACCCATTTGATGATATCAAATCGTCTGCTGACAAGGCGTTTCTCGAAGGGCAATGCGGGGTATTGGTCAAGAGAAGCAACGCAGTTCAGCGGGCGATTTGTCGTCACCGAAGGCCGGCTTTCTTCGCGTTTTGGACAGCGGCGCGCCCGTCTTATGGTACCCCGCACCACATCGACGAACGCTTCTTGCCAAAACACGAAGAAAGCCCGGTCAAATGCGTCAGGAATTCATTCCGTTGGTATAAGCCCCCCCATCCCGCGAGGCGGGACACATGTCCCGCCCATCCCGTCAGATCCGCGCCCTGTCGGGACATCCGCCTCATGCATCCGGCATCGGAATACGGTCTGATACCGGACGTAGGCAAAGGGCGGATAAACCATGAGAACAGCAATCCATTTCCCATCAGAAGGCGCAATGCTCGCCGGGTACCATTACAGCCATGGCCGGACGGGAAGGCCGATCGTGGTCATGTGCCACGGCACAAGCGCCACCATCACCATGGTCATCGATGCTTATGCAGAAGCGATCTTCAGCGCCGGTTTTGATGTTCTGCTCTATGACAACAGGAATTTCGGCCAGAGCGGCGGCGAACCAAGACAGGAAATCAACCCCTGGATTCAGGCACGCGGCTATCGCGATGCGGTGGCTTTTCTGCGGCAGACCCATCCTCCGGAGACACCCGTCGTTCTGTGGGGCGACAGCTACACGGCCGGTCTGGCCCTGATTGCAGGTGCTCTGATCGACAACGTCGCCGCCATCATTGCCCAGATACCGGTCTGCGGTGCTGACTGGCCGGAGGGGCCGGTAGACGGGTCTGCTTTTGACGTCATGAGCGCTCTCTTTTCAGACGGAGATGTCAGCGGTGGACCGGACCAGACCACGGGCCCGATGCCGGTGGTCTCGCCGGATCAGCTCAACAATCCGTCCATCCTGACACCCATCCAGGCCTTCCGCTGGTTCATCGAATATGGGGGGCGGCACGGCAGCGGCTGGCAGAACAGGGTGACCCGCGTCATCCCGGCAACGCCGGTGCCGTGCTCTCCGCTCATCACCGCGCCCCATCTCACCATGCCGGTCCAGATGATGATCGGGCGCGATGACGAAATGATCCACTGCAACCCCGACCTGCAACGCGCCGTCTTCGACAGGATCCCCGGCGAAAAAGAGCTGATAGAAATCGACGGCGGCCATTTCGGCCTGCTCTGGCATCCAGGCGCACTCTTCAACCAGGCAGCCAAAGCCCAGACCGATTTCCTCCGCCGGGTCTTTGATGTGTCTCTGCAAACCCCAAATGCGACACCCTCGATGGCTCTCGACTTAGAGTGTGAGTAGACATTTTTTAACTGTAAATTTCTGAGTAAATCTAACGGGTATTTTCAAAATACTCTTGAACAACGGCCTTTCGATTTTGCTCTGAGGTATCCAGAACCAGCAGCTCGTTAAGTGGTTCATCTGTATAGGATTTACACGCATCAATTTTTGCAAACCGTAGTACGTCTACGATTGATTCACCGTCGTGCCATGTGGTTATCACCATTTCATCGGCAGGAACTTCATCATAATTGGATTTTTCAAGAACTGCTGTATCCATACTATCATGCCAAGTCTCGCATTCTGTCCCCCAAGCCATAAAATATTTACATCCGCTATTGATCAATTGGCGGCATAAACTGTTACGATAAGATGCAGTTGCTTTCATTTCAGAAAGCAAGACGCATTTGTATGAAAGCTTTTCATCCAGAATTGAAATGTCTTTCTCCGGCAGCAAATGTTTGTATCTGAGCATGGCCTCACCAAGCATACATGAGGATAAATTTCAACTTATACGACAAATCCAGCAACTCTGTACCAGCTACCGAGCCACATCAGCGCCTTTCTTCAGGATATTTGTTGTTAGCAGGCTTGGAGCGTTTACCAGAGGCGAGGGCAACAGCACTGTGACGGCGATATGATGGAGTCTGATAATTTACATTATGGAACCTGTAATGCACTTCTGAAACGTCGATAGGCTTTTCAGATAAGCGCTCGCGCAGAAACAAATTTCAAAGTACGACGTTTGTTTCCAGCACCCTCATCGTCGCATGCCGCGGGTGGGGTCGTAGCCCCAGAGGGCTAAGGCCAACAGCAGGGCTGTGGCGAGGGTGGTCCAGCCCAGCGCCGGGCCGTTGAACTGGAGATAGAGCGCGAAGCGGATCAGCTCGACGGCGTGGGTGAAAGGATTAACCACGCAGGTCTCAATCAGAATGCCTGTTTATCAGAGATCAAAGCTCTCTGTTTCAATCACACTCAAAAGCTCTATCGACACGATCAGAAGAATGTCATCTCCGGCTTCATTCGGTCTTTTGGATATCCGGTATGATCACATACAATTCCCGTCATAATCCGCCAGATGTCTTCTTTTTTCCATTGACCTCCCCTTGATATGAGTTGACCAATGTGAGCGTCAGAAGTCCTTCTTGCCAAATCTCCTATAGTCCCTTCAAAGACCCACACACCCTTATCGAGATAACTTGCAACTCTCCAAAGATAATATGAGGCGGCAAAAATCAAAATGCCTGCCAAGCCCGCTGCAACGCCTGATAACAGAATCGGTGCAGCAAGCCAGGTCGTACATCGTAAGATATCAAGAACATCAACCCACAGGCTGTTTCTGATCAAGAAATCAAGCTTGAAACCAGTCTCTCTTTCGAGGATCTCCTTGAAATCTTTCGGATTACTCGTTTCAGGAACGGTCAGTCTCATTGCAGGGTGCTGTTTTGCTGTCTTGCCGAGAGCTCGGCTCAATCTGTAAAATGCCATAGCAGTACAGCACCTAGTTTGAGGCCCCTCCCTTTTAGCAAGTTTCTCACAGATAATATCGTACGCCTCACCAAGAGTCGTTACGTGAGCGTATTCTTCGTTGGAGATCTTAATATCAAAAACGGTCTCTAGATCCTCAGCCAAATCGGCCTCGTCACCATCACCCTCAAGACCAACCCATTGGATTGAATCCGTTTCTTCACACCGCATCATTTCTGGACCCGAGGCTATCAACCTAGTTGCGCAATCAACAGTTTATCTACGCTTCATTCTACAAGCAAACAAATTCCGCATTCCAGATGCTCTCAAGATACTTTGTAGTCACACCACGCCCACAAAGTATCCTTGGGGGAAGTCGGAGGATCTCCTTCCCCTCATCGTCGCATGCCGCGGGTGGGGTCGTAGCCCCAGAGGGCTAAGGCCAGCAGCAGGGCTGTGGCGAGGATAGTCCAGCCGAGCGCCGGGCCGTTGAACTGGAGATAGAGCGCGAAGCGGATCAGCTCGACGGCGTGGGTGAAAGGATTGACTGCACAGATATCATGCAGCAGCTCAGAGCTTTCGGCCATCTTCCACAAGGGATAGAGCGCGCTGGATAAGAAAAACATCGGGAAGATGACGAAATTCATCACCCCGGCGAAATTCTCAAGCTGGCGAATGGTGGACGACAGTGCCAGTCCCAGGGCACCCAGCATTGGCCCGGCAATCAGCAGCGCGGGCAGGATGGCGAGATAGCCGAGCGGGTCAAACCGGATGCCATAGAGCGCCACAATGGCCAGAAAGGTATAAACCTGCAGGATAGAAATCACCGTGCTGGCCAGCAACCGGCAGACCAGCAGCCACCAGCGCGGCATGGGGCTTGTGAGCAGCAGGCGCATTGACCCCATTTCCCGGTCATAGACCAGCGACAGGGAGCTCTGCATGCTGTTGAACAGCAGGATCATGCCGCAGAGGCCCGGCACGATATAGACCTCATAGGTGGTGTAGGTCTGATAGGGCGGCGTGATCGACAGGCCCAGCGCCGCCCGAAATCCTGCGGCAAAAACCACAAGCCAGAGCAACGGGCGCACAAGGGCCGCGATGAACCGGCTGCGCTGGCCCACAAAGCGGAATGCCTCCCTCAGGATGATGGCCCGGAGCACAATCAGATAAGCGCTCATCCGGCCTCTCCGGTCAGGGTCAGGAACATGTCAGCCAGAGAACTGTCCCCGCGCAGGGTACCGGCCACCCCATCCCGCAGCACCCTGCCCTGATGCAGGATCAGCACCTGGTCCGTATCCCGGATTTCATCGGTCAGGTGAGTGGCCCAGAGCACTGTCAGCCCGTCTGCCTCGGACAGATCATGCACATGATCGGTAATGGCCCGGCGGGTGGCCGCATCCAGCCCCACGGTCGGTTCGTCCAGCAACAGGATATCGGGTTCATGGATAAGACTGCGGGCAATTTCCAGCCTGCGCCTGTGACCGCCATTCAACCGGCGCACCACTTCACGGGCCCGGCCCCCCATGGCCAGCCGGTCAAGCACCGCATCAATACGGGTTTCAGCCCGCCTGCCCGAGAGGCCATGCAGCGCGGCAAAATAGGTCAGATTGTGCCGGACGGTGAGGTCCAGATCCAGGGTCGGCTGCTGGAAGACAATCCCCATGCGCCGAAGCGCCTCACGCGGCGCATCATCAAGGCTGATACCGGCAATCTCGATCCGCCCGTCGGGGCTGGTGAACAGACGTGTCAGCAGGGAATAAAGCGTCGACTTCCCGGCACCATTGGGGCCGAGAAGCGCGCAGAACTGCCCGGGCTGGACCGCGAAGCTGACATCATCAAGCGCCTGCTTCGATCCATAGGCATAGGAGAGATTGTGGACGCATAGTCCTGTCACTGAATGGTAATCTCAAGCCGTTGTGTTTCGCCGGTAGAGCCCGGCACCTTCATATAGTATGACCCAGGCTTGAGGGCGATGAAACCGATTTCCATCTCGCCCGCCTCATCAAACTCGATACTGTCGAGGCCGAGCGGACGGATTTCGAGGCCCTCCACCACGATTTCGTCAATCCAGATGGCCCGGAAGAACTCCGGTCCCACCAGGGCCAGTTCCTGACTGCCATCGCCCTGGATTTCAAACTCGTAATAGGTGCCGGACTTGAGCACCCAGGGCTTGTCCGACAGGGGCACGCCCGCAGACAGGATCACCGGCGGCAGATCTTCCTTGTTGGATGCAGACAGAAGCCCGGCCAGACCAAATTGCGGGTCGTCATCGTCATCATCAGCAGCAGCACTTGCAAGAGCGGGCAGCGTGAGGCTGAAGGCCAGTGCCAGCACCAGGGATTTCAACATGGGTTCCTCCTGAACAATTGGTTTTGTTGTTTTGAATGCTTATGGTCTCAGCGCCGCGCCCCATGGGAAACGACCCACCTTGATTGACTTGATGGCTTCGCGCTTGGCCACATCGATAACCGTCACATCACCGGAGACGCCATTGGTGGTGAACAGCATGGATTTGTCGGGCGAAAAGGCCATGTGCCAGACCCGGCGCCCCACCAGAATATAGTCCTCAACCTCAAGGGTCTCGGCATTCACCACCGCCACATGGTTGGATGGCCCGAGCGCGACGAAAACGGTCTTCTCGTCAGCGGTAAACTCAAAGCCCACGGGCTGGACCCGGTCCGGATGCACGCCCTTCACCTCGAAGCGGATCTTGCCCTTCTCGGCCTGGGTTTCGGTCTCGAACACGGTGATGGTGCCGCCGATTTCTGAGCTCACCCACAGCTCCTTGCCGCCTGCGGCAAATTCCGCGTGGCGGGGACGGGAATCCACCAGCGTATTGGCAAACAACTTGCGGGTTTCGGTGTCTATCCAGTGAGCCATATTGGTGGTTTCAGATGTGGTGATGGCAATCCTGCCATCCGGCGACACGGCCATGCCCTCAGGCTCAATACCCACATTGATCTGGGCAATCACCGTGCGGGTTTCCGTGTCCACCACGGTTGTCACCGCATCATCTTCATTGGCGATATAGAGATGCCGGTCATTGGGATGCAGCACAAACTGCTCGGGGTCTTCCCCTGACGGCAACTCATGGAGAATTTTGCCCGTCTCCGGGTCCATCACCTGCACGGTGTCGCTGTCTGAAGCGCAGATATAGACGCGACTGAAATCCTTGCTGAAGGTGATACCCCGCGGCCGCTCGCCGGTGGGGATGGTGCGGGTCACCTCCAGAGTGGCGATATCGATGACGCTGATTGTGTCATCCTTCTCATTGGTCACCCAGATTTCGGCAGCCTGCGCTACAGGAGCGCTCATCAGGGCCACAAGGGCCGTTGCTGTGAGCAGACGCGACAAAGCCATGGTTCTCTCCCTTCCCGTCTTGTTACTGAAACGCCCGGCAGGCGCTTTCCGGCTTGTCGATGCCGAGTGTATCGAGCTCGTTATGCTCATGCAGATAGCCTTCAAGCGGGGCCTGGGCCGCAAGCGCCCGCTCGGTCACCAGCGGAATGGGCTGGCGCAGCTGACCATTCCAGGTCCGGAAGCTCAGGGGCCGTCCCTTGAAACCCGCAAGCTCGAACTGGTCTGACAGAATGAACGCCCGTAGCGCCTCAGGCTCGGCCCCATTGGTGCGCGTCACCGCTTCGCCAATCACCCGCACCGCAGCCCAGGCCGCATAATCCCGTGATTGCATGGGCCGGTCTGCCTGTTTGCGGAACCGGCTCTGAAGCTGGGCTGCACCCCATTGCTCCACCACCGGGGCCCAGGTCACGGGACGCAGGCCCTCAGAGCCGGCAATCGGGCGCGGACGCCAGGTGTTATAGGCCACATAGCGGCCAAAATCGTGCAGCTCATCGGCAATCAGCAACAGGTCATAATCGCCCAGATCCTGGGTGAACAGAGGCACTTCCTGAGCCGCATTGCGGCGCATATCCGCGTCAAACAGCCAGGTCTTTTCTGCGTCGATATCGAGGCCGAACTTGACCGCACTCTTGCGTAGCGCTTCGGCAAAGGCCTTGTCTCCCGAATGCGCGCCTGCAATCAGTGCCAGACTATCCCAGCGTCTGGCACGGGCAAACTGCATCAGGGCATCACTGCGCATCTGATAGGATGGCAGAGTGTGAAACAGATTGGCCCGGCAGGCCTCCCCTCTCAAGACATTGCTGGCGCTTGATGCGTTGAACAACAGCGCAGTCTTTGCTTCAGGCAAATCGGCAATGGCTGTCAGCACGACGTCCGGCGCATCCAGAACAAGAAAGGATGAGCGGGCAAGGGCCTCACGGGCTGCAGCAAGCACATCACCACCCACCGGCACATACACGGTCTCGAGGCTGTATTGATGCCCCAGAAAGCCGCCGGTGGTGAGATTGTCCGCGAGCCCCAGCCGGGCTCCGCTCTCGCCCAGGTCATCCGGCACCGGGTCAAGATTGGACAGGGTTGGCGGCAGGTCCACCTGCTGCTTGAGATAGACCATCGGCACGGCGATTTCCGCCATTGCGGCCTGTGACAGAAGCACAAAACCAGCCAGAAAGCTGATGAGACTGCGCATATATCCTCCCAAAGATATGCACCTCTTTACGATTTTCAAAAGCTTACGGGTGGCCTCAGACGCCTGCCATTGGACCAAGGTCGCAACAGGGTTGAAGCCTGTTCAAACCAAAGTCCCGTAGCCCTCCGCCACCCCTCTCCTTTAAGAATAGTTCCAGGGAACGGGAAGGAGACAACACCAATGAACAGAACAATTCTGTCAGTCCTGGGCGTGATCATCGCCACTGCCATGACGCCATCGCTGGTACACGGGCATGGTGATGTGGCACCGCAGCCGGTTAACACGGATGCCTTGCCGGATGTGGGTGAGGAATGGCTGGAGGAGAACCCCTATCGCGGCCAGAGTGCAGATGTCTGGACCAGGGCCATCGAGATCGGCGATAGCGGTTATAACCAGAATTGCGCCCGTTGCCATGGGCTCGGTGTGGTCTCCGGTGGTCTTGCTCCTGATCTCCGCTATCTGGAAGCAGAGCTGGACGGCGACGAATGGTATGTGGAGCGGTTCCAGCATGGCTATACCCAGAACGGCATTACCAAGATGCCGGCCTTTGGCGAACTCCTGGGTCAGAAAGCCGCCTGGGCAATCCGTACCTATATCGAAACCCGCCCCGGTGATGGTGCGCTCGACAGCGTAACCCCGCGCCTGCTCGAAATCCGTGACCAGCTGAAAGCCATGGCCACAGGCGGTGATGGCGATGCCACAGCCCTTCAGTCCGAGCTGTCAGGCATTGCCGATGGCATTGAGACGGAATCCGGCGCGCCTGTTGCAGACAGTGTTGCCTTCAGGGCCGCCAATATTCTGGCCTCCGCCAAGCCGGACTTTGCAAAGGCCGCGGAAGTGCTTACCATCGGCCTGTCGGCAGCGAATTAGAGCCCATCCACTCTATGTTGAATCACTTGATGGAGGCGATATGGTTTATTCGGCTAGGAAAAGAACGCAGCTCGATCTGGTAGATCGTGCAAGGTCTTTGACGACGACGATGGACCATATCACCCCACCGAAGGCCAGCTTTCCTTGCCCGCTGAGCGGCGTTGAGCAGTCTTTATGATCAACCAGATCACCACAGACTGCTCGCCTTGTCAGCAAACAAGGAAAACTGGTCAAGTGAACCAACATAGAGTGGATGGGCTCTAGAGCATATTCCCGAAAAGTGTACGCGGTTTTCGGATAAGAATATGCTTTCAAACAACTGGATAGAACATATCCAGTCTTTGCTGACATCGTCTTTTGACCTTTGGGGGCTGAAAGGATTGCATCACTCATGCTGAAGGCTCTCGCCGGACCCTGTGTCTCTCTCCTGCTGTTGATCGGCGTAACAGATACGGCGCTGGCCCGCTGCAAGGATTATGTGCCCCAGCCCAAGCCGCAGAATGCCTCGCGGGATATTGTAGGCCAGGATCTGGACACCATCCACGACCGGGGCTTCATCACCTTTGCAGCCTATGAGGATTTCCGGCCCTGGTCCTACGAGGAAGCCGGTAAGATCAAGGGTGTCGATATTGAAATTGGCCGCCTGATCGCCGAGGAACTCGGGGTCGAAGCACGGTTTACTCTTGTCTCGGCTGGAGAAAATCTTGAGGCTGATCTGAGAAACTGGGTGTGGAAAGGCCCGATTGTCGGCGGAGCCGTCGCCAATGTCATGCTGCATGTGCCCTATGACAGCGAATTTGCCTGCCGGGTGGAACAGGTGGTGTTCACCGGGCAGTATCACGTGGAGCAGGTGGCCATTGCCTATAGCGAAAAGGCCTATCCGGACGACGCCCCGGTGCCTGCCTATTTCCGCTATGACACAGTGGCGGTGGAGAACGATTCCATTGCCGATTTCTATCTCTCCTCTTTTCCCGGCGGCCAGCTTGGGCAGAATGTCAAACGCTACCCGACCGTGGCCGAGGCGATGAAAGCCCTGGCCGAAGAGGAAACAAAGGCCGCCATGGGGCCGCTGGCCCAACTGGAGGCCGGGCTGAAAGACGGGCTTGCGGTTCACACGCCTCCACTACCGGGATTTGCGGTTGGCTCCTGGACATCAGGCGTGGCCGTTCATTTCGCCTACAGGCCCCTGGCCTATGCGGTGGATGATGCCATCTATGCAGCTCTTCAGGATGGTCGGATAGAACAGATCTTCAAAGCCCACGGCCTCAGCTTCCGCCCGCCTGACGTGCGATAAAGCTGCAAATCACCACAATGCAAGCGGTCCGGGTGCGTCTCTTCTCTGTTTCTGGTATGATTCGGAAATGCCGAAGGTGAGGAGGACACCGGAATGCTGATTAGGGTCACACTGTTTCTGAGCCTTTTGGCGGCGCCTGCCCTTGCGGACCCGACCAGCCAGACTGATCCGGGCGGGACACTCAATCCCGAAGAAATGAGCATGGCACGGGTGATGGAGAATATCCGCCGTGGCCAGACCGACATGTCCTCCTGCGCCGCCGGGTATCTGATCACCAAGAGCGGTCGCCACCAGATGGCCCGGGAAGTGTTCGAGACCTGTGCGGATGCCGGTTATACCGGAGCCATGACCTGGATGGCGCAGCTGGACAATAACGGCCTTGGCGGAGACTACAATCCTGATGCCGCCACAGACTGGGACAGGCAGGCAGCGGCCGCAGGCGACCCGGTCGGCAAGTTCAATTACGGCCTCGCCCTTCTGCGCGGCTATGGCACAAAGCAGGACCAAGAGAAAGGCCGTCGCCTGATCGATGAGGCAGCAGAGGATAATCTTCCTGTTGCGCGTCGGCTCAGAGATGCAGACTATGACCCCGATGAGGTAACACCTGACGCCGATAACTGGCGCTATGCACCTTTGTTTTAGGGGTTCAGAACCCTAAGGCTCAGACCCATGAAAGGCGGGCTCAAACGTGTGGTAAACTCAATCAAATCTTAACAAAACGGCTTCACTATGATTACGTAAAGTTACTAATAATTCTTGGAGGGGGCTCCGTGACAGGACTGTCCAGACTTGCAATAAAAATAATAATTATGCTGGTTATGAGTTTAGCGCCGGCAACACTGGCCCATGCGCAGGACATCATCCTGACCATCAGTGGCAAGACGGCAGATGGCACCGAGAAGCATTATACCCTGAAAGACCTGGAGACCTTCCAAAGGCACGAGGTGAAAACCCATACGCCCTGGCACAGCGGACTGGTGCATTTCGAGGGCGTTCTGCTGAAGGATCTTCTGGATGATACCGGCATCACCAGCGGCGATATCCGGGTTATCGCGCTGAATGACTACAGCGCCCTTATTCCGGTGTCCGATGCCGCCGCGTTTGGCCCCGTTCTGGCTTACAAGCTCAACGGCACTTACATGCGTATTGAGGACAAGGGTCCGCTCTTCATGATCTACCCGTTTGATGACAATCCTGACCTGCAGGTCGAGGCCTACCATTCGCGTTCCGTCTGGCAGACCCGATCCATTGAGGCAAAATGAACCAGGCGCAATGCTGAGGCTGACATCACTCCCCTTGCAAGGTTATCTGGCTGCTTGTGTAGCGGTTCTGGCGATTGCCGTGGGCATCCACTGGGTGGTTATCAAAGACGCCAATTTCTCTCTGGAACATGCCAAACGCCTCGATGTGTCCTGGAGCGCATCAAATGGCCGGATCGAGATTGAGAAACTCCGCGCTTCAATCGGTCAGTATGCTGTCTCGCGGGCCCCGACAGATCACACACGGGCCAGAATCCAGATTGCTATCGTCAAAAGCCGTCTTGAGACATGGTCAAACGGTGACTTTAGCAAACTTGTTGCAGCTGACCCCGCCCTCACCCGGTCTCTGGCCAATGCACGGGCTGAAATTGCCAAGGTCGATGCGCTGTTCGCAGATCCCGGGCAACCTCTTGATGCCGAAGGGCTTCTGACCGCTGCCTACAGGTTGTCCAGAATATTCCATAGCATTGGTGCAACGGCTTATGAAAAGAGTCTGACAAAGGCAACCAGCATCCGGCAAAGGCTGGAAAACTCGCAGATGTTCCAGACCTGGCTGATCCGCGCACTTCTCGTTTTTGGCAGTCTTCTCCTTCTCATCACCATCCGCCAGAACCGGTCACTGAAAACCGCCAGCGCTCTGGCCCAGTCAAACGCGGACCGGTATTCTTTTCTTGCTCGACATGACCAGGTAACCGGCCTTGCCAACCGTATGGTGATTGACGAGACGCTGAACCAGCTTGCCACCCGCGAAACCCATCACGGCAAGGTCTGCGTTCTGGCGATCGACCTCGACGGCTTCAAGAGCGTCAATGACACTCTGGGTCATGCAGCGGGTGATGCCGCCCTTGAGGCAGTTGCAAACCAGCTGATGGCCGTTGTTGAGCCTTTCGGAGAGGATTGTGTGGTTGCCCGTGTTGGGGGTGACGAATTTCTGGTCCTGCTTGTGGTCGACAATGTGGCCTGGGATTTCGAGCAGTTTGCCAGCACCGTTCTGGATGGCTTTCGCGGTCCGCTGGAGACGAATTTCGGCACGGTCGAGCTTGGCATGTCCATCGGCATTGCGGAATCACGCCATGCCGAGATTCCAGGCTTCAGTCTGTTGATGAATGCCGACCTGGCCCTGACGGATGCAAAACTGACGGGCAAGAACCGTGTGGTAGCCTATCATGATGATCTGCGTATCCGGCTGAAGCGTCGGGAAATGATCGAGAGTGATCTCAAGATCGCAATCTCGACAGGGCAGATTCATCTCGCCTATCAGCCGCAATTCAGCATGACCACCGGTGACTGCATCGGCTATGAAGTGCTGGCGCGCTGGACCCACCCTGAGCTTGGCCCGATCAGCCCGGGAGAGTTCATTCCGCTTGCAGAAACCTCCGGTCTGATTGTCGAGCTGGGTGAATTTGTCCTGCTCTCGGCCTGTCGGAATGCAGCCCAGTGGCCTGACCACCTCTACATCTCCGTTAATCTGTCCATCGCACAGATTCTCAAGGATGACATTGTGGACTGTGTCAGCGAGGTCCTGAGACAGAGCGGCCTGGCCGCAGAACGGCTGAAGCTGGAAGTCACCGAAACCATGCTGATTTCCGATTTCGGCCATACCCGGCCCATTCTTGAAAGCCTGCAGGCACTGGGCGTCAAGATTTCCCTTGATGACTTCGGAACCGGCTATTCAGGCCTGTCCTATCTCAGCAAGTTTTCATGGGATGAAATCAAGATCGACCGTTCTTTTGTGGTCGCAGCAGAAGAATCCGACAATGTCCGCAATGTTGTGAATCTGGTCATCCAGATGGCCGCCCAGCTCGGGGCCTGCGTCACGGTTGAGGGCATTGAGACCGAAACCCAGTATACACTCTTCACCGGCTTCGGCTGCACCAACGCCCAGGGCTTCTATCTCGGCCGCCCGACGGGTCTTGGCACCGTGCAGCACGACCTGAGACATCGCTATCCGGATTTCTTCACCGGCCAGCGCACCGGACGCATCTCAGCAGCGGGTTAGAGCATATCCAGTCTTTATTAGGCCACCTGATCGAACGCCCCTCAACTCCCCCGGTAGGTTGAATAGCCAAACGGCGACAGCAGCAGCGGTACGTGGTAGTGGCTTTCTTCGCTCATGCCGAAGCGGATGGGGATGAGGTCGAGGAACCGCGGATCTTCCGGCGGGGTGCCTGTTGCATCCAGATAGGCGCCAGCGTGAAAGACCAGCTCATAGGTACCGGTGACGAAATCCCCAGCGGGCAGGATCTGTTCATCCGTCCGGCCATCCGCATTGGTCACAAGTGTTTTCAGATGCACCTGCTCGTTATCACTTATCCGGTAAAGCGCGATTTCAAGGCCCTCTGCCGGGCAGCCGCGCGCTGTGTCAAGAACATGGGTCGTCAGATAGCCTGTCATTGTTGCCTCTTGGGATCATGCAGATGCGGATAAGGGATCGTGCCTTTATGACGCCTTTTGTCATCCGGTACAGCACCCTATCACAAGAAGAACCTTTTTGAGATTTGAGAAAAACCACAATCATTCTTTTGCTATAACGGCATAATGAATAATACACCGGAGATGCGCCAGTGACCCCTCCAGAGACATCAGGCCCGACACGATATCCCCGCAATATGCGCGGCCATGGCCCCAATCCGCCCCATGCCCAATGGCCGGGCGGAGCACGGATAGCGGTGCAGTTCGTACTGAACTACGAGGAAGGCGGCGAGAACTGCCTTCTGCACGGGGATGGGGCGTCAGAGGCGTTTCTGTCTGATATTCCGGGCGCGCAACCCTGGCAGGGCCAGCGCCACTGGAATATGGAATCCATCTATGATTATGGCGCGCGCGCCGGGTTCTGGCGGCTCCATCGGCTGTTTACCGGCCATGATATTCCGCTCACCATTTACGGGGTCGCAAGTGCTCTGGCCCGCAGTCCCGAACAGGTGGCAGCGATGAAAAGCGCCGGGTGGGAAATCGCTTCCCACGGGCTTAAATGGATCGACCACAAGGATATGGCTGAGGCCGATGAGCGCGCAGCGATCGCCGAGGCCGTACGCCTGCACGAGGAAGTGACAGGCTCACGCCCGCGCGGCTGGTATACCGGCCGCTGTTCCGTCAATACCGTGCGGCTTGTGGCAGACCATGGCGGGTTTGACTATATCTCGGACACCTATGACGACGACCTGCCCTACTGGCTTGAGGTGGATGGCCGGGACCAGCTGATTATCCCCTATACACTTGAAGCCAATGATATGCGGTTTGCCGCCTCACCGGGCTGGGTTACAGGAGAAGATTTCTCCGCCTATCTGCGCGACGCGTTCGACACGCTTTATGCGGAAGGCGAAGCCGGACAGCCGAAAATGATGAGCATCGGCCTTCATTGCCGTCTGATTGGCCGACCGGGCAAGATTGCCGGGCTGAAGCGGTTTCTCGACTATATCTCCGGCTTTGAAGGGGTCTGGTGTCCGCGTCGCATCGATATTGCCGAGCATTGGAAGACGACACATCCGCCTCAGACTTTCGACCGGCCCAGCCGGATGAGCCGGGAGGCCTTTGTTGAAGCCTATGGCTCAATCTTTGAGCATTCCCCGTGGATTGCCGAACGCGCCTTTGCTCTGGAACTTGGCCCGGCCCATGACTGCGCCGCAGGCATTCACAATGCTCTTTGCCGCATGTTCCGCAGCGCGTCCGATGAAGAGCGGCTCGGCGTGCTCAATGCCCATCCGGATCTCGCCGGGAAGCTGGCAGCCGCAGGCCGTCTCACTGCCGAAAGCACATCTGAACAGGCCGGGGCCGGTCTGGATATGCTGACAGATGAGGAACGCAGCACCTTCCAGACGCTGAACACCCACTATGTGGACAAACACGGCTTCCCCTTCATCATCGCGGTACGTGATCACACCAAGGCCTCTATCCTTGAAGCCTTCCATCGCCGTATCGACAATGACCGACAGACAGAATTTTCCGAAGCCTGCCGCCAGGTTGAACGGATCGCCGAATTCCGCCTGAAAGACCTGCTGCCCTAGTGGGCCTTATATCTGCGCGAGCTTTTGTCTGAAAAGTCTGCCAACTTTTCAGAAGCACGCTGTAAAGGACAACCCAATGCCGAAAACCCTGCCGCTTGCCCCCCTGACCGCCGAAATGTTTGCCCCTTATGGCGAGGTGATTGAAGTGGATGGCGCGCCGGACAAGCTGATCAATCAGGGCATGTGCGGACGGCATCATGACCGGGCCCTGCTGGACTTCTCCGATGGTCGCGCCGGGATCAGCCTGTTTGATGCAAAGGCGCGCGCTTTTCCGCACATTGTAGACATGGTGGAGCGGCACCCTGACGGCAGCCAGGCCTTTGTTCCGCTGGATGGTGTGCCTATGCTGGTGGTCGTCGCCTCGGCTGACAGCGATGGCCGCCCGACGAATCTGCAGGCCTTTCTCAGCCAGCCCGGCCAGTCCATCAACCTCCATCGCGGCGTCTGGCACGGCGTCCTCGCCCCCATGGGTGCCCCGGGACGCTTCATCGTCATCGACCGGATAGGCGACGGCCCCAATCTGGAAGAACACTGGTTCGATGAGGCCTATCTGGTGGAAGGCAAAGGCTGACAGGTCCGTTCAAAATCAGGCTCTTGTCTTCTCCCTATGCCACCAGCCGAGATCGTCACCTGCACCCTTTAACCTGAATTGGCAGCAGTGCTTTTATCTGAAAAGTCTATCATTTTTCAGGAATGCACTTGGGCGGTATCCAGCGAAGAAGACGTCACATACTCAGAGCCTGTCGCCTCTGGACCCCGGCTCTGCGCTGCGCTTGGCCGGGGTGACAGTCTGGGGATGGGGCGAAGGTAGGGAACCTCCACACCCTCAGAACCTGCCGGGCTTTATTCTGATGCGAGCTTTTACCTGAAAAGTCTGTCAACTTTTCAGAAGCACGCTCTAAACCTCATCCGGCTCCTGAGCCATTTCAAGGTCCAGATCCGGCAGATCATCAATCGTTGCCAGCGTGAAACGGGTGAGGAAGGCATCTGTGGTGACATAGGTATAGGGGGCACCGGCGCTCGGGCTGCGCGGTCCCGGTGCGATCAACCGGTGGCGGCTGAGGCGGTTCAGGGTTTCCCGGCCAATCTCAACGCCGAAAATCTCTCCAAGCTCGGCACGGGTCACCGGCTGCTGATAGGCAATCGCGGTGAGAACGGCCATATCCCGCTCTGACAGGGAGGAGATCGGGTCGGGCACACCGGACGCAGCCCGGATCACATCCCCGTAGCGCCTGCGGGTCTGGAACTGCCAGCCCCCGGCACTCTCCACCAGATCATAGGGCCTGTCCTTCAGGGCTTCACGAATATCACCGATCAGCAGATCAAGATTGCAGGCCCGCCCCACAAGGCGGCTGAGCGCGTCCCGCTTCACCGGTTCAGGCGCGGCAAACAGCACGGCCTCCACCCGGCCCATCCATTCCCGCCAGCGAAGGTCATCGGGCAGGTGGTCAAGCTCCCGGTCGAGCAGATGCTGCTTTGTCTGACGCCCTGCCATCACTACAACCCGTAAAGCCGGAAGGTCGCCCGGCCGGTCAACTCGCGCAGGGCACCGAGTTCTTCAAGCCGTATGCAGAAGCGCCGCGCCGCACGGTCCGTCAGCCCGGTCTGGCGACAGAAATCAGACGCCGGTTGCACCGCATCCTCAGACAGGATCAGCCCAAACGCCCGCTCTGCGCCCCTTGTGCGGATTTTGGAGGCCGCAGCCCGGGCACGGCTGGCCCGCCGATGAAGATCTGCACCAAGATCACAGGCTTCTGCGGCCGCACGGGCATAAGCCCAGGCACACAGCAACAACCAGTGATCCGGCGGTTCGGACAGGAAACCGGACAGCGCCGACGATGGCAGCGCGCAGCCAAGCAGCGGCACCGGCGCATGCCAGCGCAGATGCCGGGCCAATGTTGCATCAGCCAGGCCCAGAGCTAGGGCAGGCCGGTGCGGGCTTGCCGCAAAGATTGTGGCACAGACACGGGCCGCAGCTGCCAAGGCACCCTCATCCGCCCCATCATCCAGAGCGGCCATCAAAGCCGCACCAATGGCCTGCCGCTCTTTCTCGGGCATGGGGAGCCTGTCCAGCAGCTCTTCCTGGGCGCTGGGGCGCAGCATCCGGCGTTCCGCAAAGGACCGGCAGAGCGTATAGACCTGCCCTGCGGGGCCAGGATCATCTCCGGGCCGGGTCAACAACAGGGCATCGCGAAGGGTGGCTTCATCCGCCCGGCTGCGGGATCTCTTCAGCACCTGAACCGCTGTCGCCAGAGCCTGCCGCTTGCGCCAGAGGTCGCCGGGAAAGGCCGTGTCAACCTGACCGGCCAGACCCGACAGCGCCCCGAGGCCCGCGCCTGCAGCCAGCATCACTTCAGTCTTTCGGGCGCGCACATGGTCAAGAAGCCGCTGAGGCTCGGACGAGGGTGCCGCTGCAAGCCGGGCCCAAGAAGGAAAGGCGGGAAAAGCGGAGACAGCGGGCAACCCGTCATCAGCCCACAAGCCCGGCCCCTTCGAATCGGCCCTTCTGGAATCAGCACGCTTGATCATGACGGGAGCTTATACCAACACGGGCCGAAGCGTCTCCGGTCTTTGTTAGGGTCAAGACTCTTTGCAGACCCTATAGCTTGCCCAATGGCTTGTATTGACTGTCGGGGCTTGCGAACATAGATAGTCTCAGATCCGGATCACGGTCGTGCTCCACTGTCCTTCGGCACAGGAACCTTGTCTTGAAACGTGTTTTTATTACAGGCACAGCCGGGTTTATCGGCTTCCACCTGGCTCGTCTGCTTCTGTCCGAAGGCTACAGCGTGCATGGCTATGACGGCATGACCGATTATTATGACGTGCGCCTGAAACAGCGGCGGCACGCCATGCTGCAGCAGAATGAACGCTTTGCGGCCACGGAGGGTCTGCTGGAAGACCAGGCCCGGCTTGATGCGGCACTGGATGGGTTCGAGCCCGATATCATTATCCATCTGGCGGCCCAGGCTGGTGTGCGCTACAGCCTTGAGAACCCGCGCGCCTATATCGATACCAATCTGGTTGGCACCTTCAACATTATGGAAGCCGCCCGCCGCCTTCAGGTCGACCATCTTCTGATGGCCTCAAGCTCATCGGTTTACGGGGCCAATGAGGACATGCCGTTCAGCGAGACGGAAAAGACCGAAACGCCCCTCAGTCTCTATGCCGCCACCAAGAAGGCCAATGAGAATATGGGCCATTCCTATGCCCATCTCTGGAACATACCGATCAGCATGTTCCGCTTCTTCACGGTTTATGGCCCATGGGGTCGCCCGGACATGGCGCTGTTCAAGTTCGCCGATGCCATTCTCGATGGCCGCCCCATCGATATTTACAACAATGGCGACATGTATCGCGATTTCACCTATGTGGATGATCTGGTCCGCGGCATCCGGCTGCTGATGGATGCCATTCCCGAACGCCCGGAAGACGGGCAGGTAGCAGAGGGTGACAGCCTGTCACCGGTGGCTCCGTTCCGGGTGCTGAATATCGGCAATTCCGACAAGGTCAGACTGCTGGATTTCATCGAGGCGCTGGAGGATGAACTCGGCATCAGGGCCATCCGCAACTACATGCCCATGCAGCCCGGCGATGTGGCCGCCACATGGGCCAATGCCGACCTGCTGCAGAGCCTGACCGGCTATCGCCCGGAGACCGGTTACCGGGAGGGCATTGCCCGCTTCGTAAGCTGGTTCCGGGATTATTACGGCAAATAGACAGGTGTGACATGACTTCCAGCCCGGCGCACAAGACATCTGACGACCTGAAGATTGCCATTATCGGCCTTGGCTATGTGGGCCTGCCGCTGGCGGTGGAGTTTGGCAAAACACGTCCGGTCATCGGGTTTGACATCAATAAAACCCGCATCGAAGAGCTGAAGCAGGGTCATGATTCAACCCTTGAGGTGGAGGATGGAGAGTTTGCGGCGGCCGCTGGGCTGACCTTTACAGACAATCCGGCCGATCTGGCGGATTGCAGCTTCTACATCATGACCATTCCGACGCCTATTGATCAGCACAAGCGTCCGGATCTCGCACCACTTCTCTCGGCCTCCCGCACGGTGGGTGCCCTGCTCAAGCCGGGCGATATTGTCGTCTATGAAAGCACGGTCTACCCAGGCGCCACCGAAGAGGACTGCGTGCCGGTTCTCGCCCGGGAATCCGGCCTTGTTTTCAACGAGGATTTCTTTGTCGGCTACAGCCCCGAGCGGATTAATCCCGGCGACAAGACCCATCGCCTGCCGTCAATCCTGAAAATCACCTCGGGCTCCACCCCGGAGATTGCCGAACTGGTTGATGAGGTCTATGGCAGCATCATCACCGCAGGCACCTTCAGGGCTGCATCCATCCGCATTGCCGAGGCCGCCAAGGTGATCGAGAACACCCAGCGGGATCTCAATATCGCGCTGGTCAATGAACTGGCCATCATCTTCAACCGGCTCGGCATTGATACGGCTGCCGTTCTCGAGGCCGCCGGGACCAAGTGGAATTTCCTGCCGTTCCGGCCCGGTCTTGTAGGCGGGCACTGCATCGGCGTTGATCCCTATTACCTCACCCACAAGGCCCAGGCTGTGGGCTACCATCCGGAAATCATTCTGGCCGGGCGGCGGATCAATGACAGCATGGGCCCCTATGTGGCCAGCCAGATGATCAAGGCCATGCTGTGCCGAAAAATCCAGGTCAACGGCTCGCGCATTCTGGTGATGGGGCTGACCTTCAAGGAGAACTGCCCCGACCTCAGAAACACCCGCGTGGTGGACGTGATAACGGAGCTGAAGGAATACGGGGTTCAGGTGGATGTGTTCGACCCCTGGCTCAAGGCAGACGAGGTCCGGGCCGAATATGATCTCGAGCTGACCTCCGCCCCTTTCGAGGATGACACCTATGACGGAATCATTGTCGCCGTTGGCCATCAGGTGTTCATCGATGAGTATCGGGAGGAGATCGACCGCTTTACGAGGGACGGTGCGGTGATTTTCGATGTGAAGAACATCCTTGGCCGGGCCGATACACTGAAGCTTTAGGGTTCCCGCTTTAGCGCGAGGTTTGTTAGAGCCGAGAGATTCATCAATCGATTTTCCTGCATAAGCTCCGCAAGATTATTCAATTTCCAAATGCATCCTGCTTTGTCATCTTAGGGTGAGGTCCGGTTGGGCGGCAAACAACGTGCGCCAACAAAGCAAAGAGAGGAAGCATGCCGGTTTCAGCCGAGGGTACAGCCTATGACATCCAGGGCCCGGATGATGCGCCTGTTGTGGTGCTGATCCATGGCCTGGGCCTGAGCCGTTCAAGCACCTGGGGGGCCATCGCACCAGCCCTGGCACACCGCTTCCGGGTCTTGACCTATGATCTCTGCGGGCATGGGGAGAGCGCCCTACCCCGGCACACTCCCAGCCTCACCGTCCTGTCTGACCAGCTGATTGCCCTGATGGATGAGCTGGGCATCGGCAAGGCGGCCCTTGTGGGCTTCTCCCTCGGTGGCATGATCAACCGGCGGGTAGCCATTGACCATCCTGATCGGGTGTCGGCCCTTGCCATCCTGAACTCGCCACACGAACGGGACCCTGAAGCGCAGCGTCTGGTGGAAGAGCGGGCTGCAGCCAGCGATGCAGGCGGCCCCGGTGCCAATATTGATGTGACCCTGGCACGCTGGTTCACAGACAGGTTCCGGCGTGACCATGGCGATGAAGTCGACCGGATACGCGCTGTGGTGCTGGCCAATCACCCGGAGAATTACGCCCTGCACCGGCAGGTTCTGGCGAGAGGTGTTCTTGAGCTTATCCGCCCGCAGCCACCGCTCTCTGTACCGGCACTTGTGATGACATCAGCCCATGATACCGGCAGCACGCCCGCCATGAGCCACGCTATTGCCGGCGAGATCGCCAGGTCAGAGATCATCATCGTGCCCGACCTCCAGCATCTGGGGCTGATTGAGCAGCCGGATCTGTTCTCCGGTCCGGTGGCTGATTTTCTAGACCGTCGGGCAGATCAGAGCCTGTCTGCCTAGGGTCAAGACTCATTGCTCACGCCCATTCTGCGATAGTCATTTTTTCGTCCGGCGCGGCGGAGGTTCGCAGGAAACCTTCCGGTTTTCAAGGATCTCCAACAAAGCCGGGCGGTAAAATGACCCCGCCCGTCGGGTTCATCAGGGAAGCGCAGCCTGGCCACAAACAACAGCTTGAATAGGGTCCACCTGTCCTGCGCTCTTGTTTGCGCCCAATCTGCCCTTTCCTGATAAACAGAATAGGCGCCAGCAATGAGTCTTGACCCTAAGGCGATTCTTTCTGATTCTCCATAAGGTTGCAATAAACAGATCATGTGATGGATGCACAGGCGCGCCAGAACCAGGGGACAAATGTAATTTATACTACTTTTAAATGTCATAAAAATCCCTTACGCTACCTCTAATATAAGAAAAAATAATAAGCTCCGCCTCGAATTAAGAAATTTTCTTTACGGGAGGGGGCAATTATGTCTGATTGCAAAAATGAAGACACGCATGAATTACTCAGTCTGTCCAATGAGCTTGATGACAATTCACCGATAATACTCAATCCGGCCATACCCATACACAAGGCCGTTATCAAACGTTTGCTGAACCTCAGTGGAAAAACTGAGAAGACCCATCCGCGACTTTTCCAGCATGTGGAAGATGGCGCGTCATCCAAGCCAAACAGCGACACCGCCCAGCAGTTGCACATTGTCGATTCCGGCGCAGACACTTGTGGCAGGGCCACAGCCCGCGTCTGGCACCATCATGCTGACGGCTCCCTGATGTCCGGCAGCCTTGCACTGGCGATGGATCCGGATACGGGCGAAATCCTGGCCCAGGGCTATGGCAACCGGGTTGGCGGTGGCCTGACCCCTGCAGCAACCCGCACCGCTTCGGCAAAACCGGCTCCGGCCAATGTGCGGACAATCGGCTTCAGCCATACGGTTCCAGAATCCGGTGCAGCACCACAATTCGCTCTGGTGAGCAATGTCCAGCCTGCCGCTCTCAATGTCCAGACCGTCCCGGCCACGATTGATGCACCCAAGATCATCCATACCGGCAACGGCTATATTGAAATCGGCCTGGGGCGGCAGCAGACCGGCGTGGACCTGGACTACTTCTATCCGCAGGATACCAACAATACTCCTATCCTGCTTGTGCCCTTTGTCGGCAATGTCAACACCCAGCAGCCGCTGAACCATGTGGACCCGAACACCGGCAATTTCACCCAGGGGCTCGGCCTGACAACCAGGCTGTATTCGGTAACCGGCAAATCCTATTCACAGCATGAGTCCAGCCAGTCCATCACCAGTCAGGTGACCGGCAACACCTCAACCAATGTGGTGAGCTGGAGCTATCCGTTTAACGCCAATGATGACAGCACGTCGCTTCAGTATCAGCCACTGGCAGCAGCCCGGGACACGGTGTCGGCCTTCTTCTTCCAGTTCGTCATTCCGGTGAACAATATCGCTGCGCCTACATTCACCTTCAATGTCTGCAGCTATGACTGGCCGGAACAGCCATCGGTGAACTGTGTGCAGATCGCCAATCTGAAATTCTGGTGGCATTGCGTCGCAGCCGATGCGGCGGTGACGCTGGAAGACGGGTCACACAGCCCGCTTGAACAGGTGGATAACACAAAGCGTGTCAGAACCGCCCATGGCGGCGGGCTTGGTGTGGAGGCGACAACACGTGGCCTGCACAAGGTTGCCGGAAGCGACAACCCGCTGGATGCGGTGCTGGAGCTGCATACCAGAAGCGGCTTCAACGTCATTCTGACCGGCGGTCACCCGGTCATGACACCCAACGGACTGGTTCACGCCTGCGACCTCAAGCAGGGCATGCCGGTGATCACCGAAGAAGGCGTGGACAGTGTCGTCTTCTGTCAGCCCTCGGACTATGACGGGGTCTTCTGCAATCTGAAGCTGGTTGATGAGCATGACCGGAGAGCCGGTCTGGGTGGAACCGTTGGCACCTTCTTCGTCAACGGCATTGCGGTCGGCGATTTCGAGAGCATGGAAACAGCACGGCACGCCAACACCCATTCTCTTGATTACATGCTGCCGCGCCTGTCCGAGGAATGGCATCAGGATTATGCCAGCACACTCCGGATGATCCATGAAGACAACGCCAAATACGGCACATCATACTAGGTGCCGGGTCCCGGAGTTCACCCTGTTCAGACCCGGAATTTTCCGGGTCTCTGGAGGGAAGCAGGCTGAGCTTCGGATGTCTTCATGACCATCTCTTTTCTGTTTGTCTGATCAGGGCTCCCTCCCCTTCTTTGAAACGGGTGATCCATGGATAAAGAACAGGAGCTTGTTGCTGCGCTGACACCAAGGCAGACGGTTCTCGTAACCCTGCTGAACGCTGCCAACACATTCGTCTCTGTGGTCTATGTGGACCCGTTCGCGCCACGACCGATGGGCTTTACGGAAACGGGCGTTATCGCCTCACTGACCGGCACCGGCGTTCCAGCCGGTGACGTGGCTTATGCCCAGCTTCTGGAAAACGAGACACCCATAGCCTATGGAACCGGTGCGACAGCCAACGCGGTCCGCGTGCTCAATCCGCGTCCGCTGGCATCAACCCTGTCCTATACCATGCAGGTCCAGTTCGCGGCCTCCGGCAAAAAACCGCAGGATCTCGACTGGTCCAACCCGGCCAATATCGCGTCAGCGCCTGTCATCACCCAGCAGGCACGCGTCCGGGAACTGACGGTCACCTCATCAGGTTTTGACTTCTCCTGGGATATTCCGAGTGGTTCACAGATCGGCGGGATTTATCTGCAGCTTATCAACCTCACCAAAAACGCCCTGACCGGAGACTATTATCTGGGGTCAGATGCCAATGCCAGCGTCAGCGCTTCCCTTGCCACAGACAGTTTCGCGGTCCGGATCTCCCCCATCCAGCCAATCACAGGCACCAGTACAGGCGGCTTTGCCAGCCCCTATTCCATCGGCCCGCCCAGCCCGCCGCAGATCATCCCGGCCCATGCTCCAACCCTGTCCGCCATCAGTTTTGACGGCAACCGCGCCGAAGCGACCTGGACCGCCCCCACCGTTCCGGCAGGAACCATTGTCACCCTGCCACGCTATGAGCTGATGCTGCTGTCCGGCACGTCTGTTGTGATGTCCGCCATGGGCGGTGCGACTGGCGGGGCTCTGGTAACAGGCGACATCAGCACCGTCGCCAGCCCGTCACTTGCGGCCCGGACCATCTATGACAGCTTCGTCGGGGCCAATGGCACATCCATTGCCCTTGGCGCTCTGGCTCCCGAACCGGTTTCCGTGTCTGTCACATCTGCCAGCCAGAAAAGCTCGATTGCCGCAACATTCGCCACACCATCCGCCCTCTCCACAAGCAATCAGCTGGTGGCGACGCTCTACACAAATGGCGTTGCAGGCACACCGCAAACCCTGAGTGCGGCTCCCGCCACAGTGACCTGGTCCAATATCAGCCCGGCAGCAGACAGCGTCTATGCCATTGAAGCCAGAATGGTGACCAGCACCAACTCAAAGACCAGCACCGGTCCGGCATCCTCTCCGGTTTCCATACCGCTTGCCACGCCAACGGTCAGCGCGGCGGACTATGACGGCGAAATCCTGACCCTCGACCTTGCCTTTGCCTCTGAGACCGCAGCGGACGGCTACGCCATCACCGTGACGGATGGCACGACGCCGCAACATTTCACCGCAGGGCCAAGCATGCCCGTCCGCATTCCGTGCAATCTGGATCTGTCCAAGACCTGGTCGGTAACTGCCCGCCCGACAATCGGCATCATTCAGGGAACAATATCCGCCAGCCATTCCGTAACATTGCCCACCCTTGCGGCACCGGTGCTCAAGTCCGTCGTCTATGATGGCGAACAGCTGCATCTTGCCTGGTCGGCGGCGAGCCTTCCCTATCTTGACGGTTATCTGGTGAAAGTTGCCCATGGCAGCACCAACAAGCTGACCGTTACGACCGGGTCGGAAACGGTTCTCTCCATACCGCTGGCCAAGGCAGATGCCGCAGGGGCGGCGGTCACCGTTACCGGCACATCTGCCCTGCGCAACAGTGCGGCCAGCACAGCCGTTGACCTGATTACCGATGTCATCACCATGGGGCTGGCAACCGTCACCGCAAGCACGGTCACGGCCACCTGGACCACAGCCGGCAGCGGCACGGTGGAAGCCCTGCTGACCATTGATGGCACGGTGGTGGATACTCCGTCAGGGGCCACCGCAACCGGCGTCAGCTTCACCACACCCAGTGACAAGACCCAGAAATACGGCCTGCAGGCACGGCTGATCAGCGCCGACAAGATAGCAGCCGGGCCGCTTTCAGGCGCTGCCGAGCTGATCCTTCAGACTCCAGCCCTGTTGAGCGCGGAACTCGGCACCAGCGGCATGGATCTCGCCTGGACGGCGGATGATACGGCCGCGATAGAGACCTATGAGCTGAAAGCCACCACGTCTGCCAGCCACACGGCCAGTGTCACCGTCGACGGAACACGCTATAGCGGGCCCACTCCGGCTGAGTTTCTCGAAGCCGGGACGCTCACTATCACACCCAAAAATGCCCATTGTACGGGCCCGGCACGGTCCGTGAGCATTCTGGCACAGGCCAGCGTGTCGAGCGGCAGCTATGACGGCAAAACCCTGTCCCTTCATGCCGATGTGGGCGCGGTCTCTCAGGGCAACATCTACTGGCTAGATGTTTTTGCGGATGGCGGCCTTCTGGCCCGGAAGAGCTTTGTGGCCACGGCCAACCCGTTTGCCCAGCCCTTTACCATTGATGTGGGCATACCCGACGGTGCTGCTGTGACGGCACGGATAACCGGCATCGGCCCACACAGCCTGACCCCGGGTTCTGCGGATATGGCGGTGCCATCATCCATCCCGACCCTGACCAGTGCCGCCTATGATGGCAGCAAGCTGCATGTGGCGTGGCAACCGAAACCCGGGCCCGGCACCGGCGGCTATGTGGTCTCGGTCGCCGGCGGTTCACCCGCCATACCCGACACCTATGTATCCGGCGCAAACAGCGCATCAACCGCGATCACCACGTCGAGCATTTCCTATCCGTTCGGGGCAAACGTTGCCGTCAGCATCAGGGCCGCATCGGGGCAGAACGGATCAGCGGCCACGGTAACGGGTCAGCCCGGCACGGCACAGAAGCCTGTGCTGGCAGGATATGGCTATGGCACCGGCGTCAAGGCAGCCGGTGACCCGCCCTATCTGTTCCGCTCAGGCACGTACCAGACCCTCAATGACGTCTCCGGCAATGTCATCGAGCTCTATCTGCCAAAGCCGTTTACAGGGTCTGCAAACCCAACAGTGTCATCCACATCCGCCAATGCGTTCAAACTTTCCCCGTCCCCATCCGGCTCGGCTCTGCCCTACAAGCTCACCATCGGCACCGATGCCTGGACAACGCTCGGCTCAAACGGTGTCAGAACCTCGCTCCGGACCAGCTATATCGGTTTCCTGAACGATGTGGAGGATACAGGCGTCTTCCCCTGGGCTATTGCCCTTCTCCGGCAGATGATTGCCGAGGCCATGCCACAGACTTTCGAGGAAGTGCTCTACTATCGCTATGGCCTCTGGCACGACAACAGTCTGCGCGTTGCCGACCTGACCCCGGGCACCCGCCTGCAGGTGTCCAATGCGGTCTATCAGTCGCCCGTTGGCGGCACAAACGAGAAGAACGGATATGTGGCAACGGGTACGGAGATCATGGATCTTGCCTCGGCCATCCCGCAATCCGGTGCCAGCACACTGGCAGCCGGACCAAACCGGAGCCTCTCGGTCGATACCTTCCTGTCGCTGATGTATCCCGGCAGCGGCACCGGCACCGACAAGACACCCGTTGCCGCCGGTGCCATTGACTTCTTCGACGGGCAGAACCGGCAGGCCTATTACCGGCTGTTCTATCCAGCGGATTTCCTCTCATCAGGCAGCACCGGCTCCAACTCGGCAGAGAGCAATGTGGCTCTTGCGGGCGCAGCCACCTGGAAGAAGCTCGACACAATCACCCAGGCCTATGCGACCTCCGGCACCTTCCCCAACAGCAACGACTATTTCCTCACCTATTTCAGGGGCCGCTCAGCCATTACACCGCTCATCAACATTGCCATACAGTCGGAACAGCGCTGGGTGCCGCTCGGCACCACAGTCCGGCAACTGCTGAGCGCTCAGGGACTGGCGCCCTATTTCGGCGGCAATGGCGGCGACCAGATTGCCATGACTCGGGCCAGCGCCAACCTCTTCGCCTATCCCGATATTGCACCCAGCCTGTCCCTTGATCCGATCAATCTGACGAACAGCGACCTCGGCAATCTCACGCCGCTCTACTGGCCGCTGGATATGCCGGTGGTCGGCGGCGACCAGATTTCACTGAAAGGCAGCCAGACCGTAGCCCCCTAGCGGAAAGACCAGCACCGTGCCAGCACCCCAGTTTTCACAGTCGACCGGAAGCCCGAGCCTTTACTGGCTCGACGGTGGTGTCTGGTCCTCTTCGGGCGCTTTCGGGCTGGTTCTCTATCCAACAACGACCGGCGCACCGGCCAGCCTGACCCTGCCGCAATCCTGGCAGACCTATCCCGGTTACTATGTCTCGATTGCGCAGAAACCAACCAGCGCAGACGAGCCGAAACTGGTCGAGACAATTCTCTCACTTGTGGCCAGCCTTGGAGCGGATGCCCGGTTCTTCTGGCTGAAATCCGCGTCCGGACCTTCCACCGCACGGGACACCTGGGAACCGAGGGCGCTCTACGTCACCCAACAGAGCGGTCAGGCCAGCGGTACACTCAACCGGCCGACCGTCTTCCCCCTCGGAGCTTACCGCTTCAGCGTATCAGGCGGCCAGACCATCACCCCCACTTCAGACGGGTTCAGCATATCAGGCTCGGTCAATCCGGCTTTCCAGCTTGTAACAGAAAAAGCCGCGTGGCCACTCAGCCCCCAGAGTAACGGAGCCACGGTTCTCTCAGTCAACGGGGCCACTGCCGGCACATTCCTGCTGAACGGATCCCTGGTTCTTGATGGCAGCACCAATGATTATGCCCTCCTGGATATCAGCCTGCGGTTTGGTGTTCCCGACCAGTCCGATCCTCAGAAATCGCGGCTTCTGTCGCTCCACTACCCGATCTTCGCCACACCACCGGCCTCCACAATAGGCGTCACCTTCCGGTGTGATCCGGCAGGGCTTCTTGATGCGAAGCGGACATCTCTCGTCTACCGGGGCAACGTCTCCGCCCAGGTCTGCCACTACACCACCCAGCTTGGTTACGGCGTCAGCCTGACCCCTAATGGCCACGACGCGACGACCGGGCTTGATGCCGGATTTGCCTTTCACAAACGACCGGATACCACTGCCGGGCTTGATGGGGATGACCCGCTCTATCTTGGTCCTATAGGCCCCTATCTGATGACCATCGGAACGCCGCCAGGCGCAAGCGGCATGCCCGCCGCGCGGCTGACCGGCGGGGTTTCGGGGATTGAGTATTTCGGCTTTTCGTCCGGCCAGTCCGTACCGGTCACGTTTACACCGGACCAGTTGGCCTTCGCGCCGGATTTCCCGCCCGCGCCGGATACAGCCGCCGGTCAGAACCAGCTCGGCGGTGGCGTACAGAATGCCTTACAGACACCGCAACTCACCAACAGGGCAACCGCACCATATGCGCTGATCGCATCTCCCGCATCCGGACAGGCGGCCTATTATGCCCAGCCCGATGACAGCTCCTTCTTTGCCATCCGGCCGGACAACCAGAACAATTCGGCGCTCTTGCCCTATCTGACGTTTCTGGAACTGGTGACAAGCACACTCGGTGCCAATGCAGATGCGTTCTACCCGCTCCTGCCCTATCGCGGTGCCCGCGCCAGCGACCTCTCTCTGATGCAGGCGCTTGAGGCCCAGATTCTCAGCCCGCTACGGCGCACCCGCATCACCGACGGGCTGAACAACCACCCGAGAGCCTCTGCCATGGCGCTGGCGGATATCCAGACCGATTGCACCGTTCTTGCTGCCGGAGACTATGATGCCGTGACACCACAAGGCATCAAGGCCCGCTTCAACAGCACCACCATGACAGCTCTGCTGCTGAGCCCGGAGCAAGCGGGAGCGCAATTGCCACAGCTTGCCTTCAATACCCCCAGCGACACCTTTCGCCAGGCGTTGCAGAGCAATCAGCTCTTTCTTGTCGCAGCAGACGGTA
>NZ_CP132542.1:1420000-1637500 GCF_030845175.1 Coralliovum pocilloporae | reverse complement strand
CCCCATCCAGCACGTAGGACAGCAACATGGTGTCATCAAAGCCTGTCACTTCGATGCCGTGCTGCTTGAGCACCAGCCAGTCATATTTGAGATTCTGGGCAATCTTCAGAACAGACACATCTTCAAGCAGCGGCTTCAGCAGGGCGATGGCTTCTGACTGAGCCATCTGCCCCTCTTCAAGGCCGCCACCAAACATATCATCACTGTCCCCGCGATGCAGAAGGGGAATATAACAGGCTTTGCCCGGAGCAAGCGCCAGCGAGACACCCACCAGTTCAGCCTGCATGGGATCAAGGGAGGTTGTTTCCGTATCAAGCGCCACATAGCCCTGAGCACGCGCCCTATCGAGCCAGGCTGCCAAAGCACTCTCATCACGCACCACATCATAGGCCGTGGAATCAACCGGAATAGCGGCGATGGCTTTGGCGCGCTCCGCCGCCATCATCTGGGCAGTGTGATCCGCTTCGCCGGCCTGATTATCCTCATCCGCCGAAGCCGCAGAGCTTTCCCAGCCGGGAACGGTCAGAGACTGGGCTTCGATCTCTCCGGCATCTGCTTCCGTGGCTTCGGCAATGCGCCGCGTCAGGGTGGAGAACTCCATCGCCTTGAGGAAGGAAATCAGTTTTCCGCCATCAAGCGGCTCAACAATCAGATCATCCACAGTCCGGTCCAGCGCCACATCCCGCTTCAACGTCACCAGATCACGGGAGATCCGCGCCTGCTCTGCAAACTCAATCAGATTTTCCCGGCGTTTCTTCTGCTTGATGGTCTCTGCTCCGGCGAGAAGCGTATCAAGGTCACCGAAATCACCGATCAGCTGGGCTGCTGTTTTCACACCGATACCTGGAACACCCGGTACATTATCGACGGAATCACCTGCCAGAGCCTGCACATCAATGACCTTGTCAGGCGTGACGCCAAACTTCTCAAAAACCTGATCAGGACCGATGCGCTTGTCCTTCATGGTGTCGACCATGACAACACCATCGGTTACAAGCTGCATCAGATCCTTGTCCGACGAAATAATGGTCACGTCGTAACCGGCAGCCACCGCCTGGTCCGTATAGGTGGCAATGATGTCATCAGCTTCGAAACCTGCCAGCTCAACATGAGCAATATTGAAGGCAGAGACTGCATCGCGGATGATGGCAAACTGGGGCACCAGGTCCTCCGGCGCTGGCGGACGATGCGCCTTGTAGTCCGGATAGATATCGTTTCGGAATGATTCACCCTTGGCGTCGAAAATAACCGCCAGATGAGTTGGCACAGCGCCAACGGCGGAACTTTCCGCATCCTGCAAAAGCTTCCACATCATATTACAGAAGCCGGCAACCGCACCCACCGGCAGGCCGTCTGACTTCCGGGTCAGCGGTGGCAAGGCATGATAGGCACGGAAAATGTAGGATGAACCGTCAACGAGAAAGAGATGCTTCTTGTCTGCCATATGCTGTCCGCCTGATCGCCCGGCCCATCTGGTGAATCAGCAGGCCTGTTTCGGGCGACTGTAGCGGATGATGCTTCGTACCGCTATTCCGCAGGAGCCATTTTTGCACCCGACATCTGCGGCTTCAGCTGAGCCCAGTCCGGACGGCGGAAGAGGAAGACGAAACGCGTATTCTGCACCAGCCAGAAGAAGACAATTGGGGCGACAACACCGGCTGTGGTCACCAGCAGTGAGATTGTTCCGATATCACTGATAATGCCAAGTTTGAGCAGAACAATCCGTGATACGGCCATCGGCAGGAAGAAGGCCAGATAGATGACAATGGAATTCTGACCAAGATATCTGAGCGGGGCCATCAGATTCATTTTGGACAGAAGCGCTGAAACAGAGATAACAGCGACAGCACCAAAGCCGCCCAGCATCAGACTAACAACGGGCAGATGGCTGTAACCGCCAAAGACAAACACGCCATTCACCACACTCCAGGCTGTGAGAATAGCCAGCGCCTCAATGGTATGACTACGCACCCAGTCAGCGAAATCAAAAATCCGGTCAGCAAACAGATATCCCGCATAGAAGAAGACAAACCGGCCTGCAAACTGGTCGATAATTTCAGAACCCGTATGAATAGGTGCGATTTCAAGCAGGGCCAGCCCGGCGAGAACCAGAAGCTGCGGAGCAGAGCGGAGAAGCTTGGTGATAACGAAGAAGACAGGCAGCAGATAAATGAACCAGAGCGTCCCGAACGGCTCGACAAAGGCGCGCAGATAAAACAGGGCAGCAGCCTCGAACCCTTCATTCAGCAGAACAGGCGGAGCCTTGAATGCGGCCTGAATAGTCACCCAGAGCACATAGAAATAGACGAAATGCAGCACTTTCTTATCAAGATAGGTTCGCCAGTCCCGGTCAATCACGCGGGCCAGAAACAGCCCCGAGATAAGAAAGAAGTCCGGCATCCGGAAGGGTGCGGCAAAGGCTACAACATGATGCATCCAGCCCTCTTCACCCGCAGCTTTTCCAACGCCAAGCGTTGAATGCATCATCACAACAAGAATGATGCAAAAGCCCTTTGCGTAGTCAACCCAGGCGACGCGAGACGGCGATGCAATACTCATGGGGTACACCCTTACTCATACAATCAGCCTGCATAGTATCGCATATGGCGGTTTCCTGCCGGTTACAGTTCTGTGAAGAGTATGAATTGGTTAATTTAACCTTCTTTTGATGCGTCAAATGCAATCCATTTAACCGCCCCTTAAATCGCCGCAATTACCTTTCATGGACGCAAGACTGGCAACAGACCACTGGAGCAGATAACGCCTGATGACCCGAAGCAAAAACAGCACCAACCGGCAGAACCGGTCTGCGCGCAGCGGGTCTCTTGATATCCGGCTGGATGAGGCGGACAGGCCAGGGTCCACTGCGCCGAAAAAGGCAAAGCCAAAATCCAGACCGCAATCCAAGCCACAATCCAAAACTGGCAAGAAAGCCTCGGCGGGGTCTTCGCAAAGACGCAAACGCAAGGACACCAGCAGCAAGCAGAGGCAGAGCCGGTCAAAACGTCGTGGCGGCTTTTTGTGGCGGGCCACCAAGTTCTCTGTCTACTGGTCAACGGTTCTTGGCATCTGGGGGCTCATCGCTGTTGCCGGCATCGTCGCTTTCTATGCGGTACAGTTGCCGCAAACCAGTGACTGGAAAGTTCCGGACAGACCACCCAATGTGCGCATTGTCTCCGCATCCGGAGAGCTGATTGCCAATCGTGGTGAAACCGGTGGGCAGGCTGTGCGGCTGAACCAGATGCCGCCCTATCTGCCGGAAGCCGTCATTGCAATTGAAGACCGGCGTTTCTACAGCCATTTCGGCTTTGATGCGATTGGGTTTGCCCGGGCCATGATGGTCAATCTCACATCCGGGCGGTTGGTGCAGGGTGGCTCCACCCTGACGCAGCAATTGGCCAAGAACCTGTTTCTGACCCATGAGCGCTCCTTCCGGCGCAAGGTTCAGGAGCTGGTTCTCGCCTTCTGGCTGGAAGCCAATTACTCCAAGGACGAGATTCTTGAGCTCTACCTGAACCGGGTCTATTTCGGCGCAGGAGCCTATGGCGTCGATGCCGCGGCCAATCGCTATTTCGACAAATCCGTCCGCACCATTACCCTGTCTGAAGCAGCGGTCATTGCCGGATTGCTGAAAGCGCCGTCACGCTTTGCGCCAACGCGCGCGCCCGAGCTGGCTGAACGCAGGGCCAAGGTCGTGCTGGGTGCTATGGAGCGGGAAGGTTTCATCACATCGGAAGAACGCCGGATTGCCTTCCTGCGCCCGCTCACACAGTTGACCCGTCACCGGCGCGGTAGCCAGAATTATGCGGCTGATTGGGTGATTGAACAGCTACCGGACTTTGTTGGAAAACTGACCGGCGATGTGATTGTCGAGACCACGCTCGACATGCATCTCCAGCGCATCGGTGAAGATGCCCTCAAGGAAACACTGGACAAGCATGGTGCGGCTTACAAGGTCAGCCAGGGCGCGCTTGTCTCCATGGATGCGACGGGCGCCATCAAGGCTCTGGTGGGTGGCCGGGACTATGCCACAAGCCAGTTCAACCGTGCGGTACTCGGGCGCAGGCAGCCCGGTTCCGCCTTCAAGCCTTTCGTTTATCTGGCAGCGATTGAACGCGGCCTGACAGCCGATACGGTCCGCATTGACGGACCGGTCTCCATTCGCGGCTGGCAGCCGCAGAATTATTCAAAGGATTACAGAGGTCGGGTCAGTCTGCAGACAGCCCTGGCGCTGTCGCTCAACACCGTTGCTGCCAAACTGGCCGATGAAGTTGGCCCGAAAACTGTTGTGGATGTGGCTCAGCGGCTCGGCATCCAGTCAAAACTCAAGGCCAATCCGAGCCTTGCCCTTGGCACGTCAGAAGTGACACCTCTGGAGTTGACCGGCGCCTATGTTCCCCTCGCCAATGGTGGCTATGGCGTTATTCCTCATATCATCCGCCGTATCAGAACAAGCGACGGGCAGATTCTTTATGAGCGCTCTGGTTCCGGGCCGGGGCGGGTCATCAGCCAGCGCAGTGTTGCCGAGATGAATCTGATGATGCGCGAAACTCTTCTGCGTGGAACCGGACGCAAGGCCGCTCTCAAAAACTGGCAGGCTGGCGGCAAGACCGGCACCAGCCAGAATTTCCGCGATGCATGGTTTGTGGGCTATACCGCCAATCTGGTCACCAGTGTCTGGCTTGGCAATGACAATAACAGCCCGACCAAGAAAGCCTCAGGCGGCAATCTTCCGGTTGAGGTCTGGAACACCTTCATGACAGCAGCGCATCGGGATACGATAGAAATCGCCCTTCCCGGCCTTCGCTCTGATGCCCTTCAGACGGCACAAAAGCCCTGGCGCAATCCGGACCTTGAACCGCTCGACGGACATAGAGGTCGCGACCGTGCCCTTCAGCCGCAAGGGGGCGATGGTGGCGCAATCGGTAATTTCCTGCGCGGATTGTTCGGGGGTTAGAGCCCGTCCACTCTCTGTTGGCCAATCATATGGAGTTCTTCCCCATGCTCCCTCAGCCAGGCGCGGGCCTGGTCCGTCTGCGGTGCCTGTCGCCTGCAATGGGCCCAGAATTGAGCGGAATGATTCATTTCCAGAAGATGGGACACCTCATGAGCGGCGAGATAGTCCAGAATTTCTGGAGGCGCGAGCACAAGCCGCCAGGAGAATGACAGAGTTCCATTGGATGAACACGACCCCCAGCGGGTCTTCTGGTCTCTTATGCGGATAGCTGACGGTGCCACACCCAGCTCTGCAGCGTGACGCGAGACGGCTTTCTGAAAATCAGCCCGAGCTTCACCTTTCAGAAAATCAAGCACCCGCCGTTCCAGATGCCTCGGATCTCCGGGCACCAGCAGGTCATTCTCTCCCCCACGCACCCGAACAGCCACCCTGCCCCTGCTTTGTCCGGTCGATACAATGTGGTGAGACTTTCCCCTTATCGGGATGACAGCGCCTGGCGTAATCGGTACCGGGCCGGGCAACTCATCAAACCGCTCGCAAATCCAGGCGGTTTCCTTCCGGATAAAGCTTTCAGCCCGAGCCCGCGGCAAGGATGCCGGAATGGTCAGCACAACAGCGCGCTTGGCTCTGTCTATACGCAAAGTCATCCGCCGGGATCGCTTGTTCCGCCGGATCAGCACCGGAATCTGGCCCTGACCATATGGTATGAGAACCTGTTCCAGACCAGTCGGCAATGTGGCTGCCGGGGTCGGAACGCGGGAAAACAGGCTCACAAGTTCCATCAGCATTAACTCTTGGCTCTCCAAAACAGACGAAGACGCGACTCACCCGTTACGCGTTTTCTGTTTATGCCATCCAGTGGAGAATTCCGGAACCGTATCAGCAAAAGAAAAAGGCGGGGAACGACCCCGCCCGTTTTAATCAGACTATCCGATAGACCATCAGGCCGGACTGCCATCCGGCATTTCACCATCACGTGGTTCCTGGCGCTTGTTCATGAAGCGATCAAACTCTTCCTGATCCTTCGCACGACGCAGGTTCCGCATATAGGTGTCGAACTCTTCGCGCATCTCATCAAGCTTGCGGCGCTCTTCTTCAAGGCGCTTCAGTTCGCGGGCCCGATAATCATCAAAGGCCACATTGCCACTGTCGGCGGCATGACTTGAGTGGCGCCGGAACTGATGGCGAGCATCATAGAACATGTTACGCAGCTCATCACCCCAGAGGATAAAGGCCAGCATAGCCAGTCCAAGTGGCCAGAAAACAATAAAACCAAGCACCATCAGCGCTGTATTCAGCGGAGACCAGCCGGTTTTCATGGAACACGTCCGTTTCATCAAGTCATCCCTTTTACAAAGTATGTATTGTCAAAGTTTTACGGATCGGGACAGAGACGTCATCTGTGCCCGAGACTGTGTTCGAACACTCTTCACATAGGTGTGACAACAAAAGACTTCAAGGCTGATTGACGAAACCCTGCTTCGTGAACGGTCAAATTCGCCAATGACCATTTCTCTTCGTGAATGACACGTGGCTGCGCGCCCCAAAACAGAAACCCCGAGGCCTGCATCACAGGCCTCGGGGTTTCGATTGTCACGCTCTGGGCAAATGCCTTACTTGGCAGCAGCGGCTGCCTTACGAGGCAGTCTGCGTATATTTGATCTCTTGGCCTTTTTCTGATGGCTTCTGAAGAAGTCGGCCATACGCGGAGCAATCTCGGACCGGAAACGTGATCCGTTAAAGACACCGTAATGGCCGACTGCCGGCTGCATATAATGCGCTTTCATCTCATCAGGCAGATTGCAGCAGAGATCATGGGCTGCGCTCGTCTGTCCGATGCCGGTGATATCATCCTTCTCACCTTCGATGGTCATCAGAGCAACCCGACGGATTGCGCCCGGGTCGACCAGTTCTCCATGATGACGGAACTCACCACGAGGCAGAAGGTGACGCACAAAGACATCATCAACAGTCTGCAGATAGAACGCCGCATCCAGATCCATAACCGCAAGATACTCATCATAGAATTCACGATGCTTCTCGGCTGAATCCCCATCACCTTCAATCAGGTGCTGGAAGTAATCGCCGTGAGCCGTCATATGCCGGTCCAGATTCATCGACATGAAACCGGACAATTGCAGGAAGCCCGGATAGACATCGCGCATGCAGCCTGCGTGCGGGAACGGAACCTTCATCACAACATTCCGGGCAAACCAGTCCGTACCGCGATCTTCGGCCACCTTGTTGACGGCTGTCGGATTGCGACGGGTATCAATCGGCCCGCCCATCAAGGTCATGGAATGCGGGACATTCGGATCATCTCCCTGCTCCATGCGGGAAATGGCGGCCATGACCGGCACTGACGGCTGGCACACAGCCACCACATGAACATCACCGCCGAGCACGTGAAGAATGGAAATCAGCGTATCCACATAATCGTTCAGATCAAAGGAGCCGTCACTCAATGGCACCAGGCGAGCATCAATCCAGTCAGTAATGTAGACATCATGCTCCGGCAGCAATGCCTCCACAGTTCCACGCAGCAAGGTCGCATAGTGACCGGACATCGGCGCGACCAGCAGCACTTTAGGATCTGGCTTGTGATTATCCGGAACAACACGCTCAAAATGGAGAAGATTACAGAACGGGTGATGCCAGACCACTTTCTCATGAACGGGAACACGGACACCATTGACGCTTGTCTCAGGCAGATCGAAAGCCGGTTTGCCATAGCGGCGGGTCGTCCGCTCGAACAGGTCACAGGCCGCCGAGATGGATTTTCCCATTGGTGTTGCCGAGATCGGGTTAAGCGGATTGCGGAAATACACTCTGGTCGCATCGGCAGCAGCACGCCACGGGCCCATGGCCGCATGAGTCATCTCATACCAGTGGTAATATGGCATCCGTTTTCCCCGACTGTTCGCGTCATTCTTTTTGCGTCGCGAAATTTTAGGGTCATGAAAACGTCATACACAAGCCGATTTTTGACCCAAATACCCGAGAAACAGGTGATTTCACTTAGTAAATGGTATAGGTGCGGCGCAAAAAACTATCGTCATCCATGGTGCCGTCCGTTCCTTTCCGTTTGGTAAACCGTCATCCGACTGATGAGAAATAGAGGTCGGATTCGTCAGGCGATAGGGTATGGTGCGGCAATCAGATTGCTTGCAGGAAGAAGCCATATGAGACCGGACCATCTGTCAGACAGCCCGACTTTTGAGCGCAACAGACTAAAGCTCGACACGCTGGTTCGCCTTCGCTGGCTTGCGGTCAGCGGTCAGTCCGGGGCCGTGCTCTTTGTCAAATTCGGCCTCGATTTCCCCATGCCGCTCGGACCGTGCTTTGCGCTCATTGCTCTGTCGGCCTGGCTGAACATCTTTCTGAGGATCCGGTTTCCGTCCACCCACAGACTCCGCAGCCGGGATGCTGCCCTGCTGCTTGCCTATGATGTCTGCCAGCTTTCCGGCCTGCTGTATCTGACCGGCGGCCTGCAGAATCCATTCGCCGTTCTTCTGCTAGTCCCTGTGGTCGTGTCCGCAACCACCCTGCCCCGTCGGTGGACCGTCATGCTGGGTATTCTGGTGCTGGCCGTTTCAACCCTTCTGACCCGCTGGCATTTCGCCCTGCCGTGGCAGGAAGGCAGTATTCTCATTCTGCCCAATATCTATATTGCCGGTGTCTGGATCGCGATCATCTCCAGCATGGCCTTCATGGCGATGTACACATCACGGGTGGCGGGGGAAGCACAGCAATTGTCAGACGCCCTTTCGGCAACAGAGCTTGTGCTGGCTCATGAACAGCATCTGTCTGCACTCGACGGACTGGCCACTGCCGCTGCTCATGAACTTGGGACGCCACTCGCGACCATTACCCTTATCGCAAAGGAACTGAAATCAGATCTGCCATCGGATGACCCCATCCGGGAGGATGTTGATCTGATTGTTGAGCAATCCACCCGCTGTCGTGACATTCTTGCAAAACTGCGCTCCCTGTCGAGTAACCAGGACACCAACTTCACTCAGATGAGCTTTCGGCAATTGCTTGAGGAAGTGATGGAGCCCCACCGCAATTTCGGGATTGATCTTTCCCTTGATCTTTCCTCAGCCAACCCTGACACCCCTGAGCCAATCATCCTGCGCAATCCGGGTCTTCTTTACGGTCTTGGCAATATTGTCGAAAATGCCGTTGATTTTGCCAGTGGTGCAGTGGTCATCAATGGCTCCTGGACCGAAGAGACCATCACATTGACCGTGGTTGATGACGGGCCCGGTTTTTCACCGGAACTGATCAACCGGCTGGGTGAGCCTTATGTTACAAGCCGAACCGCAAAACAGACCGGTGGCGGCCTTGGCCTTGGCTTCTTTATTGCCAAGACCCTGCTTGAGAGAACCGGCGGCCGGGTCCTTATCGCCAATCGCAAGGGCCCCGAGACAGGTGCCGTTCTCACAATCTCCTGGCCACGCACGCAACTTGATGCACGATCCTCGGCCGACTGATGACAGGTATCCCGTCATCGGTATGCTTGCCCGAAACGTAAAAACCTTCTAAATCAAAGAAGTTCCGCAGGCCGGTAAGGAGAAGGACGAACATGACAGACGACCCCTCGGCAATTGAGCTTGGCGAAGATCGCACACTTCTGCTCGTTGACGATGATCGCCCCTTCCTGCAAAGGCTGGAGCGCGCCATGGAAAAGCGCGGGTTCGTCACGGTTACTGCTGATACGGTCTCTGAAGCCTTGTCGAAAGTCGATAATGATCCGCCAGCCTACGCGGTTGTCGACATGCGCCTTGAAGACGGAAATGGCCTGGACGTGGTTGAAGCCCTGCAGGCCAGGCGTCCTGATGCCCGCGCCATCATTCTGACCGGCTATGGCAATATCGCAACCGCCGTCAGCGCTGTGAAACTGGGTGCTGCCGATTATCTTTCGAAACCGGCAGATGCCGATGAGATTTTCGCGGCTCTCATCCGAGCACCGGATGAAAAAGCCCCGCCGCCGGAAAACCCGATGTCTGCAGACCGGGTCCGCTGGGAGCATATTCAGCGGGTCTACGAGCTTTGCGATCGCAACGTATCCGAGACCGCCCGTCGCCTGAATATGCACCGCAGAACATTGCAGCGCATCCTGGCAAAGAGAGCGCCGCGTTAGACCGCGTTTATTTTAAATCTATAGACCCTGCCTGCTGCCCGGGTCAGCCAGATCCTGAAGCCGGAGGGATGCCATACGCGCGTAACGCAGCATCATGGCCTTGCGGCGTGCTGCCGGGAGCGATGCGTTCGGGCTGTCACGCAACAGGGCTGCACCAAAACCATCGGCAATGATCAACCCGGCCTCTTCCGGGAAAATATCAAGCGGGACATCATTCAGCGTCGCAAAAAAGAACCGGTCGCAATATTCAAGATAGTCCGGCCATTTGCTGTCAGAACGGAAATCTTCCACTGACGACTTTATCTCGATGATCCAGATTTCGCCCTTCGGCCCCATGGCCGCCAGATCAGCCCGCCTGCCGGATGCCAGGGTCATTTCGGCAAGACAGGCGAAATTCATTGCTCTCAGAAAACGGCCAACCCCGCGCTGAACGGTCAATGCCCGCTCGGATTGCCTGCCATCGTTCAGCGCGTCTTGGTCAAAATCAGTTGGAATCATGCGCATATGCTGGCATGGAGAAGAAGAAAAGCAAAGCTGAAGGACCGAGTTGATGACAGATATCCGCCAGCAGGTGATTGAGACCGCATTGCAGATGAATGCATCAGGGCTCAACAAGGGCACCTCAGGCAATGTCAGTGCGCGCACGGACGACGGGTTCGTCATCACACCATCAGGTATTGCCTATGATCAACTGACCCCTGACCATATTGTCCGGATGGATCTGGAAGGCGGTTATTATGGCGAGTTGCGTCCCTCCAGCGAGTGGCGGATGCACTCAGATATCTATCGCGCCCATCCCAGCGCTGGTGCTGTGGTCCATACCCATTCCACCCATGCGACCGCACTGTCGTGTCTGCACATGGAAATCCCGGCCTTTCACTACATGATAGCCGTTGCTGGCGGCGCTTCCATTCGCTGCGCAGATTATGCCACCTTTGGAACGGAAGCCTTGTCAGAAGCGATGCTCGTCGCTCTCAGGGATCGATCCGCCTGTCTGCTTGGCAACCATGGGCAGATCGCCTTTGGCCCTGGTCTCGGCAAGGCTCTGTGGCTCGCCGGTGAAGTGGAAGAGCTGGCCCATCAATACTGGCTGGTGCGTCAGGCCGGAGAACCGATCCTGATCGACGGCGATGAGATGGAGCGGGTGCTGGATCGTTTCAGAAGTTATGGGAAGCAGCCGGACGAGATTGACGGGGATGACCCGCTAGCAAGGGATATGCCCATCCGGCGCAGCACATGAGTCTTCAGGGATAAGGCAGAGCATCATGCGGATCGGGATCGATCTTGGCGGCACAAAGACCGAAGCCATCCTTCTTGATGACGATGGCCGGATTGTCTTCCGGGAACGGCTGTCAACGCCCAAGGGAGACTATCAGGGCACGCTTGAGACTGTCGTACGTCTGGTCAGTCTGGCAGAGGCATCAATCGGCGCACGTCTGCCGGACATCGGGATCGGCATTCCGGGCACGATATCACCTGCAACAAGCCTTGTTAAAAATGCAAATTCCACCTGGCTGAACGGCCAGCCATTAAGACAGGACCTGACAGATCAGCTTGGCCGTGAAGTCCATATTGCCAATGATGCCAATTGCCTTGCGGTTTCTGAAGCCGTGGACGGTGCTGCAGCAGGAGCGGACTGTGTTCTTGCCATCATCATCGGCACCGGGTGCGGCTCGGGCATCGCCCTGAAGGGTCGGCCTCTGGTTGGTCGCCACGGAATTGCGGGCGAGATCGGCCATAATCCTCTCCCCTGGATGACAGAGGAAGATTTTCCCGGCCCCTTATGCTGGTGCGGGCAAAGAGGCTGTATCGAAACATTCGTATCCGGCACCGCGTTCCAGAAGGATTATGGCTCTGACGGGAAGGAAACCTTCTTCGGCACAGACATCATTAGGCTCATGCGCGCAGGCGACACGCATGCTCGGGCAGCCTATGACCGCTATGTAGACCGGCTTGCGCGCACCCTCGCCCATGCCATCAACCTGCTGGACCCGGGCGTCATTGTGCTGGGCGGAGGCATGTCGAATGTGGATGAGCTGTATACGGACCTTCCCGCTCTTATCCCACGCCATGTCTTCTCCGATGTCTGCAACACACCGGTCCGAAAGGCCATGCATGGGGACTCATCCGGCGTGCGCGGTGCCGCCTGGCTATGCCCAAGATGAGTTTATCCGTATAATCCCTTGCAAAAATCGTCGGAATGCCGTTGAACTCCTGACACTCGAGACCAGCGCAATCATCAGCACCGAATGAGCCGCACATGACCCGTCGATCCGAACTTCTGATGCCTGCAGGTTCCCTGCAGAAACTCAAAATGGCCGTTCTTTACGGAGCGGATGCCATTTACATGGGTACGCCGGACATGTCGCTCCGGTCGAAATCGGACATGAGCCTTGAGGATGTGGTGGAAGGGGTTCAGTTTGCCCATCAGCATGGCAAGCGGGTTTATCTCACGCTGAATCTGTTTTCCCATAACAAGGATATCGACAAGCTTCCCCATTATCTGGAGACTGTTCGCAAGGTGCAGCCGGACGGGTTGATTGTGGCAGACCCTGGTGTCTTCATGTTTGTAAAGGAGCATGCGCCGGAACTGGAACTGCATGTCTCAACCCAGGCCAATGTCTGCTCCTGGCAATCGGTCAAGTTCTGGGAACAGCTTGGAGCCAAGCTCTGCGTCCTTGGCCGTGAGGTGTCTTACGAAGAGCTTTGCGAAATCCGGGAAAAATGCCCCGATATCAAGCTTGAAGCCTTTGTTCATGGCTCCATGTGCATGACCTATTCGGGCCGCTGCCTGTTGTCGAACTTCATGGCCGAGCGTGGTGCCAATCAGGGATCCTGCGCCAATTCCTGCCGCTGGAAATACAAGGTTCACATGAAGCTCAAGGATGGCACCCGTCATGAGCTGAACCTGACGGATGAAAATCTGGAACTGTTCGAGTTCTTCCTTGAGGAAGAAATCCGCGCCGGTGAACTGATGCCGATCCAGGAAGATGAGCGCGGGTCTTATATCCTGAATTCCAAGGATCTCTGCCTGATGCCGAAGCTTGATGAGCTGCTGCGCATCGGCGTTGACAGCCTGAAAGTGGAAGGGCGCGGCAAAAGCCCCTACTACGTGGCCGTTGTGGCTCGTGCCTACCGGATGGCGATTGATGACTACAATCGCGACCCGGAGAACTGGCGGCCCGATACCTATCTGCGCGAACTCGCGACAGTCCCCAATCGTGGCTACACACTGGCTTTTCATGACGGACGCCTGACCAATTACGGTCATGGCTATGAAGACGGTTCCAATCTGGCTGAATGGGAATATGCAGGGATTGTCACCCGCGTTGAGGATGATGCCTTCATCATCGAGGTTAAAAACAAGATTGAAACCGGTGACGTGCTGGAATTTGTTTCCCCCAAACGGCAGGAAACAGTCCTGATCCGGCTTTATGAATTCGAGAATGCGGAAAACGGCAAGGTGACCGAAGCCGTTCATGCCGGACAGAAACCGTATATCCGGGTACCATTCTCCGCCTTTGATCGGGAAGATCCGGCTGTCATGCACAGTGATTTCCCGGAAATGACCATCATCCGCAAGGAGCGCGCTCTCGCCCAGCACGAATGGGACCGGTTGCGCCTCGATAAAACAGCGCAGAATCGGGAACTAGGCAAAGGATCGGACAAGACTTACGAAAAACGCCGGGAACAGACACAGCTCTCTCTTGATGAGCGGGCTGCCGGGCGGGTCTTCCGTACACCGCGCACCGGCAAGGAAGGCTGTTGCGGGCGTGGCTGTAATGGCTGTCTGATCTTCTGGCACGACCCGGCTTACGGCAAGGCGCGTGATGTGCTGGCCAACAAAAAGCAAGGAGAGTTGCTGGACAGGGACCTGGCCGCCTCACTGGTCACAGAAACTGTGCCAGAGGCAGCGACAGAGGCAGCGGAATAAGAAATGCTGACACGGCGACATCTCCTGAAGCAGTCTGGTCTGACGCTCGGCGCGGGCCTTCTTTTCTCTGGAGGTTTCTCCATGCAGGCATCTGCCACATCCCGGTCGGGCTTCTGGCTACCGGAGGAATCCGAGCCCCATCTCAGAACCTTCATGCAATGGCCTGTGAGCCGGGCTGCTTATGACGATTCGTGGTTCCTGGCTGACCTGCAACGGTCGATTGCCGACATTGCCAATACGATTGTTGAATTTGAACCTGTCGTCATGCTGATGGACCAGCGTTACGAAAAGAAGGCCCGACGCCTTCTCAGCGACGGGATAGAGATCTGGACCATCCCGACCGATGATTTGTGGTGTCGGGATTCAGGCCCGGTTTTTGTACGCAACAGCTCCGGTGATCTGGCGGTCTCCCATCTGAATTTCAATGGCTGGGGCAACAAGCAACCCCATCCGAATGACGGACGCATTGCAAGGACCATTGCCGATCGTCTGGGCCTGCCCTTCCTGGATAATGGTCTGGTGGGGGAAGCCGGTGGCGTCGAAAGTGACGGAGCTGGAACCCTGATCGCTCATGAAAGCAGCTGGATCAACCCAAACCGCAATAAGGGTTCCAAGGCCGAGGTGACACGGCTTCTTCTCGATGCGCTCGGGGCAGACAAGGTAATCTGGGCACCGGGGCGTTCTGGTGCGGATATCACTGACTATCACATCGATGCATTGGCCCGCTTCGTGGAGCCGGGGCATATCGTTATCCAGATGCCGGAGAAGCCGGACCCGCAAGACCCCTGGTCTGTGGCCGCGTTTGAGACCTATGACATCCTTCAGCAGGCAATAGATGCAGCAGGCCGGAAGCTCAGGCTGACAGTTCTGCCAGAACCCTATGATATCCGGGTAACCGCGCCGGACTTTGTAGCATCCTACGTCAATTACTATGTCTGCAACGGCGCTGTTATAGCCGCTGAGTTCGGCGACAGGGACACCGACAGCGAGGCCCGGAAAACCCTCCAGGCGCTTTATCCGGGCAGAGAGATCGTCATGCTGAATGTTGACCCGGTGGGTGAAGTGGGTGGTGGTATTCACTGTGCCACCCAGCAACAGCCTGCCACCTGACGGATACTCCCCATGACACAAAGCACAATCGAGATCTATGTGGACGCTGATGCCTGTCCGGTAAAGGACGAGGTGATGCGGGTGGCAGACCGACATGACCTTCCGGTCCATATGGTCTCAAACAGCTGGATGAGGCTGGATGACAATCCGCTGATCAACCGGGTGATTGTCTCCGAAGGCCCGGACGAAGCGGATAACTGGATTGCAGAACGCATCACCGATCGCGATATTGCGATTACAGCCGACATCCCGCTTGCCTCCCGCTGCATTGAGCGTGGCGCGTCTGTGCTGGGACCAGGCGGCAAGCCCTTCACGCAGGATTCTATTGGTATGGCCCTAGCCATGCGGGATCTCAAACAGCATTTGCGGGAAACCGGTGAAATCTCCGGCCATAACCCGAGTTTCACCCGACAGAACCGGTCGGACTTCCTCAATCAGCTGGAAAACATGGTTCAGGCCATCAAGCGGCGTTAGAGCGCATCTATTCTCTAAAATCACCTGCCTTTTAGCCACTCCAGCACATCAGGCGCATTTCTGTCCGGCGGGAAAACCGGATAGAAGACCTTGCTGATCTCCCCATCTTTCAGAATGAGGGCCATGCGCTTGAGAAGGTCCATATCGTGGACCCGCATCATTGGCAGGTTGAGCGCTTTCTGTAAGGCAAGTTCGCTGTCTGACAGGATCGGAAACGGCATGTGCAGGCGCTCGGCCATTTCCTTCTGATAATCTGTGTCCTGAGTGGAAAGACCAAAGATGTGATCTGCTCCCGCCTCTTTAAGCTCAGCGGCCAGATCGCGAAACCCGCAGGATTGCGGCGTACAGCCCCGCGCGCCGGGGATCATGTCCCAGTCTTCAGGCAGTGCGACACCCGGCTGACCTGTCATCGGATAGACAAACAGAATCACAAGACCGGACAAAGCAGACAGGTCCATCAGGTTGCCATCTGTTGACCGAAGCGGAACAGCGGGAAACGCTCTGCCTTTCAGATGATCAGCACCACCATCATCTTCCGGAGCTGGAATCGTTGACCAGTCCACATCCTGCAGGTTCGGCTGATTCATCGCCTATTTCCTTCGTTGCCAATGCCAGGCGTCACTATCGGGATTGCCCTTCACGCTTGTCAAGCAGGGGCTCAGGTTCTATGTGCTGTGGCACGACCTTCGTAGCGACCGGATGATACACACCTATGGCTCCTCCTCTTCTTCACCTGCATGACATTGCGCTTACCTTTGGCGGCACGCCGCTGCTTGAAGGGGCTGAGCTGGCTGTCGGTCCGGGAGAGAAAATTTCTCTGGTCGGGCGCAATGGATCGGGAAAGTCCACCCTGCTGAAGATTGCCGCCGGTCAGGTGGAAAGCGATTCCGGTAAGCGGTTCCTCCAGCCCGGCACGACAGTCCGCTATCTGCGCCAGGAACCAGATCTGAGCGGCTTTTCCGACACACTCTCCTATGTGGAGGCAGGCCTTGGGCCGGGTGATGATACCTATCGGGCCGCCTACCTGCTGGGTGAGCTTGGGCTTGATGGCACAGAAAGCCCGGACCGTCTGTCAGGGGGTGAAGCGCGCCGGGCCGCCCTTGCTCGCGCTTTGGCTCCCGAGCCGGATATCCTACTTCTGGATGAGCCCACCAACCATCTGGATCTGCCTGCGATTGAATGGCTTGAAAGCGAGCTTAAAACCATGCGCACCGCGCTGGTTCTGATCAGCCATGATCGCCGTTTTCTTGAAAACCTGACCGATGTGACAGTCTGGCTTGATCGGGGGCAGACTCGTCGACTGGACAAGGGGTTTGCGCATTTCGAGGACTGGCGGGATGAGATTTACGCCAAGGAGGAGGAGGACGCCCACAAGCTTGACCGTCAGATTGAGCGTGAGGAGCACTGGCTTCGCTATGGTGTAACGGCGCGGCGGAAGCGGAATGTCCGGCGACTGGACAATCTTTTCGCCCTTCGCCAGCAGCGCCGGGATCTGAGAAAAGCGCAGGGCAATGTTTCCCTGGTCGCCACCGAGGGCCAGACATCCGGTAAGGAAGTGGTCAAGGTTGACCATGTGTCCAAGAGCTTTGGTGAAACGGTTATTATCGACAATTTCTCAACGCTGGTGCATCGCAAGGATCGTATCGGCCTTGTCGGCCGCAATGGTGCGGGCAAAACCACTCTGATCAAGCTTCTGACAGGAGATCTGGAACCGGACAGCGGCACGATCAAGCTGGGCACCAAGCTCGAGATGATCACCCTCGACCAGCGGCGGGAAAGCCTTGATCCGAACTGGACCTTGAAAGATGCCCTGACCGATGGGCGCGGTGACATGGTGATGGTGAACGGCGAGCAGAAACATGTGATCGCCTATATGAAAGACTTTCTGTTCCGCCCTGAACAGGCCCGCACCCCGATTTCGGCCCTGTCGGGTGGTGAGCGGGGACGGTTGATGTTGGCCCGGGCTCTGGCCAAACCCTCCAACCTTCTGGTGCTGGATGAACCGACCAACGATCTCGACCTTGAGACTCTTGATCTCCTACAGGACCTTCTCGCCAATTATGACGGCACGGTTCTGCTGGTCAGCCACGACCGTGATTTCATCGACCGGGTGGTAACCTCCACAATTGCTTCAGAAGACAATGGCCGCTGGGTGGATTATGCGGGCGGCTATTCCGACATGCTGAAACAGAAAAAGGCGCAGGCCCCGGAGGAGAACAAGCCGCAGAAGCAAAAAGCGACCCTCGCCGCATCCAAACCAAAAGCGGAGCAGCTCAAGCGCAAGCTGTCATTCAAGGAAAAGCACGCCCTTGAAACGCTTCCGGATCAAATGGAAAGCCTGGAGGCTGACATCGCCACCCTGCGTGGCAAACTGGAAGACCCCGATCTCTATGCCAAGGATCCTGTCCGGTTTGAGAAAATCGCCAAAAAGCTCGAAGCAAAAGAATCAGAACTGGCCACCTGCGAAGAGCAATGGCTGGAACTGGAAATGCTGAAGGAAGAACTGGAGGGATCATAGACCGGATGGATGATCTCGGCCTTCTCATCGACTTTCACAAAGACGCTGCTCGACAGGGACCTGGCGGCGAGGAAGAGACACGACTGGCTCTGTCCTTGTCGGGCCTCATCAATCAGAAAGGTTTGAGGATTGCCGATATCGGATGTGGCACGGGATCATCCGCAATTCTATTGGCTGAAGCGCTTGGCACAGAGGTCATCGCTGTCGATTTTCTGGAAACTTTTCTCAGCGAGCTTGAGTTGCGTGCCAAGGCCGCAGGCGTATCAGATCGGATTTCTACTCTGACCGCGTCCATGGATGCTCTGCCGTTCGAGCCGCTATCTCTGGATGCGATCTGGTCGGAAGGGGCGATCTATAATATCGGCTTTGAAGCCGGGATCCGGGACTGGCGGGGTTTTCTGAGACCAGGAGGCATTCTGGCCGTCTCAGAACTCACATGGCTGACCGACAAGCGGCCAGCCGAGCTGAGTGAATACTGGACCAATGCCTATCCGGAAGTCGCAACTGCCGCAGAAAAGATGGCACTTCTGGAAAAACACGGCTACATGCCGCTGGGTTACTTCCCACTGCCCCGGTACTGCTGGATTAAGAATTACTATCAGCCGATGAAGGAGCGTTTCACGCTCTTTCTGGAACGCCACAATCACTCGGAAGACGCCCAGGCGCTCGTCAATGCTGAACGGTATGAGATCGATCTCTACGAGCGATATTCAGACTATGTCAGTTACGGCTTTTATATTGCCAGGGCTGTTGGGTAACTTCTGAGACATTCAACCAAACCAGTAGGCAAGGGTCTTTAGAATCCCCTTTGGAAAGCTCACTGGTCTCGCACTATCAGACAGATGTACGGCCAAGGGTCTGCATCGCTGTCAGAATTTCGTTCGTTTGCTCAACCAGCTCGCAGATCAGTTGTTCTGCCGATCTTTCGCGATTCAGTGCTGCGGCCTGACCATAAAGCAGAAACTGATGATCAAGATCGTCATGGGCAATACCATGTCTCTTGATAGGACTGCTGTAATTATACATTAGAGGAAACTCGGGAAAGTCCGGCCGTCCTTCTGCCAGTCCGACAGAATATGGAGTGCGTCGCGCCCTGCACGGTCTACCGGAAAATGCCCGGGACAAGTGCGTGTCTTCATCACTTGCAGACAGCAATGCTTCTCTGTGAATGCCGGTTATTGGCGTTTCCGTACATGTCAGAAAGGCTGTGCCCATCCATACACCATCCGCACCCAGTGCCGTGCTGGCGGCAATAGCACGTCCATCTCCTATGCCTCCGGCTGCCAGAACCAGGCAGTCAACAGCATCAACAATTTGTGGAACCAGAGCCATGGTGCCAATGCCGGTATCCTCATAGTTCACTGCAAATGACCCCCTATGGCCGCCAGCTTCCCATCCTTGGGCAACAATAATCTCAACACCGGACCGCTCAAGAGCAAGCGCCTCGGATACCGTTGTCGCCGTGGCCGCAACGCGGATTCCCGCACCTTTAAGCCTGTCAACCACCGCGCCCTGTGGGCATCCAAAATGGAAGCTGACCATTGCAGGGTTCTGTTCAACGAGCAGGTCGAGTTTCTCTGCATCAAACGTTTCCGCTTCCGTCACCGATGTATCTGCTGGCAGTTCCAGATTCAGATTTTCATAGAAGGGCGCAACCAGTGATCGGGCACGATCATCGAGCTCTGCGCGATATATCGGGGGTTTGTGCAGGAAAAAGTTCAGATTGAATGGCTTGTCTGTACTTGCCTTTAGCTGCGCGACACGCTGCTCCAATTCATTGATCGACATCTCCGCGCATCCGAGAGACCCTAAGCCTCCGGCATTACTCACGGCCGCAGCCAGAGGAACAAGTGGTTTTTGCAGGATCATTGGAGCCTGAACAATCGGATATTCAATGTTCAGAAGCCTGCTTAATCTCGATTCTTGCCACATCTCCATCTCCCTGATTATCAACTAAGTTTCTCAAAGAGCGGCCAGGACAGTGGCCGTGGAGCGAAGGGTATGGCTTCGTCTGCGACACGTGATGCTCTTTCTCTCCCGGAAACGAGAATCAACGTGCCCCGCCGGAGGCAAGAGCAAAGCGAATTGTCATGAGGTAAGAGAAATGGCGGTCCCAAGAGGATTCGAACCTCTGGCCTCTGCCTTCGGAGGGCAGCGCTCTATCCAGCTGAGCTATGGGACCGGATCAGGCGGTTGCGCAATGCGAACCGCAGCATTTGGTAGTCTTTAGCGGATGCATCCGGCGAGGGCAACGGGATATTTCCCGTTGCTGCCAGATTTCAACCACCTTATCGGGATCGGGCCTGTGGAATTCAAAGCGTAAACGCTCATCACTCCTGATCAGACATCCAGATTGGCCACATTCAGGGCGTTGCTCTGGATAAAGTCGCGGCGCGGCTCGACCTCGTCACCCATCAACTTGGTGAAAATGTCATCCGCATCGTCGGCCTGCCAGATCTTGACCTGCAGAAGCGAACGTACATCCGGATCCAGCGTTGTTTCCCAAAGCTGGTCCGGGTTCATCTCACCCAGACCCTTGTAGCGCTGCAGGCCAATACCTTTGCCGCCTGCAGAGAACACCGTATCAAGCAAGGCACGGGGGCCGCGGATCTCTTTCTCGGTTTCCTTGCGGCGCAACACAGCCGCTTTGCCGAAAATCTCCTGCAGGAAAGCAGCATGGGCGTCAAGTTTGCGGGCGTCAGCCGATTCAAGCAGGGCAATGTCGATGGACGTTGCTTCCTTCACCCCACGGACGGTGCGCTCAAACTGCAGATTGCCGTTTTCATCCACCCGGCCTTCCCAGCCGCGCTCGGTTTCTTCCGCAAGAATATCCAGCCGACGGGCAATATAGCTGGCAGCTTCCGCTGCCTTTGCATCATCACCAATGATGTCAGACGACAGAGCACCGGCGATGGCCGCCTGCTCCACAACATCCCGACTGTAACGGGAATGCAGGCCATCAAGAACAAGCCGGATGGCGCGACAGCGATCCACAACATCCCGAAGGTCAGCTCCTGACCGCGCTTCGCCATTCTCGAGTGTCAGCATGGTGTCTTCAAGACCATTGCCAACCAGATAGTTCTCCAGCGCGGCCTGGTCTTTCAGATATTGTTCGGACTGCCCGCGCTTCGCCTTGTAGAGAGGCGGCTGCGCAATATAGAGGTGGCCCCGCTCAATCAGCTCCGGCATCTGCCGGAAAAAGAAGGTGAGCAGCAGGGTCCGGATATGGGCACCATCCACATCAGCATCGGTCATGATGATGATCTTGTGATAGCGCAGCTTGTCAGGGTTAAACTCTTCCTTGCCAATGCCCGTGCCAAGCGCCGTGATCAGGGTGCCAATCTCATTTGAAGACAGCATCTTGTCAAAGCGGGCACGCTCCACGTTGAGGATCTTGCCGCGCAGGGGCAGAACAGCCTGGTTTTCACGATTTCGGCCCTGTTTGGCAGAACCACCAGCGGAATCACCCTCCACCAGGAACAGTTCAGACTTGGCCGGATCACGTTCCTGACAGTCAGCCAGCTTTCCGGGCAAGGAGGCCACATCAAGCGCACCCTTGCGACGGGTCAGCTCACGCGCCTTGCGGGCCGCTTCACGGGCAGCAGCCGCTTCCACCACCTTGGAGACAACCGTCTTTGCCTCAGCTGGGTGCTCCTCGAACCAGTCTTTCAAGGCCTGGTTGATGGCATTTTCCACCACCGGGCGCACCTCGGACGAGACCAGCTTATCCTTGGTCTGGGAGGAGAATTTCGGATCGGGCACCTTGACGGAAAGGACACAGGTCAGGCCCTCACGGCAATCATCACCGGCCAGATTGACCTTTTCCTTCTTTGAGATCCCGGCGGAATCCGCATAACCCGTCACCTGACGCGTAAGCGCAGCACGGAAACCGGCCAGATGGGTACCGCCATCACGCTGGGGGATGTTATTGGTGAAACAGAGCACATTCTCGTGGTAGGAATCATTCCACCAGAGTGCGGCCTCGACCGTGATACCTTCCCGTTCTGCCGAGAGCGAAATCGGCATCTCGATCAGCGGATGCCTGCTGCGATCAAGATAGCCGACAAAGGCTTCCAGACCGCCTTCATAGACCATTTCCTCGACACGAGGCTCAACACCGCGCTTGTCGGTCAGGATGATCCGGACACCGGAATTGAGGAAGGCCAGCTCGCGCAGGCGGTGCTCAAGTGTGCCGTAATCAAATTCGGTCATCGAGAAGGTTTCAGTACTCGGCAGGAAAGTCACTTCCGTGCCGGTGTCATCGCCCGCATCTCCGATAACCTGAAGCGGGCCATCGGCCACGCCATGGGTAAAGGCAACTTCATGCACTTTACCGGCACGCCAGACCTTCAGCTTCAGCCAGACGGACAGGGCGTTCACCACCGACACGCCCACACCATGAAGACCACCGGAAACCTTGTAAGAATTCTGGTCGAATTTACCGCCTGCATGGAGCTGGGTCATGATCACCTCAGCCGCAGACACACCCTCTTCCGGGTGGATGTCGGTCGGGATACCGCGCCCATTGTCATTGACTGTGACGGAGCCATCGGAATTAAGCGTCACCAGTACCCTGTCCGCATGGCCTGCAAGCGCCTCGTCAATGGCGTTGTCTACCACTTCATAGACCATGTGATGAAGGCCGGACCCGTCATCGGTATCACCGATATACATACCCGGTCTTTTACGGACAGCATCGAGCCCTTTCAGGACCTTGATGGAGTCGGCACCATACTCGGCGCCATTGCCGTTTTCGGCTGAATTATCTTGCGTATCGCTCATGCGAATCAGTCTACCAGATTCCGTGCAGAATTACCCCCGTTATATGCGGTTTCTCAGGCCGTTCAACTCCCGGAAAACGGGCTTTTTTCCGGCCATGTGGACAGATGTCAGACACAAGCGGGCAAAACAGGCAGCAGACATGGAGAACGGGCAGTCAACAGACCGCCCGTTTCGTTATTCCGGAACAGCATAACTGGCGTAACGCCTTGAAAATTCACCCCTTCTGTAGAAGAGTCCAGATCTGGTCTTTCAGCACCATCCGCTGCTTGCGCATGGCCACCTCATTGAGGTCATCGGTCGGCTCCACATTTGTCTCCGCCCGATGGATGGCCCGGTTGATCTCATGATATTCGTCAAACAGACGGGCAAAGTGCGCATCACCGGTTTTCAGGGCGTGGATTTTCTCCACATGCTCGGGGAATTCCTCAGACAGTTCATGCGGCGTGTTGGACATGTGCCCTCCATGATCGGTTGCAGGTTGAAGCCTCAGTTCTATTCACCTCAGCTTCGCGCTGCCCCGATGGCACCGCTTTGATCCGGATCAAGACTTTGCAGGAAAACCTGGCTCAGACACAGAATTCAGGCACAGAATTCAGGCACAGAATTCGGGCACAGAATCCAGATACAGAATTCAGCGTGTTGCGATTGACACCGCAGCGCCAGCCATGACAGCCGCAGCACTGCGCTGCATAATCCGCTGCGGGCCAGGCCGCCTGAAAATCGCCCGCATTCTGTCAGCCAGCGCCGCATAGGCAAAGACAATCCCGCCAATGGTGACGATCATCAGTGCTACCAGCTCGAAATATCCAACCAGTGTCACAGCCTGAAGGTCCACAAAGGTCGGGAGAAGCGCCATGTAGAAGGCAATCGGCTTGGGATTGCCCAATGTGATCAGAAGGGCTGACAGGAAAACGCGAAACGGGCTCTCATCCTTGTCTCTGGTATCCTTCACTGTGAAATCAGCAATGGGCGCGGTCCAGAAGGTCCAGGCGAGATAGGCCAGATAAAGCGCACCGGCAATTTTCAATATCAGGAACAGGGTCGCAAAAGTCTGCGCGATAAGGGCCAGGCCAAAGACGGCAAGCGTCAGATAGACCAAATCACCCAATATGATACCTGGGATCATGAAACAGGTGGTCTTGAGGCCTGACTTGAGAGCACGCGCGATCACCGCTGCAATTCCCGGTCCTGGTACGGCAACGGCAATTGCCAGCGCAAATCCCAGGGCAATCAGAGAACCTGTATCAATCATCATCCACCCCACACCAGAGCGCTAAAGCTCCGCGGTTCCGCCTGATACATGGACAAACTGGGCCCGGTCTCCAAGACCCGTAAAGGCCTGCCTGTCCGTTCCGGTCATTAGAGCCTGACAGCCGAGCCTGTCAAGCAGATCAAACAGCGCGTCCCGACGCCGCTCATCCAGATGGGCAGCAACCTCATCAAGCAACATCAGGGGCGCCTTGCCGGTCATCCGGCCAACCAGATGCGCATGAGACAGGACCAGACCAAGCAGCAGAGCTTTCTGCTCCCCTGTTGAGCATTTGGCTGCTGGCATATCCTTGTCCTGATGCCTGACTTTCAGATCCGCCCGATGCGGACCACTCAGGGTTCGCCCGGCTGCCCTGTCACGGGGACGGCTGCTTCTCAGGGAGAGGCGGTAATTTTCTTCGGCGTCGCTGGCAGGCAGGGTCGCAAGATCATTTTCAAACTCCCCCTCCAGCGCAATGTCTGCCGCCGGAAAGGCGCTACCGCCCTCATCCAGGAACCGGACAGAGGATGCCAGCAGATCAACCAGCTCACGGCGGGCCTGACCGATGGCACAGGCATGCTCAGCCATTTGCATTTCTATGGCATCCAGCCATGCCGGATCACTACGCCCGTCTTCAAGCAGACGATTGCGGCTCCGCATGGATTTCTCAAAGCCTGACACCTGTCGCCCGTGACCGCTGTGAAGAGACAGAACCATGCGGTCAAGAAACTTGCGCCTGTCAGCACCAGGCCCGGTGAAAAGGCCATCCATGGCCGGTGTCAGCCACATGACCGAAACATGCTCAAGCAGACTGTCAGATGTTTTCTGAATATCGCCGTCTATGCGGATCTGCCGCGCGGTTTCGTCACGTGTCGCCAGTCCTGTCCCGATGCGGGCCTCTCCCTCATCAGAACCGATATCGGCAACCACAGCCCACCCGGCCTCTCCGGCCTGACGGCTGACCTCTCCATAAGCCGCACGTCGCATACCGCGACCCGGACTGAGGAATGAAACGGCTTCCAGCAGATTGGTCTTGCCCGCACCGTTCTCGCCAGTGAACACGATATGTTTTGGCGCAAATGCGAGAGACAGGGTCGTATAATTTCGGAAATCAGACAGGCGCAGTGCCGACAGCCAGCGTTTTTCGGTCATGTCGGCACCAGAAGCTGCGATGGCTATACGCGCATCGGCATCAGCACATAGAGCGTGTCTGTTGCACCATTGTCCAGAATGAGTGTCGGGGATCCCGGATCAGACAGCTTGAAGATTGCCGTGCCGGTCTGCAGTTGATCGGTTACATCCAGCAGATAGCGGGCGTTAAAGCCGATCTCCAGATCCTCCGCCTGATATTCCACGGCCAGCTCATCTGTGGCCGAACCAGAATCCGGGTTGGTCACCGTCAGGGTCAGGCGATCATCGGTCATGGACAGTTTGACAGCACGACCACGCTCGCTTGAGATGGTCGATACGCGATCAACGGCCTTAGCGAACAGCTCGCAATCGACAATCATTTCCTTGTCGTTGCCCTGCGGGATCACCCGGCCATAATCTGGGAATGTGCCGTCGATCAGTTTCGACGTCAGCACCACCGTGCCGACAGAAACACGAATCTTTGTCTCGGACAGCTCAACGGAGACATCCGCATCCGGATCTTCAAGCAGTTTCTGGATTTCGGAAACTGTCTTGCGCGGCACGATAATGCCCGGCATGCCTTCTGATCCAGAAGGTGCGGCCCGCTCGGCCTGTGCAAGGCGGTGGCCGTCCGTTGCAACGGCGCGCAGGGACAGATCGCCACCGGTTTCTACCGTGTGGAAGAAAATGCCGTTCAGGTAATAGCGGGTCTCCTCAGTGGAGATTGCAAACTGAGTGCGATCAACGAGGCCTTTTAGTTCGGACGCCTTCAGGGAGAACCGATGGCTGAAATCACCGGCCGTCAAATCAGGGAAATCAGATTCCGGCAGCATCTGCAGCCGGAAGCGGGAGCGACCGGAGGTCAGCTCGACCGTGGCACCATCCGCACTGGTGGCCAGGGACACTTCCGAGCCTTCAGGCAGTTTGCGGACAATATCATACAGCATGTGCGCGGGAACCGTGGTCGCGCCAGCGGCCTCGACAATGGCGGGGACGCGCTCGACAACTTCCAGATCAAGATCCGTCGCCTTCAGGCTGAGTTCACCGCCATCCGTACGCAAAAGAACATTGGACAGAATGGGAATCGTGTTTCTGCGTTCGACAACCCGATGCACGTGGTTGAGCGATCTCAGCAGGTTTGTCCGCTCCAATGTGATCTTCATGGATCTGTCCGTCTCGTCTAAACTTAAATACGTGTGATGGTTCTATAGCGCCCCGTAAACGGGTCGGCAACTCTGGCCTTTTTCGGCAAAAAGAGCAAGAGGCATTGCCATGGAAATGACATTGGGGAAAAGACAGGAATACGGACATGCTGCCTGAGCAGATATCGACATTCGGGCCCGGAGCCTGCCAGGTGAGAAACAATCATGGCTGAGCTCCTCATTCGCAATGCCCGTTACCTGCCCGGTGCCTTGTCACGCAACGCACAGACCATGCTGCGTGATGCCATCCTGTCATGCCTTTCACAGGCTCCGCTGTTCCGTCCGTCCATGCCACGCAGCGGCAAGCCGTTTTCCGTGCGGATGAGCAATTGCGGCTCTCTTGGCTGGGTTTCGGACAAAGCCGGTTATCGGTATCAGTCGACGCATCCTGATACCGGGCTCTTCTGGCCGGACATGCCCCAACAGCTCCGCACTCTATGGAGGGACCTTCTGCCAAATGCTGCAGAACCCGAAGCCTGCCTGATCAATGTCTATGATGCACAGGCAAAGCTCGGCCTGCATCAGGATCGCGATGAAGTGAATCTGGACGCTCCTGTATTGTCCATCTCTCTGGGAGCCACAGCCCTGTTTCGCATCGGAGGAACCACACGCGGCGGCAAAACGAATCGAATCACTCTGCAATCCGGTGACATCCTGATCCTGGATGGTGACAGTCGCCTCGCCTATCATGGCGTTACCCGAATTTACCCGGGAACATCCACTCTTCTGAAGAACGTGCACCCGGATATTCCGGAAGACGGACGGATCAACCTTACCCTGAGGCGAGTTAATAAGTCAGAGTTCTAATTAAGCAATAAATATTCAGATATTTGTATATATATTCTGAATATTAGGTATATTCCTGTAATATTCGCTCAATCTGCCTAATTATTCAGCAAATAACGTGTCTTCACGGCAACGTTATCTTATTTTTCTTCACCTTCTGAATAAATTAATTCTTGGATTGTTACAGAGGTGGTATTGCCCTCCATAGGGCAAGCTCGTTTATTCTCGACCCGGAAGGAATTAATAAATGAGACGGAACGTATTGAGCGTTCTCATGGCCGGAGCAGCGACAGCTCTCCTGGCTGGGGCAGCACAGGCTGAGGGCAACAATTTTTACGTCGGCGGTTCAGTTGGCCTGAACTTTCTCGAAGACGCCGACAGCGTCAGCAACACAGTTGCAGGCGGCCTTCGCCGTGTAGAAGAAGACTTCGACACAGGCGCCGTTATCAGCGGCTTCGTCGGTTACAGCTGGGATCTGGCAGAACGTGGCGCCGTGCGACTGGAAGGTGAACTGTCTTACCGCACCAACGATACAGACAGCCTGGTGTTCAACACCGCACCGCAGAACGTTGTCAGCGACGATAACGAAAGCCTGTCCGGTTTTGTGAACGCCTATTATGACTTCACACAGTTCAGCGATCGCTTTCATCCTTATCTGGGCGCCGGTATCGGCTTTACCCATATCGACAAGAATGTCGTTTATGGTGGCGGTGCCAACATCAACGATGAAGACACGGTTTTCGCCTACCAGTTCATTGCTGGCGTGACCTACAAGGCTACAGATCAGTTCGATATCTTCGTTGAAGGTCGCTATCTCGGCACGGAAGACCCGGATCTGGACCGGTTCGGCGGCCCTGGCCCCGCTGGCGCAGGCGGGCTTGGTGGTGCACTGACCACCACACAGGAATCCGAATACGAGTCAATCTCTGCATCAATCGGTGTTCGTTACCGGTTCTGATCAGACAGAGATCACGTCATAAGAAAGCCGCCGATAGTGTATCGGCGGCTTTTTTGATTCGGCTTGAATATCGGGAACAGCGTCTAAAGCACCAGACCTTTAACTTGATGGTAGCGGTGCTTTAAGAGTTTGTTTCTGCGCGAGCTTTTATCTGGAAAGTCTATCAACTTTTCAGAAGCACCCTTTAAACCATCAGGCGCTGGTATCAACCCGCGATCCCGGCTCTGCATTGCCTTCCGGCTTGCGTTCCTTTGGTCCGCCCTTGGACACACCCACCATGGCCGGGCGCAGAACACGATCACCGATCACATAACCAGCCTGCATCACCTGTAGAACCGTATTGTTCGGCACATCCGTATTGGGAATCTCAAACATCGCCTGATGGAAATTCGGGTCAAATTTCTGACCTTCCGGATCCAGCTTTTTCACACCATGTTTTTCAAGGAGATTGTTCATCTCCCGTCCGGTCATCTCAACACCCTCAATCAGGGCCTTCAGACCGGCATCATCGCTGTTGCGGGATTCCTCAGGCACAGCATCCAGCGCACGGGTCAGGTTGTCCCCGACCGTCAGCATGTCGCGGGCAAAGCTTGCAGCGGAATATTGCTTGGCGTCACGGATTTCCTTCTCCGTACGGCGGCGCAGGTTTTCCATTTCGGCCAGAGTGCGCAAAAGCTGGTCCTTGGCGTTTGCAGCTTCCTGCTCCAGCGCTTCAATGCGCTGCTGTACCGGGTCAATACTGTCTTCAGCCGGTGCCGCATCATCCTGCGCTGCATGGTCTGCTGGCTGGTTTTCCGGCAGAGCAGTCTCAGCCGCAGTCTCGTTTGTCTTGGTATCCGTCATTTCATCCTCTTTGAGGGCACGGTCGATCCAGGGCTCAGACACCTAAATCTCTTGACCCCGGATATCAGCTTTTCCAAGGGAAAAATCAAGGCCTGATCGACAACAGATCCAGCCAGCACTACCCCGCCCCGAAAATCACCCCATAAGGCGGCTTATCACCCTGGCCGTGTAATCCACCATCGGTATCACCCGCGCATAGTTGAGGCGTGTCGGCCCGATGACGCCCAGAGCACCAATCACCTGCTGCTGGGCATTGCGATAGGGGGCGACAATCAGAGATGAGCCTGACAGGGAAAACAGCTTGTTCTCGGAACCGATAAAGATCCGGACCCCTTCACCGGCCTCTGCCAGACCAAGAAGTTGAACCAGCTCCTGTTTGGATTCGAGATCATCAAAAAGCAGCCTGATCCGTTCAAGCTCTTCCACTTCTTTCAGATCGCCCAGCAGATTGGCACGCCCCCGCACAATCAGACGCTGGGGCTGGTCTGCCTCGCTCGTGCCCCAGGTGGCCAGTCCGCGTTCGATAATGTCCTGGGTCAGAAGGTCGAGCTCGGCCCGCTGTTTCTGGATGGAAGACACGATCTCCTTCTGAGCTTCCGCAAGCGTTCTGCCGCGAATATGCGCATTAAGATAATTGGAGGCTTCGACCAGAGCGGAGCTGGGCAATCCGGCAGGCAGCTCGACCAGACGGTTTTCAACCGATCCGTCCTCACTGACCAGCACAACAAGCGCACGTGTGGGCTCAAGCCGGACAAACTCGATATGCTTCAGACGTGTGTCCGCCTTGCCTGTCAGAACAATTCCTGCTCCGTGCGACAGGCCGGACAGCGCCTGAATGGCATCTGTCAGCATGGCTTCCACGGTCTGGCCTTTCCCGGCTATCTGAACCTGCGCCTCGATCTGCTGGCGCTCTTCCCGGGTCAGGTCTCCCACTTCCAGAAGCGAATCGACAAAGAATCTCAGGCCGATTTCCGTCGGCAGACGCCCTGCGCTGATATGTGGCGCATAGACAAGGCCGAGCTGCTCCAGATCTGTCATCACATTGCGCACGGAGGCCGCAGATAACGGGGTCTGAAGTTTTCGGCTTACATTTCGGGAACCCACCGGTTCGCCGGTTTCAAGAAACAGCTCGACAATCTCACGAAAGATCTCTCTGGACCGCGTATCCAGTGACTTCAGATCTTCGCTTCTGTGACTCATCAATACTCTCCACACCGGGGATCAGGCCCACGTTTCACAATCAGCGTAGTCTCTTCAACCCGTCCCGTCATCCCTTCCCGGGCCCGGACGCATAAATTTCGCCCTTTCCGGATGCTGTTTCTGCGAAGCGGTCACGATTTAGCCCGGAAGCTTGAGCAATTCTTGCGTGATTCGCGATTGTTTTGCTTTACCCGTCTGTCTCGCCGCACTACAAGCGCAGAAACAGACAAACCGGAGACCCTGCCCATGCGTCCGTCATTGCGCGAAGTCGATGAAATGCGTTCCGTGAAGATGGAACAGAGCTTTTCCCGCCACGCGGAAGGTTCCTGCCTGATCCGATGCGGACAGACCCACGTTCTTTGCACGGCCAGCCTTGAAGAGCGGGTTCCGCCCTGGCTGCGTGGTGGCGGCAAAGGCTGGGTCACAGCCGAATATGGCATGCTGCCGCGATCCACATCAGACCGCATGCGTCGCGAGGCAACAGCCGGGAAGCAATCGGGACGGACGCAGGAAATCCAGCGCCTGATCGGGCGTTCCCTCCGGGCAGTGGTCAACCTTCAGGCTCTTGGCGAACGACAGATTACCATCGACTGCGACGTGCTGCAGGCGGATGGCGGTACCCGAACAGCATCAATCACCGGCGCCTGGGTGGCCCTGCACCAGTGCCTGAGCTGGATGGCAAAACGTGACATGATCAGCTCCGTGGATGCTGTTCTGAAAGACCAGGTCGCCGCTATTTCCTGTGGAATCTATCGCGGCAATGCAGTGCTTGATCTGGATTATCCGGAAGATTCAGAAGCAGAGACAGACGCCAATTTCGTAATGACCGGCAGTGGCGGCATTGTCGAAATTCAGGGAACAGCCGAAGGCGCGCCATTCTCTGAAGAGCAGTTCAACAGCCTTCTCGGGCTGGCCAAGAAAGGCATTGGCGAACTGGTTGACCTTCAGAAACAGACCATCGGAGCGTAAAGATGGATGTTCGTCGCCTGACCGAAGGCACCCTTGTGGTTGCCAGCCATAACCAGGGCAAGGTCCGGGAAATCAGGGAACTCCTGGCCCCGTTCAGCATCCCGGTCAAAAGCGCCGGAGATCTTGATCTGGAAGAACCGGAGGAAACCGGCGACACATTTGAGGCCAATGCCATTCTCAAGGCAGAGGCCGCAGCCAAAGCGACCGGCCTGCCTGCTCTTGCTGACGATTCTGGCCTCGCGATTGATGCTCTTGATGGCGATCCTGGCATTTATTCAGCCCGCTGGGCGGGGCCTGAAAAGGATTTTCCCATGGCCATGCGGACCGTTGAGGAAAAACTGCAGGCCAAAGGTGCCCTGACACCGGAAGGCCGGACCGCCCGGTTTGTCGCGGTTCTCTGCCTGGCCTGGCCGGACGGTCATCATGACCTGTTCCGGGGTGAAGTTGAGGGACAGATCGTCTGGCCCCCGCGCGGCGAGAAAGGCTTTGGCTATGATCCTGTCTTTCTGCCGGAGGGTGAAGACAAGACCTTTGGCGAGATGACCGCTGACGAGAAGCACGGCCCCCGCGGCGATGCGTGTGGTCTGTCCCATCGGGCCCGGGCCTTTGCGCTGTTTTCGGAAACCTGTCTCGGCGATAATGGCTGAGGCAGACCCCGCCCCCTTCGGCCTCTATATTCATTGGCCATTCTGCGCGGCCAAATGCCCTTATTGCGATTTCAACAGCCATGTGCGGCACAAGCCGGTCAATCAGGCCGAGTTTCTCAAGGCTTACCTGACGGAGCTGCGCTTTGTTGCTACACGGACACCCGGACGTACGCTTTCCTCCATTTTCTTTGGTGGCGGAACGCCATCCCTGATGGACCCCGCAACAGTTGATGTTCTTCTTTCAGAGACCGCAAAACTCTGGGGTCATCAGCCGGATATCGAAATCACGCTGGAAGCCAACCCGGCCAGCGCTGATGCGCGGAATTTTCGCGGCTATCGGTCAGCCGGGGTCAACCGGGTGTCTCTGGGAGTCCAGTCTTTCCACGATGACGACCTGAAAACCCTCGGTCGTCTTCATTCCGCGAGGGAGGCCCAGGAGGCCATTACCCTTGCCCGGGATGTGTTTCCACGCCTGTCCTTCGACCTGATCTATGCCCGCCCGAACCAGAGCCTTTCTGACTGGGAACAGGAGCTTGAGCAGGCCTTTGCCTATGCTGCGGATCATCTATCACTCTATCAGCTGACCATTGAGCCCGAGACGCCATTTGCCGCCCTGCACAAGCGCGGGCGACTGGTTGTCCCGGATAATGACCTTGCCGCTGATTTTTATGACCTGACCCAGGCATTGACCCGCGCGCATGGCCTTCCGGCCTATGAAATTTCCAATCATGCCCGTCCCGGCGCAGAAGCCCGGCATAACCTGCTTTACTGGCGCTATGGAGAATATGCAGGGATCGGTGCCGGTGCCCATGGGCGGCTGGTCGGTGCCAATGCCCGATATGCCACAATTGCCGAACGGCATCCGGAAAGCTGGTTCAAGCTGGTCATGGAACAGGGACATGGCTTCATTGAAGACCGCCCGCTGGTTCCTGAAGAAGAAGCTGATGAGATGCTGATTATGGGCCTGCGCCTGAAGGAAGGTCTGTCGCTTCCGCCCTATGAGCAGTTACGGGGACGCCTGATCGATCAAAGCCGCCTGGAAACCCTGCTGGAAACCGGGCTGGTTACAGTTGATGACAACCGTCGCCTTTCCCTCACAGCTGACGGTTTTCCTGTTATGGACGCCATTGCAGCAGAACTTGCCGCATAAAAAAGCCGGAGCCTTAGGCTCCGGCACTCTGTTTCAACCGGTCCTTTATCAGAATCCCGTATTTCGGAAGCTACGCGGTGCAGGGTTGATCTCGCGTGATCCACCGTTGGTCACTTCGTAGATGGCGAGCCCACGCTGGTTGGTCCCGTCCTGCAGGAAGCGGAAGACACCGTCAATGCCGAGGAAACCATCAGCATTGGTGAGCACCCGATTGGAGAATCGCTCCGGCCCGGCCGCGCGAACAAGTCCGGCTGCCAGAATGACCGCATCATATCCAAGGGATGCCACACGAGGTGGCGTGCTGTTATAGGCAGCCTGATAACGGTCGGAGAACCGTTTGAAACCGGTCGTTCCAGGGCCCGGGAACCAGGCTTTGCGGAACGTGGATTCATTGAAAATCCGCTTGTCGTTCCATTGTCCTGTGCCAAGCAGTTTCACCTTGCGGAAATCCACTTTGGCCGCTGACAGGATCTGCGCCATGAATGGTGCGATATCACCGGCATCCGGCAGGAAGATCGCATCAACCTGCGGCGCGACCTGTGCAATCCGGTTGGCCGGTTCCTGAAGGTGAGAGAAATCGCTGCTGGACGAATTCACCGCATAGCGTTCAATCGAGACGATACGCCCGCCGCGTCGGGCCACTTCCTGTCGGAAGGCCGCTTCCACAACAGTGCCGTAGCTGGTCTGCGGAATAAGCGCCGCATAGGAACGACGTCCCTGCGAGGAGGCATAGCCGACAATCGCCTGCACATCATTCTGTGGCAGGAAACTCAGAAGATGGATGCCACGCGCAGCCGCTCCCACATCGGTGGAAAAGGCAATAACCGGCACATTGGCCGGACGGGCAACAGTGCCGACGGCTTTCACATTGGCAGAAATCAACGGGCCGATAATCAGTTCAGCCCCTTCAGCAACGGCCTGCTCTGCCGCTATCCGGGCCTGATCCGGTCTGCCGCCCGTATCCTTGACGACCACATGAATATCAGCGCCCTGAAAATCATTCAGAGCCAGTTCCGCCGCATTCCGCAAGGTCTGGGCCAGACGACCGGTATTGCCATTGGCCGAGAGAGGCGCCAGCAATGCAACACGAACAGATCCTGCACCCAGCAGTTCTCCCTGTGGCGGAGCATTGGTCTGCAGGGTGGGTGTCTGAACACCGCCTGGAGGTGGCGTGCCACCGAAATTGATTGATTGCTGGCAGGCAGCCAGAAGGCCAGCGGCTGCGATGGTCACAGCAGCAGCGGTCCGGCGCGAAAACAGGCCGGCTATTCCGCGTTTCTTATTGGCAAAGGTGTCAACCGACACGATGGCCTCCTCATCAGGTTTTTCCGCATCATGTGCCGCAATTGTGACGGTGGAGAGGAGAGGTGTCAAAGAAAGCTCTTGCCCAACGGGCATTTTTCATGCGGATTGTACCTAAATCAGCCGTCTGTTGCGGCTTTGACACGGTAAAACCACTCAACTCTGCCTGCCAATCAGGGGGATCGTCCACAGAATGAGCGAATCGGAACACGGTAACAGCGGGTTCAGTATTGGACGGTATCGGCATGATGCGCCCCGTCTTGAGCCCGGCCTCTATATTGTTGCGACCCCGATCGGCAATCTCCGGGACATCACCGTCAGAGCTCTGGAAACATTGGCGGCAGCCGACCTGATTGCCTGTGAGGATACCCGGGTCAGCCGCACGCTTTTGAACCATTTCGGCATTTCAGCCAGGCTGATTGCCTATCACGAGCACAATGCAGAACGGCAGACACCCGTGATCACCACAGCTCTTGCAGATGGCAAATGCGTGGCTCTTATCAGCGACGCGGGAACGCCGTTGATTTCTGACCCAGGCTATCGTCTGGTCACAACCTGCCTCGATGCAGGACATGTGGTGGTACCCATTCCCGGACCATCCGCCCTGACCACAGCCCTTTGTGCGGCCGGACTGCCAACGGACCGGTTTCTTTTCAGCGGCTTTCTGCCGAACAAGTCTGCAGCCCGTCGCAAACAGCTGTCGGACCTCGCTGCCATTCAGGCAACGCTGGTGTTCTACGAAGCTCCAAGCCGTATTGTGGCCAGTCTTGATGACATGTGCGCCTGCCTCGGCCCGCAGCGAACAGCCACATTAGCGCGCGAGCTGACCAAGCGATTTGAGGAATTTCGTCACGACACGCTCGAAAACCTCGCGACCTCTGTCAAAGACAGTCCGCCCAAAGGAGAGATCGTGGTGATGGTCGCTCCGGACACACCAAAGGAGACAGGCGCTCAGGATCTTGATGCCCTCCTCACGGATCTGCTGTCGGAACATCGCCTGAAGGATGCCGTTACTGAAGCCGTCGCTCTGACCGGGCTGCAAAAACGCATGGTCTACCAGCGCGCCCTGGAGCTGTCCAAAGCGGCATCAGATGCGCCATAAACCCAGCCGGACTGACAGGAAAGCCGCTGAACGGCGCGGTCGCCGTGCGGAATGGATTGCCGCGCTCTATCTGATGCTGAAAGGCTACCGGATCCTCGCCCGCCGCTATAAAACTCCGATGGGAGAAGTGGATCTGATCGCCCGGCGCGGCCGTGTCATTGCCATGGTAGAAGTCAAGGCACGCAACAGTGTGGATGAAGCCGTTCTTGCCGTTCATCCCCAAAACCGAAAGCGGATCATTCAGGCCAGCCATTACTGGCTTTCCCGCCATCAGACCATGCCTGATCTGGACATCCGCTTCGATATTGTGGCCATCACGCCGGGGCAATTTCCGACCCATCTGATGGCCGCCTATGACGAAAGCGGGTTTTGAGCTTGATTCTCGAACCGCTTCACCACACATTCCCGGCAGTTTCAGCTTGAACGGATCAATGTCATGCCGCTTAAAGTCGCCGCCCAGATGGACCATATCGAAACCGTGAAAATCGGAGGCGATTCCACATTCGCCCTGCTTCTTGAGGCTCAGGCCAGAGGCATGGAACTCTATCACTATACGCCCGACAGACTGGCCATGCGTGGCAATACGGTCAGCGCAGCCGTCGAGCCTTTGCGGGTGCAGGATGTTGAAGGGGCTCATTTTTCTCTCGGTGAAGCTGAGCGCCGCGACCTGACAGACTTCGATGTGGTGCTGCTGCGTCAGGACCCACCCTTTGATATGGCCTATATCACCACCACCCATCTGCTTGAACGCATTCACCCGCAGACCCTTGTGGTGAATGATCCGGCAGAAGTGCGCAACGCGCCTGAAAAGGTGTTTGTGATGGAATTCCCGGACCTGATGCCACCGACACTGGTGACGCGGGATGAGGCTGAAATCCGGGCATTCCGGGATGAATATGGCGATATCGTCGTCAAGCCGCTTTACGGCAATGGCGGTGCAGCCGTGTTCCGGCTGCGCAAGGATGACCAGAATTTCGGCTCCCTTCATGGGCTGTTTTCCGAAACCTTCAGGGAGCCATGGGTCATTCAGCAGTTCCGCCCCGAGGTGAGCGCCGGTGACAAACGCATCATTCTTGTAGACGGCGTTTTTGCCGGGGCCGTGAACCGGATTCCGGCTGCAGATGATCTGCGATCCAATATGGTTCAGGGCGGTGCTGCAACGGAAACGGAACTCACAGACCGGGAGCGTGAAATCTGTGCCCGGATTGGTCCGGCCCTCAAGGAAAGAGGCCTGATTTTCGTCGGCATCGATGTGATTGGTGGATATCTGACCGAAATCAACGTGACATCCCCCACAGGCATCCGGGCTGTGCAGAAACTGGGCGGGCCTGACATTGCCGGTATGATCTGGGATGTTGTTGCGGAGAAGCGCGCCGCTCTCTGAGTTCAGGCACTTCACGCAAATTCGTTCTCTTTATGTTCTTGATTTCCCGATTAGGTTGTAATACGGTTGCATTCTGATCGGGAGTATTCTGCCATAGCTTCAGAAACCCGTTCTGTTTGGGGTTGAATCTATGGTTTCGCGTATCAAGACAGTTGCTTTTCAAGGGGTCGATGCGGTCCCGGTTGATGTTCAGGTTCAGATCGGGCCAGGCGCTCACGCCTTTACCATTGTCGGGCTGCCGGACAAGGCCGTAGGTGAAAGCAGGGAACGGGTGCGCGCGGCACTTGTTGCCTCAGGTCTGGCTCTTCCGGCAAAGCGCATCACCATCAACCTTGCTCCTGCGGATCTGCCAAAAGAAGGCAGTCACTACGACCTGCCAATCGCTCTCGGCCTAATGGCTGCCATGGGCGCATTGCCTGCCGACCAGCTTCAGGACTACATGGTGCTGGGTGAACTGGCGCTTGATGGCACGGTCGCGCCAGTCGCCGGTGTCCTGCCTGCAGCCATGGCGGCATCGGGTTCCGGACTTGGCCTCATATGCCCGGCCCGTTCCGGCCCGGAAGCTGCCTGGGCCGGGGAAGATGTGACCATTCTCGCCCCCGTCAGCCTCATTGGGCTGGCCAATCATTTCAAGGGCACGCAAATCCTGTCGCGACCAGAGGCCCGGATGCACAAACCGGCCACTGACCTGCCGGATCTGGCTGATATCAAGGGCCAGCAGATGGCAAAGCGGGCTTTGGAAATAGCCGCCGCCGGTGGCCATAACCTGCTGATGGTCGGTCCTCCCGGTTCGGGTAAATCCATGCTGGCCAGCCGCCTGCCGTCCATTCTGCCGCCACTCTCACCAAAGGAACTGCTGGACGTTTCCATGGTGCAATCGATTGCCGGCACCCTGTCTGATGGGCAACTGACCGACAGACGCCCCTTCCGGGCACCGCATCATTCGGCCTCGATGGCGGCTCTTGTGGGCGGTGGCCTGCGCACCAGGCCCGGGGAAATCTCACTGGCCCACAATGGGGTCCTGTTTCTCGACGAGTTACCGGAATTCACCCCTCAGGTCCTGGATTCTCTGCGCCAGCCACTGGAAACAGGCGAAACCAGCATTGCGCGAGCCAATTACAGGGTTACCTATCCGGCGCGTGTTCAGCTCGTTGCTGCGATGAATCCCTGCCGTTGCGGGTATGCCGGAGAACCCGGGCACAGCTGCAAGCGGGGGCCACGCTGTGCATCAGATTATCAGGCTCGTGTGTCCGGCCCGTTCATGGACAGGATTGACATTCGTATTGAAGTCCCCGCCGTGACTGCCAGCGACCTGGTCCGCTCTGAGAAAGCGGAACAGTCTGCAACTGTTGCAGACAGGGTTGCTGCGGCACGTGACCGCCAAAAAGCACGATTTGAGGCGCTTGGCATCCCGGATTGCCGGACAAATGCTCAATGCCCGCCCGCCCGTATTGAGGATGTGATCAACCTGGATCAGGCCGCCGCAGACCTCCTTCAGGAGGCCGCAGACAAGATGCAGCTTTCCGCCCGCGGTTATCATCGGGTTCTCAAGGTTGCGCGCAGTATTGCCGATCTTGATGGAGATCCCGGGGTCAATCGCCTGCATCTGGCTGAATCTCTCAGTTACCGCGCTCTTGAAAACACCGGTACAAAGGCATTTTAGACTGTTCTTGTTCAGCCGGTCTTAAACATCTCATGTCATGATCCGCCCGATCAAGAGCGGAGAGACCGTTGAGAGAGCGGCTGATACATAAGGGAACAGGACCGGATTCAGCAGAGCGGCCATCGCCGCCGCCTGTCTTCGCGCGGCCTGCCTCAAAGACATTACGCCGCCGCAAGACATCTTATCCATCCCGGCAGACGCGTGCCGTTGTTCTGCTATGCGCCGGACTTGCCAATCTGGGGATTGCACTTCTGTTTGTCCTGCTGGGTCATTACGGGTTTGCCCTCGTGCCCTCAGCTTTTGGCAGCCTCTGCCTTGGCCTTCTGCTTGGCACCCCGGACGGATCCGGTCAACAGCGGCTCTTCAAGACCTCGACGAGCCTCTCTTCAAACGGTTCAGCCCTTGCTGTCAGGGCTTCAGCGGATCAAAGCGAGCAGCTCCAGGATGAAATCTGGGAACTGCGGGACACCCTTCAACACTACCGCGCCCTGATCGACCAGTCCGGAGATGTGGTTCTGGAGCGGGATTCCAATGATCGCATCACCTATATGAACCCATCGGCCAGCCGCCTTCTTGCGGGCAATCCGCATATCAGGATCGGCAACACACTCGATCTGGATCATCTGACAGAAAGCTACAATACCATTTCGGTCAATGGTGAAGGCGATATTGACCTGCAATTGCAGACGGTGTCAGGTCCCTGCTGGTTCTCCTGGCGTGATATCACCATCCGGGATGAGGCAAACCGTGTCACCTCGACACTGACCCTGGCGCAGGACATTTCCAACCGCAAGGCGCATGAGACGGCCCTGACAGACGCGAAGATCGCGGCTGAGGATGCCAACAGCGCCAAGTCCCGTTTTCTGGCCACGGTCAGTCATGAAATCCGTACGCCACTTAACGGCATTCTGGGCATGACCGGCCTGCTGATGGATACCGAGCTTTCTCCGGAGCAGCGGAATTACGCGGATATTGCCCAGTCTTCCGGCCTGGCTCTTCTTGAACTGATCAACGACCTGCTCGACATCTCACGCATTGAGGCCGGGCGGCTGGATCTGAGTTCAGAGCCCACGGATATTCGGGATCTGGTTGAAAAGCTGGCCGAACTGTTCGCTCCCAAGGCCTATGCAAAATCCCTTGATCTGGCCATACAGCTTGACCCGGCCCTGCCTTCAAACATCATGCTTGACGGTAGCCGCTTGCGGCAGGTTCTTCTCAACCTGATCGGCAATGCGGTCAAATTCACAGAGACCGGTGGCGTCCGGGTGTCCATATCCTCTGAACCGGATAAGGAAGACGGACATTATCACCTGACCTTTTCCGTTGAGGACACAGGGCCCGGCATCGCGGTTGAGCCGGTAGAAGCCGTCTTTGATGAGTTCACCCAGGCAGACGAAGGCCCCACGCGCCTGCATGGCGGCAGCGGCCTTGGGCTTTCAATTTCCCAGCGCATCGTCCACCTGATGGGCAGCCATATTGATGTTGAGACAGGCACATCCGGCAGTCGCTTCCATTTTGTGTTGTCTGTCAAGGCAGACCCCGCCTCTGTAACTGAATCGTCCTCAGATCCGGGTCATTGCCTGATTATCTGGGACAGCCCGCTGGAAGCACCAGCTCTGAAAACCGATCTTGAGGCACTCGGCCATCACGTTACCATCGCGTCCGACCTGAAAGACATCAGGTTTGATGATAAGTTCAAACCGGATCTTCTGCTTTACGCGGATACTGGTGAGCAGAACCCCGAAACTGTATCGACCCGGTTCAGAGAAATATCACTGCCGGATATCCCCCGTGCAGTCATTCTCACCCATGACGGTCGCAACAGGCTGAATGACTGGCAGGCCCAGGGACTGGACGCTTTTCTGGTTCGCCCGATCAGATCGGCAACACTCAAGCGACTGCTCGATCAGCTTCTTGATCCGGATGATCACACGACCCCGCTCGATAAAGCGCCGGAAACGATCCTTGATACTGATGCAGACAAGCCAGCGCCCGTGTCTGCGCTGAAAGTGCTCGTTGTGGAAGACAATGATGTCAACGCGCTTCTGGTCACAACCCTGTTGCAGAAAACAGGCCATCGACCCGCACGGGTTGCCGATGGTGATGCAGGTATCATGGCCGCCCGGGAAAGAACCTACGACCTGATCCTGATGGATCTTCACATGCCCCGAGTGGATGGCAGATCCGCCCTCAGGCAGATCCGGGAAGATGAACAGGAGCTGGGTCGCGCCCCGGTTCCTGTAGTCGCCCTCACAGCAGATGTTCTGGCCGAGGACGGCCAAAACCCTGATGACCTGCAATTCGACGGCTTTATCACCAAGCCTATCGATCCTGAACGCCTGCAGAGCCTTCTTGCCGATATCGCATCCCGTTAAAGTACCAGACCTTTAACTTGAATTGGTAGCGGCGCTTTACGAGTTTGTTTCTGCGCGAGCTTTTATCTGAAAAGTCTATCAACTTTTCAGAAGCACGCTGTAGGATTCAGACCCGTAAATTCCGTCGTCATTCTGTCATGAGCCTGTCTTATGGATGACGTGTGTTTTGATGGATTGAACCGATCCCGGTTCAGCCGCTGCACACAGAAACTTAGATGGCGAAAGGCCCGGCATGTGATAAACTGCCGGAATGTTCAGGAAACCAATGATGCGCCCTCAGAGATTGTCAACCACGCGTCTGGTCAAGCGGTTCACCCCACTCGCCAGTAACGTCATCCCCTTGCCGCGCCGGGGAGAGATTGCAAGCCAGGGTGATACGCTGGGACGAATCGGATCTCTGGAAGTCCGGCTTGCCCGCACACCAAGAGAGATCCGCAAGGCTCAGCGCCTGCGCTATCGGGTTTTCTATGAAGAGATGTCGGCCAAACCGAACAAGATGACCCGGGCAACCCGGCGTGATGCCGACAAGTTCGATGCTATCTGTGATCATCTGCTGGTTATTGATCATGAGCCGGTTTCAGGTCGTTTCCGCCGCAAGAAACCGCAGATTGTCGGCACTTACCGCTTGTTGCGGCAGGATGTTGCTGAGCTCAACCACGGTTTTTATACAACAGATGAATATGACATCAGCGGTCTGATAGAACAGAACCCGGACAAGACCTTTCTTGAGCTTGGCCGATCCTGCGTTCTGAAATCTTATCGCAGCAAGAGAACGGTCGAGCTACTCTGGCAGGGCATTTGGTCCTATATCTGCATGCACAATATTGATGTTCTGTTTGGCTGTGCCAGTATTGAAGGCACGGACCCTCAGGAACTGGCGGAACAGCTGAGTTTCATTCACCACAGCGCATCAGCGCCGGACACCTGGTCTGCCCGCGCCGTGCAGAGCCGTTATGTTCACATGAACCGCATGCCGCTGGAAGCGGTTGATCAGAAAGCCGTGCTCAGACAGTTGCCGCCGCTGATCAAGGGTTACATGCGCCTCGGTGCCTATGTGGGAGATGGTGCCGTAATTGATTACCAGTTCGGGACCACCGATGTGTTTATCGTTATCCCGATCAGCCAGATTGATGACCGCTACGTCAATTATTACAGCGGTCAGACCCGGCGTCGCGCGAACTGATCCTGGTTATCTGAAGACCTGTTTTGGAAGCAGCCCGGACCAGAGCAAATGGCCCGGGCTGTCGTTAGAGTCAGGGCTCTATCCACCTACATTGTAGGCAGCCAGCGCGGCCATATTGACGATATCGGAATCCTTTGCACCGAGCGTGACAATCTGGACAGACTTCTCAAAGCCCACCAGCAGCGGACCAATAACCGTTGAGCCACCCAGCTCCTGCAGCATTTTGGTGGCAATTGACGCAGAGTGGAAGGCTGGCATGACCAGAACATTGGCCGGACCTGAGAGGCGACAGAACGGATAGGCTGCCATCAACTCCTTGTTCAGAGCCACATCAGCCGCCATCTCGCCGTCATACTCAAAGTCAACCCGACGCGAATCCAGAATTTCCACCGCTTCCCGGAGCTTGTTGGACCGCTCTCCCGGTGGATGACCAAAGGTGGAATAGGCCAACAGGGCAACACGCGGTTCATGCCCAAGACGACGGGCCACGGCAGCCGCCTCTTCAGCAATATCCGCGAGCTCTTCCGCTGTCGGCATATCATGCACGGCAGTATCGGCGATCAGAACCGTTCGCCCCCGGCACAAAGCCAGTGAAACACCAATGACACGCTGGCCGGGCTTGGGATCAATCACGGTTTTCATGTCTTCCAGCACGACGGAGTAGTTCCGCGTCACGCCGCTGACAACCGCGTCAGCATCTCCCAAAGCCACCATACTGCCGGCAAAATAATTGCGATCATGCTTTGCAAGGCGCTGGCAGTCCCGGAACAGATGACCCTTACGCTGCAGGCGCCTGTAAAGATATTCCGCATAATCCTCGGTTCTGGATGAGCTCTGCGAATTCATCAGCACGATATTCTCGTTCAGCTCGATACCGGCACGGTCCGCCGTCGCCCGGATTTCGTGATCCCGCCCGACAAGGATTGCGGTTCCAAGCCCCTGATTGACGAAGGACGCTGCAGCGCGGATGACCTGCTCTTCTTCTCCCTCAGCGAAGACAACCCGCTTCGGATTGCGCCGGACCCGGGTGGAGATTCTATGCAGGGTTCCTGCGACCGGATCCCGGCGGGCAGAAAGCTGATGGGAGTAAAGCTCCAGGTCCATCAACGGACGCTTGGCAACGCCTGATTCCATCGCTGCCTGAGCAACAGCGGGCGGAACCGCACTGATGAGACGTGGATCAAACGGCACGGGAATGATGTAGTTCGGGCCGAATTTCGGCCTGTTGCCGCGATAGGCACTGGCCACCTCATCGGGAACATCTTCCCGGGCAAGATTGGCCAGGGCATGGGCTGCCGCAATCTTCATCTGGTCGTTGATGGCGGACGCCTGGACATCCAGTGCTCCGCGGAAAATATAGGGAAACCCAAGCACATTGTTGATCTGGTTCGGATAATCCGAGCGCCCTGTCGCCATGATGGCATCATCCCGAACGTCCGCAACTTCCTCCGGGGTGATTTCCGGGTCCGGATTGGCCATGGCAAAGATGATCGGGTTATCCGCCATGGAGGCGACCATATCCTGCGTCAGAGCACCCTTGACCGACACTCCGAAGAAAACATCGGCCCCATCCATGGCCTCTTCCAGGCTGCGTGCATCCGTTTCAACTGCGTGAGCGGCTTTCCACTGGTTCATGCCGAAATCGCGACCCGCATAAATCGGCCCCTTGGTGTCGCAGAGGATGACATTGTTATGGGGCACACCCATGGCCTTGACCAGTTCGATACAGGCAATACCAGCCGCACCAGCACCGTTACAGACGATCTTCGTTGTCTTGATATTCCGGCCGGTCAGATGAAGCGCGTTGATGAGACCGGCCGCCACAATGATGGCCGTTCCATGCTGATCATCATGGAAGACCGGGATATCCATCAGCTCCCGCAGTCTCTGCTCAATGATGAAACAGTCCGGCCCCTTGATATCCTCAAGATTGATGCCGCCAAATGTGACGCCGAGATAGCGCACCGCATTGATGAATTCATCCACATCCTGAGTATCAACCTCAAGATCAATGGCATCCACATCGGCAAACCGCTTGAAGAGAACAGCTTTTCCCTCCATCACCGGCTTTGATGCCAGCGCACCGAGATTGCCAAGACCAAGAATGGCTGAGCCGTTTGAAATGACGGCAACCATGTTGCCACGCGATGTATAGTCAAAGGCACGGCTCGGGTCTTCAGCAATCGCCAGCACCGGTGCCGCCACGCCCGGAGAATAGGCCAGCGACAGATCGCGCTGGGTGGCCATGGGCTTTGTCGGGTTGATTTCAATCTTTCCAGGCTGTCCCTGCTGATGAAATCGCAGCGCTTCCTGATCCGTAACCGAAACCTGGCCGTCAGAGGCGTCATTCTTTCGAGACATATCTTTCTTTCTTCTGCTCAAGGGGCGGCAATTCGGGGTGAACTGTTTCCGCTACGACAATAGCTTGCTCTTTTACACCATCAAACCGGGGAAAAAGACCCAGATGCAAGAAAGTTCTTTTCAAATGCCGTTAACGGTCTGATAGGTTTTCCCGCCATGGCGCACGCAAAAGAATCACGATCCGGCTCTCCGTCGTCCGACGCACGACCTACCCCGATGATGGAGCAGTATCTGGAAATCAAGGCAGCCAATCCGGACAGTCTTCTGTTTTACCGGATGGGCGATTTTTATGAGCTGTTCTTCGAGGATGCTGTTGAAGCATCCCGCGCACTGGGCATCACCCTCACCAAACGGGGCAAGCATCTGGGTGAAGATATCCCCATGTGTGGCGTTCCAGTGCACGCCGCTGACGACTATCTGCAGAAGCTGATTGCACTCGAATTTCGTGTCGCTGTCTGTGAACAGACCGAAGATCCGGCAGAAGCCAAGAAACGCGGTTCAAAATCCGTGGTCCGGCGCGATGTGGTCAGGCTGGTCACACCCGGCACTCTGACAGAGGAAACCTTGCTGTCTGCGGGGCAAAGCAACTTCTTTGCCGCGATTGCCCGCAACAAGGGCGGCACGGAAGGCGGAGATCGCTTTGCTCTGGCCTGGATCGATATTTCCACGGGTGATTTCTCTGTTCTGGAAGCGGATCAGAAGCGCATGGCAGCTGATCTGGCAAGAATTGATCCCCGTGAAATTATCCTGTCCGACACGCTGTTCAGCGCTCCGGAACTGCGCCTGATCTGGGATGGTCTCAAGTCTCCAATCACGCCTCTGCCCGCATCTTTCTTTGATGGTGCTGTTGCGGAGAAGCGTTTGCTTGATTTCTTCCACGTGCAGACGCTCGATTCCTTTGGAGCGTTTTCGCGCCTGGAGATGACCGCAGCATCCGCCGCCATCGCCTATGTGGAAAAAACCCAGATCGGCGAGCGGCCATCCCTGTCACGTCCGGTACGGGAGAATGCTGCAGCATCCATGCTGATTGATGCGGCCACACGCGCCAATCTGGAGCTGATCAGAACACTGGGTGGCGAGAAAAAGGGCAGCCTGCTTTCCGCCATTGACAGAACGGTAACAGGAGCGGGCGCCCGGCTTCTGGCCGAACGTCTGTCTTCGCCGTTGACTGATGTAACCCGGATCGCAGCACGGCTTGATGCGGTCCAGCATTTTGTTGAAAATACCGGCCTCAGAAGCGATCTGCGCGCAGCTCTGAAAGCTGCACCAGATATGGCACGCGCTCTGTCACGTCTGGCCCTCAATCGTGGCGGGCCGCGTGACCTTGATGCGATCCGGCTTGGTATTGTTGCATCGAAAACCCTGTCTGTACGCCTTGAAAGTGATCCGCAGCTGGCCTTACCGGGCGATATTAAAACCTGTGTGTCAGCACTTGGTCAGGCTCCGGCTGATCTTGGGTCAGAGCTTGGCTTTGCCCTGGACGATGACCTGCCGCTTCTCCGGCGTGATGGCGGCTTTATTCGCAAAGGCTTCCATCGCGAACTGGATGAAGCCCGTGCACTTCGTGATGAAAGCCGCCAGGTGATCGCCGGGCTTCAGGCGCAATATTCCGACCTGACGGGCATCAAGGGCCTGAAAATCCGGCACAACAATGTGCTCGGCTATTTCATCGAAGTCACCGCGCTTCACGCCGACAAGATGATGAATGGAGATCTGCAGGAGCAGTTCATTCACCGGCAGACGCTGGCCAATGCCATGCGGTTCACGACCACGGAACTGGCGGATCTGCAAACCCGGATTTCCAATGCAGCCGGCCAGGCACTCGGGCTGGAACAGGCCTTGTTCGATGATCTGTCCCGCTCCGTTGTCAGCCAGTCCGATTCCCTGAAGGCTGCCGCCCGGGCTCTTGCAGCCCTTGATGTGGCAGGCGGTCTGGCTGAGCTTGCAGAAGAGTGGAATTACAGTCGCCCGCAGGTGGATGACAGCCTCGCCTTCTCCATTACCGGCGGTCGCCACCCGGTCGTGGAACAGGCGCTCAGGCGCGCCAATGACGATCCTTTTGTCGCCAATGACTGCTCTCTCGGACCTGACCAGACCCAGAATCATGGCCAGATATGGCTGCTGACGGGCCCGAACATGGCTGGTAAGTCAACCTATCTGCGGCAAAACGCCCTGATAGCCGTTATGGCCCAGCTTGGCAGTTATGTCCCTGCAGACAGTGCTCATATCGGATTGGTGGATCGTCTGTTCTCGCGAGTTGGCGCGGCTGATGATCTGGCGCGGGGTCGGTCGACCTTCATGGTCGAGATGATTGAGACAGCCGCTATTCTCAATCAGGCGGGTGAACGATCTCTGGTCATTCTGGATGAAATCGGACGCGGCACGGCCACCTTTGATGGCCTGTCCATTGCCTGGGCAGCGATTGAGCACCTCCATGAGGTCAATCGTGGCCGGACCCTGTTTGCCACCCATTATCATGAGTTGACGGCTCTTTCTCAGAAGCTGGATCGCCTTGCCAATGCGACCGTGCGCGTCAAGGAATGGAAGGGAGATGTGATCTTTCTCCATGAGATCGCACCGGGTGCAGCAGATCGGTCCTATGGCATTCAAGTGGCAAAGCTGGCTGGCCTGCCGAAAGCTGTTATTGAGCGTGCCCGCGATGTCCTGCAGCAACTTGAGGATGGAGAGCGAAAATCACCAGCCAGCCAGCTTGTTGATGACCTGCCGCTCTTCTCTGTTGTCCAGGCAAAGCCGGACACAACCTCCGGGCCGGATGAGCTGCGCCAAGCGCTTGACGGTATGAATCCGGATGACATGACACCACGGGAAGCCCATGACGCGCTCTATCGCCTGCGGGCGCTGCTGAGTTCTGAGGCCTGAGGCCTGGCTGACCAAAAGCGGTGCTTGTCAAACAGGCGACCAGTCGCTAGGCCATAGGCATTATCGTTCTGTTGCCGGAGATGGCTGCCATGCCTCGCGCCAAAGCGCCCGTTTTTGAACCACCCGTGGATCTCGACCAGCTTCGTGTGGAGTTGACTGCCCTGACGCAGGACACCGCCAGCGACGGGTCGTCACAGGCTGTTCGCAATGCGGTTCTCAGCCATCTCAAACAGACCATGAAAGATGGCCGCAAGGCAATCGAAGCGCAGTTTCTCATTGATGGATCAGGGCTTGCCTGTGCCCGACGTCTCAGTGATCTGCAGGATACAATTATCCGCGCGCTCTACGATTTCGCCGTCTATCACGTCTATCGCATCACCAACCCGTCGGCGGGCGAAAAGATCACGCTTGTGGCTATTGGCGGTTATGGGCGCGGCACCATGGCGCCGGGTTCCGATATCGATCTGCTGTTTCTGCTGCCCTACAAGCTGACAGCCTCGGCAGAGGCGTTGATCGAATATATTCTCTACATGCTCTGGGACATGCGGCTGAAGGTTGGCCACGCCACCCGCAGCATTGATGACTGCATTCGCCTGTCAAAGAGCGACATGACCATCCGCACCTCACTTCTGGAAGCCCGCTGGGTCTGGGGTGACAAGGCCCTGTTCGACGAGATGGTCGACCGCTTTGATCAGGATGTGGTCCGTTATACCGGGCAGGCCTTCATTGAAGCCAAGCTTCAGGAGCGTGATGATCGCCACCGCCGCCTGGGAGACAGTCGCTACGTGCTGGAACCCAATATCAAGGAAGGCAAGGGCGGGCTGCGCGATCTGCATACACTGTTCTGGATCGCCAAATATTTCTATCGCACGGAGAAAGCCTCCGAGCTTGTTTCAAAAGGCGTTCTCACACGCAGCGAGTTGCAAAAGGTGCACAAGGCCGAGGATTTTCTCTGGGCGGTACGCTGTCATATGCATTTCGTCACGGGGCGGCCTGAGGAACGCTTGTCCTTTGAACTGCAGAGAGAACTGGCCCCGCGACTGCACTATACGGCACATGCGGGTTTGAAGGATGTGGAACGCTTCATGAAGCACTACTTCCTGACCGCCAAGACTGTGGGCGATCTGACCCGTGTGCTCTGCGCCTCACTCGAAGAACAGCATGTGAAGCCGACACCCGGTCTCAACACGCTGATCAGGCCCTTCCGCCGCAAACGCCGGGGCATCAAGGGTGTACAGGACTTTGTCATTGAAAACGGCCGACTGACAGTTGCCGATGATGACGTGTTCAAACGCGACCCTGTCAACCTGCTGCGTCTGTTCCAGATTGCCGAGAAGAACAATCTGGCCTTTCAGCCACACGTACTGCGCCTGGTTTCAAACTCTCTGAAGCTGATTAAGGCTGATGTGAGGAAAGATCCGGAGGCAAACCGGATCTTTCTCGATATCCTGTGCTCTCCCGAAAATGGCGAGATCACGCTCCGCCGGATGAACGAGACCGGCGTGCTTGGTCGGTTCGTCCCCGAATTTGGCAAAATCGTCGCCATGATGCAGTTCAACATGTATCACCACTACACAGTGGACGAACATCTGCTGCGCTCAATTGGCGTGCTGACCGAGATCGATCGGGAAAAGCTGGAAGCTGAACATCCACTGTCCCACAGCCTGATGCCGGATTTGGCTGATCCGACCATTCTCTACGTGGCTCTGTTCCTGCACGACATCGCCAAGGGACGCCCGGAAGATCATTCTGTTGAAGGGGCCAAGATTGCCCGCAAACTCTGCCCGCGTTTCGGCCTGTCACCAACCCAGACTGACGCGGTTGCCTGGCTGATCGAGAATCACCTTGTCATGTCAAGCGTTGCCCAGTCCCGCGATCTGCAGGACCGGAAAACGATTGAGGATTTTGCCGCCGTCGTGCAGACCCTCGAGCGCCTGAAGATGCTTCTTATCCTGACCGTTGCTGATATCAAGGCCGTTGGCCCCGGCGTCTTCACGGGCTGGAAAGGCCAGCTGCTGCGCACGCTTTACTCGGAAACCGAAAGCTACCTGACCGGCGGGCACAGTGCCGGAAAACGCGAGCATCTGGTCCAGGCCGCCAAAAGCGAATTGCTTGATGCGCTGTCAGACTGGTCATCTGATGAGCGTGATGCCTATTTTGAGCTGCACTATCCCGGCTACTGGCTCAGGGTCGATACAGATCGCAAGATAGAACATGCTGGCTTCATCCGGGAAACCGACCAGGCGGGGCAATCCTTTGCCTATGCCATTAAGCCACTGACTTTTGAGGGTGTAACGGAGATAACCATTCTGGCTCCTGACCATCCGCGCCTTCTGTCCCTGATTGCCGGTGCCTGCTCGGTTGGTGATGCCAATATTGCCGACGCGCAAATCTACACGACCACAGATGGCCGGGCGCTTGATACCATCTTTCTCGAACGCAGTTTTGATACGGATGCGGACGAGAAACGCCGCGCTGAACGCATTGTCTCGCTGATTGAAAATGCCCTGCGTGGGCGAAAGAGACTGCCGGATCCGCGTTCGCAGGACCGTGCCGCAGGCAAGCGCCGCAAGACATTCGCCACCAAGACGGAAGTGACCCTGGACAATGAGTTGTCAAACCGGTTCTCCGTTATTGAAGTGTCCGGGCTCGACCGATCAGGCTTGCTGTTTGATCTGACACGTGCCCTGTCGCGTCTCAATCTCAACATCATCTCAGCACATATCGCCACCTATGGAGAACGGGCTGTCGATGTGTTCTATGTTACAGACCTTACAGGTGCGAAAATCACTGCAGGCGGACGGCGCAAAACCATAACCAACCAGCTCCGACGGGCCTTTGACGGCACAGAAGCCTCAAAAGAAGCCGCAGCGGCCAGTCGTTAGCAGCTTCGCAACGCTCCTCTGCCTATAAAGATCAATATCCACTCTGACCAGGGCATCCAGAGAGCAGTCACAGGGCACTTCATGAGTCTGATCCGACATTTTGCAACAGTGGGCGGCGCAACCCTTTCCAGTCGTATTCTGGGATTTGTCCGCGAAGTGCTGATTGCCTCACTTCTGGGATCAGGCCCCGTGGCAGATGCCTTTTATGCGGCCTTCCGGTTTCCCAACCTGTTCCGTCGGCTGTTTGCGGAAGGTGCCTTCAACACAGCCTTTGTGCCGCTGTTTGCCAAAACTCTCGAAGGAGACGGGCGGGAGGCTGCACGGGATTTCGCACGGGATATCCTGTCTTTTCTGCTGATCATTCTTCTGGGCCTGACCATTCTTGCCGAACTGGCCATGCCTTTTGTGGTCGATACGATTGTTGCCCCCTATTTCGACAATGAGGACGGCAAACGCGACCTCACCATTCTGCTGACACGGATCATGTTCCCCTATCTGCTGTGCATGTCGCTTGTTGCCATGCTGAGCGGGGTCCTCAACACGTTTCGGAAGTTCTTTGCGGCAGCCCTCGCCCCCGTGCTGCTGAACGTGGTGATGATTGCAGTGCTTCTAATCTGTCTTGTGTTTGATACCGGGAACTCCTCCCTGACCGGGCAATTGATGGCATGGGGCGTGTTTGCCGGGGGTCTACTGCAGCTTCTCATGCTGGTTCTGGCGCTGAAACGACAGGGCTTTCTGTTCGCCCCCCGTATCCCGAAGCCAACGCCAAAGGTCAAACGTCTGCTGATCCTGGCCTTTCCTGCTGCCATTGCCGGGGGAGTAACCCAGATCAACCTTCTGATTGGACAGATTATTGCCAGTCAGCAGGATGGTGCCATTTCGGTTCTGCAATATGCCGACCGCCTCTATCAGCTGCCGCTAGGCGTCATTGGTATCGCCATCGGTGTCGTCCTCCTGCCCGAGCTGTCCCGCCACCTGAAGGCTGACAGACAGGAGGCTGCCATTGAAACCGAGAACCAGTCCATCCTGTTCGGGATGGTTCTGACTGTCCCCGCAGCTATCGCCCTGGCCATCATACCTACTCCACTGATTGCAGCCGTCTTCCAGCATGGCGCATTTACCAGCGAAGATACTGCCCTGACAGCCCGGGTTCTGACGGCTTTCGCATTCGGGCTTCCGGCCTTTGTCCTGATCAAGATTTTTTCTCCGGGCTATTTCGCCCGGGAAGATACAGCAACTCCCATGCGCTTCGCCGCTGTTTCCGTGGCTGTCAATGTCGTGGGAAGTCTTGCACTGTTTCCAGTCTTTGGTCCGGTGGGGATTGCCTACGCAACCAGCGTTTCGGGCTGGGTCAATGCGGCACTGCTTTTTGCCGGTCTCATCAAACGCGGTCACTGGAGTTTTGCGTCAGGCACCTTGCGTCAGCTCGGCGGCGTCTTGCTGTCCGCCGCTATTATGGGCGGCCTTCTCTGGTGGGGAGAAAGCACTCTGTCAGGGCTTGTCACCTCGACCGCCATTCTGGCACGGATCAGCCTGATGCTGGCGCTGGTCACCTTTGGTGCTGTTACCTATTTCGTTGCGATCCAGCTCACCGGCACACTGGATCTCAGGCAGGCCAGACGCTTTCTGAGACGCAGCGAACCCCGGGACTGATTGACATTTAGCGCTCGCCCTCTTGCGCTTTGCATCGGCCTTGTCCATAACCGCACACGCAGAATAACTAAAGCGAGACCGGACTTTCCGCATGAGCAAGGCATTTACCCCACGGGTGTTCTCCGGCGTTCAGCCGACCGGCAATCTGACACTGGGCAACTATCTCGGCGCGATCACCAAATTCGTGGCTCTTCAGGACCAGCAGGAATCAATCTACTGCGTCGTTGATATGCATGCGATCACCACCTGGCAGGATCCCGCTGATCTGAGTGCTGCAACACGCGGTGTGGCCGCGGCCTACCTGGCTGCTGGCATTGATCCGGTCAAGAGCATCATCTTCAATCAGAGCCGTGTTGGCGCGCATGCGGAACTCGGCTGGATTTTCAACTGTATCGCCCGCATGGGCTGGTTGAACCGGATGACCCAGTTCAAGGAAAAAGCCGGAAAGAACCGGGAGAACGCATCCACCGGTCTGTTCGTCTATCCGAACCTGATGGCAGCCGATATCCTGCTTTATCAGGCAACGCATGTGCCGGTTGGTGAAGATCAGAAGCAGCATCTGGAACTGACCCGGGATATTGCCCAGAAATTCAATAATGATTATGCCGATCAGCTCGCAAGGCTGGGCTTTGGAGATGCGTTCTTCCCGCAGCCTGAGCCAATGATTACCGGCCCGGCTACTCGTGTCATGTCGCTGCGCGACGGCAGCAAGAAGATGTCAAAATCCGATCCGTCTGACATGTCCCGCATCAACCTGACGGATGATGCAGACACCATCGCGCAGAAATTCCGCAAGGCGCGCACAGACCCCGATCCGCTTCCATCCGAAATGGATGGTCTTGAAGGGCGCGCTGAAGCGGCCAATCTGGTCGGCATTTATGCGGCCCTCTCCGGGATGACCCAGGACGCGGTCCTTGGCGAATTTGGCGGCTCGCAGTTCTCGACTTTCAAACCAGAGCTCAGCGATCTGGCTGTTGAGAAGCTTGCACCGATTGCCGCTGAAATCCGCCGTCTTGAAGCGGACCCCGGCCACATCGATCAGGTTCTTAAAGATGGTGCAGAGCGGGCAGATTCAATCGCCCAGCCTGTCCTGGCTTCCGTCAAGGACATCATGGGTCTGGTACGCTAGACTCAGGACTGCTGAAGATGTGAGACGCTTTGGCAGATTGATTTGGCAGCAAGAGTCTGTCAGGTTTGCACTGAGTTCAACAGGTTGGCAGCGTCTATATGGGCCGATTAAGAAAAAGCCACGAGGAAGGTCATAACCGGAAATTCCTCGTTGTGATTGATGAGACACCCGAGTGCGGCACGGCATTGTCCTATGCCGCGATCCGGGCAGAACATACAGGCGGCGGCCTTGTGCTGCTTTATGTGGTCGAACCCGGCGGGTTCCAGCACTGGCTTGGTGTCGAGAATATCATGCGGGCGGAAGCTATTGAGGAAGCGCGCATGAAGCTGACCGACTTTGCCGAGGCAGCCCGCGCCAAGGCGCTTGTTGATCCGGAGCTGATTGTCCGTGAGGGTCAGGTGACCGAGGAAATCGTCAACCTCATCAGTGAAGATGAAGATATTGCCATTCTCGTGCTCGGTGCCGCTGAAAGTTCGGACGGACCGGGCCCGCTTGTCTCAGCCATTGCCAGTGGCGGGACCGGCAGTCTGGCTATCCCGGTGACAATTGTCCCCGGTGATCTGACGGATGAGGAAATTCTGGCGATTGCCTGATGCTTGCAACAGATCAGACAAAGCCTTACATGTGTTTCGCAGTTTAGAACTGCTCAAAACAATAGCCTGCTTATCGCGAAAGGCACTCCCATGTTTATTCAGACCGAGGCGACACCCAACCCGGCTACGATGAAGTTTCTTCCAGGCCGTGTGGTTCTTGAAGAAGGCACTGCTGATTTCCGTTCTCTGGATGAAACAGACAAGTCTCCTCTGGCGCAGCGCCTGTTTGCCGTTGACGGGATTGCTGGCGTGTTCTTTGGTTATGATTTCATCACCATCACCAAGGGTGACGCAGACTGGCAGCATATCAAGCCGGCCATTCTGGGCGCGATCATGGAACATTTCATGTCCGGCAGCCCGGCCGTTGAATCCGAGCAGTCCGGCGCTCCAGGTGAAGAGTTTTTTGATGAGGCGGATCTTGAAACCGTCAACACCATCAAGGAACTGCTGGAGACCCGCGTGCGCCCGGCCGTGGCGGCTGATGGCGGAGACATTGTTTTCCACGGTTTCAAGGATGGCATCGTCTATCTGCACATGCGCGGTGCCTGCGCCGGATGCCCATCCTCCACACTGACCCTGAAGCACGGCATTGAAAACCTGCTCCGGCACTTCCTGCCGGATGTACAGGAAGTTCGGGCCGCCTGATCAGACCAGACAGAAGACCGGATTGATGCGGATACTGGCGATTGATACGGCTCTGGCCGCCTGCTCCGTCGCCTTTGCCGATACGGAAAGTGAGACGCTCTGCAGCCACAGTGACGTCATCGGCAAGGGCCATGCTGAGCATCTTCCCGGTCTTGTTGACAAGGTTCTGGCCGAGGCTGGCGCAACATTCGGGACAATCGACCGGATTGCTGTCACCGTCGGGCCCGGCAGCTTCACCGGATTGCGTGTCGGTATAGCGGCGGCGCGGGGCTATGGCCTTGCTGTTGGCTGCCCTGTCGTTGGTATCTCCACGCTTGATGCCCTACTTGAAGAAGGCAGGAGCCTTGCAAGCGACAGGCCGATCCTTGCCGCTCTTGATGCCCGACGCGGCCAAGTCTATGTCCGCAGCTCTCTCCCCTCAGACCCTTATGCAGAACCGGCAGCCGTGCTGCTTCAGGATCTTGCAGCCGGTCTGGACGGATATGCCCTCATCGGCTCAGCCGCCCAGCTGCTTCTGGATCTTGATGCAATCCGGCAGGACAATGTGCTGAGCCACAGTGAGTATCCGGATATTCAGGCCGTCCTGCGGCTGGGACTTGAAGCGGATACGGCCCAGAGTCCCACACCCCTCTATCTTCGTCCGCCCGATGCCAAGCCACAGACCAGGGCCCGGATTGCCCGCGCATGAGCCTGTTCGGACAAAATCAGTCTGCCCTTATCCGCAACGCCAGTCAGGACGACCTGCGCGCCATGGCTTCCCTGCATGAGAGCTGCTTTGCCCGCGGGTGGAGCAAGGCAGAGCTTGCCGATCTTCTGGCTGACACGTCGGTTCTGACCCTGTCCGCTTTCCAGCGCACCTGGACTGGCACCCTGCGACTGGCTGCCTTTCTTGTCACCCGTCAGGCTGCAGATGAAGCGGAAATCCTCACCCTTGCCGTGAATCCAACCTATCGCCGCCGTCATATTGCCCAGTCACTTCTGCACGAAGCAGGTCGCAGGCTTGTCGCAGAAGGTATCTCAACCGTGTTTCTCGAGGTGGATGAAGGCAACCTGTCAGCCTGTCACCTCTATGAGAAAAACGGCTTTGAAGTGGTCGGCAAGCGGAGCGGATATTACCAGGACAAGGACGGCCACAAGGCAACTGCCCTTGTCATGCGCACAGATCTTAGCTAATCGCTAGGCACAGAAACCGAATAATCCCTGGCACGACGATTCGAGAAGTCATATGGAACCGGAAAAAACCCTGGAGGAACTGTGCGCAGCAAACGGCATGCGCATGACCGATCAGCGCCGGGTGATTGCCCGTATTCTGCAGGATGCCTCAGACCATCCGGATGTGGAAGAACTGTATCGCCGGGCTGTGGCTGTTGATGACAAGATCTCGATTTCAACTGTCTACCGGACCGTAAAGCTGTTCGAGGATGCCGGGATCATCGCCCGACATGACTTCCGCGATGGCCGCTCACGCTATGAGACCATTCCTGATGAGCATCATGATCACCTGATTGATCTGAGGAGTGGTTCCGTTATCGAATTTCGCTCCGAAGATATCGAGCGGCTTCAGGAGATCGTGGCCCGTGAGCTGGGTTTCAAACTCGTCGACCACCGGCTGGAGCTGTATGGCGTTCCCCTTGATGATGACAAGGCGTAGGTCCGGTTGATGGCAAAGGCGCGCGCGGTCTTTTCTCTGGTTGCTCTGGCGCTGTTTCTGATCCCGGGCCTGCCACTGCAATGGATCTGCGTTCGATTCAAGCTGCCACCGGCCCGTCTGATTCCCAATCTCTTTCATCGCTATGTCTGCGCTGCAATCGGTGTTCGCATCCATATCGAAGGCGCCCCAACCGGCAAACGGCCACTCCTTATCACCTCGAACCATCTGTCCTGGCTGGATATACCGGTTCTCAGTGCGGTGATGCCGCTTTCCTTTGTTGCCAAGTCCGATGTGGCCGGCTGGCCCATTATCGGGACGTTTGCCCGGCTGCAACGATCCATTTTTGTTGAACGAACACGACGCTCTGCCACTGGCAAGGCCGCAAGCCAGATGGCGGATCGCCTGTCGGATGGAGACCCTATTGTCCTCTTTCCTGAAGGTACATCATCCGATGGCAATTATACGCTCCCCTTCAAAAGCGCCCTGATTGGCGCAACCGAGAAGGTTATTGCGGGCGCATCCGATCATTCTGATGTGCTGATCCAGCCCGTCTCGATTGCCTATACACGGCTTGATGGTCTGCCCATGACCCGCCGCGACCGACCGGCAACCGCCTGGTATGGTGATATGGATCTCGGGCCCCATCTCTGGGATATCCTGAAAGGTGGCGCGGTGGATGTGACCGTCAGCTTTGGCGATCCCGTTTCCATCCATGATTTTGCCAACCGCAAGGTGATGGCAAAACATCTGGAAGACACGGTCCGGCAGATGACGGTGAGAGCGACCCTTGGCCGACCGGATGCCGAATAGCAGGAAATTCATTTCCAAACGGCAGAAAACAGGCTAAGGAGACGCCTCGCGCCGGATAAAAAGACCCGTCGCGCCATTGCCATCATGAAATCGACATGCGGACACACTATGTGATGTCCTGAAAGACCAGTTCCGTTAGTGATATGAGCGACGCACGCAAGACCGTTTTTGTAAAGACCTATGGCTGCCAGATGAACGTCTATGATTCCGACCGGATGACCGACGCTCTGCTGCCAAGCGGCTATGATGTGACGGAAACGATCGAGGGTGCCGATCTGGTTATTCTCAACACCTGTCACATTCGGGAAAAAGCGGCGGAAAAAGTCTATTCAGAGCTCGGGCGCATCCGCAAGCTGAAGGAAGCGCGTGAAGCCCAGGGCGGTTCCATGATGATCGGCGTTGCCGGTTGTGTGGCCCAGGCTGAGGGCGAGGAAATCGTTCGTCGTTCGCCCGTGGTTGATCTCGTCTTCGGTCCGCAAAGCTATCACAAGCTTCCCGATCTGATTGACAAGGCCAAAGACACACGCGGCCTTGTGGATACGGACTTTCCGGTCGAGGACAAGTTTGCGGCTCTTCCCAAGCCGGACAAGAAACTGACACAGGCCCGCGGCTCAACCGCTTTCCTGACTGTGCAGGAAGGCTGCGACAAGTTCTGCGCCTTCTGCGTGGTGCCCTATACGCGCGGGGCTGAAGTGTCCCGGTCTGTTGCCCAGATTCAGGCCGAAGCCCAGGCTCTGGTTGAGGCAGGTGTCCGTGAAATCACCCTGCTCGGACAGAACGTCAATGCCTGGCATGGAGAAGGTCAGGACGGTCGGGAATGGGGTCTTGGCGAGCTGCTTCACCACCTGGCTGATATAGAAGGCCTGGAGCGGCTGCGCTATACCACAAGCCATCCGGGTGATATGGATGATGCGTTGATCGATGCGCATGGTTCTCTCGACAAGCTGATGCCCTATCTGCATCTGCCGGTTCAGTCAGGCTCCGACGCCATCCTGAAAGCCATGAACCGCCGTCATACGCGGGAGGACTATTTCCGTCTTGTGGACCGCATTCGCTCGGTACGGGACGATATTGCGCTTTCCGGTGATTTCATTGTCGGTTTTCCGGGTGAAACTGATCAGGACTTCGAGGATACGCTCGACCTTGTCCGGCGGGTGACATACGCCCAGGCCTATTCCTTCAAATACAGCCCCCGGCCTGGCACACCCGCTGCCGACAGCGAGGAGCAGGTGCCGGAAGATGTGAAATCCGAGCGACTTTATCGTCTGCAGGACCTGCTCAAAGAACAACAGGCGGCTTTCAACCAGTCCTGTCTGGGACGGGAAATGGATCTTCTGCTTGAGCGCCCGGGGCGCATGGATGGCCAGCTGGTGGGCCGTTCTCCGTGGCTGCAGGCCGTGCAGGTTGAAGCGCCTCAGAGCCTTATCGGTCAGATCGCACGGGTACGGATCGACAAGGTTGGCAATAACAGTCTGTTTGCATCATTGACGGACACGCCGGTTTGGGCGCACTCTGAGATCAGTGAACAGGATTCGCAAGCAGAGAGGTCGCTCGTTGAGCACTGACATATCTGACGCCACGTCCGGCGGATCCGGGAATGGGGCTCATGCCTCTGATCTCGGTCATATTGTTCTGGCTTTCGATGACAACCGCCTTGTTGGCCTGCTGTTCGGGGAATTCGATCAGAACCTCGCCATGATTGAGCAGAAGATCGGCGTTGACGTTATTGCACGCGGCAACAAGGTCACCATCAAAGGCGATGGTGACGCCTGTGAACAGGCCCGGCACGTTCTGGAAAGCCTCTATCAGCGCCTTCTGTCCGGTGAGGATCTGGTCCCCGGTGATGTGGATGGCGCGGTCCGGGTTGCAGCACAAAGTGCAGCCCAGCTTTCCCTGCCTACACTTGAGACAAAGAACCGCCAGTCCATGGCGCAGATTTCAACACGCCGGAAAACCCTGATTGCCCGGTCGACCACTCAGGATGCCTATATCCGGGCGATGGACCGGGTGGAAATGATCTTCGGTGTCGGGCCCGCCGGTACGGGCAAGACCTATCTGGCCGTCGCGTATGCAGCAGCCCTTCTTGAGCGGGGGGAGATTTCCCGGCTGATCCTGTCGCGGCCTGCCGTTGAAGCCGGTGAACGACTTGGCTTCCTGCCCGGCGACATGAAGGAGAAGGTCGACCCCTATCTCCGGCCTCTTTATGACGCTCTCTACGATATGATGTCGCCGGAAAAGGTGGATCGTGGCCTGCAGTCCGGCATGATCGAGATCGCTCCCCTTGCCTTCATGCGCGGGCGGACGCTGTCTGATGCGGTTGTCATTCTGGACGAGGCGCAGAACACCACCAGTATGCAGATGAAGATGTTCCTGACCCGGCTTGGCGAGGGGTCAAAGATGATCATCACCGGCGATCCGAGTCAGGTCGATCTGCCACCCGGCCAGACATCCGGTCTGCGGGAAGCTCTGGCGCTTCTGAAAGATGTGGAAGGTGTTGCTCAGGTCCGCTTCCGCGATCAGGATGTGGTACGCCATGAACTGGTTGCCCGTATTGTACGTGCCTATGATGAAGCGGGGCGTCAGAAAGCAGAGGCGAAAGCCTCCAGGGTGACTGAAGCGGATTGATGCCGGTCATGACTGATTTCGATATTGATGTTCTGGTGGAAGCCGACGCCTGGGGTGATCCTGATGATCTGGAAGCCATGGCGGAGCGCGCCATTGAGGCTGCCTGTTCGACACTCAAGACGTCCTTTGCCGTACCCCAGGAGCTCTCTGCCGTCTTCACGGATGATGCCGCAATTCGCGTCCTCAACAGGGATTACCGGCAGAAGGATAAGCCAACCAATGTGCTGTCCTTCCCGCAATCCGATAATCCGCTTGATGATCCGTCCGGCCTTCTCGGTGACATCATTCTCGCCTATGAGACGGTTCGAAGGGAGGCCGATCAATCCGATCGCTCCTTTCAGGATCACGTTACTCACCTTATTGTTCACGGTTTTCTTCATCTTTTGGGCTATGATCATCTGAATGACGATGAAGCTGAAGAGATGGAACGATTGGAAATTTCTATTCTTGGCTCGCTCGATATTGATGATCCCTATGGAGATCACCCGATCGACGAGTTTCCGGTAAACTGATCATGACACCTGACACGCAGCAGACCCCCTCTATCACTGACGAAGACGACGACTCGCGAAGTAGCAAATCCGGGTCATCCGAGACCGTTGAACCGGTCAAGGCAGACACGCAACCTGCACGACAGGGAGAGCCCTGGATTGACCGGTTACGGAATCTTCTGGGATTCAGGGATCCAGGCCGTCTGAGACATGACCTTGAACAGGCCCTGACCGATGATCACGGGGAAGCATCCGACTTCTCACCTGAAGAAAAGGAAATGCTGCGCAACATCCTGCGCCTCAGGGAAGTGCGCGTGGATGACGTCATGGTGCCCCGCGCCGACATCAATGCTGTTGAAGCCGATATCACGCTTGGCGCTCTGTTGGAGATTTTCCGGGAAGCGGGGCATTCCCGCATGCCGGTCTATAACGACACACTGGATGACCCGCGTGGCATGGTCCACATCAAGGATGTGATGGCTTATATTATCGAGACGGCCCAGCCCAACGGTGATTCAAAAACGAACCTGCCGCAGCTTGATGACGAGCATGTTGATCTGACCCGTACGCTCTCTGACTGCAATCTGATCCGCGATGTTCTCTTTGTCCCTCCATCCATGCCGGCAACGGACCTTCTTGCCAAGATGCAGGCCAGCCGCACCCAGATGGCCCTGGTAATCGATGAGTATGGCGGAACAGACGGACTGGTCTCCCTTGAAGACGTGGTCGAGACTGTTGTGGGCGATATCGAAGATGAACATGACGTGGACGACAGCGAGCTGATTGTTGAAGCCGGTGCTGACCAGTGGATCGCTGATGCACGGGTCGCGCTTGATGATCTCGCTGAGACCCTCGGTGATGATTTCCATGCTGGCGAACACAGCGAGGATGTGGATACGCTGGGTGGATTGCTCTTTGTCCTGATCGGTCGGATACCGGTTCGCGGGGAGTTGATAACCGCCCTTCCCAACTTCGAATTCGAAGTTGTTGATGCTGATCCGCGGCGGATCAAGAAGCTCAGGATCTTCAAGGGCAAGCAGGGTGTGGCACGCCCGAAGCTCTGGCGCGGAGAGGCGCGTTCATCTGATCAGAAGTCTTAGAATCAAAACCCTGATTCTCCATTCAATCGAAAACCGTTAATGTCGTGATCGGGTGATTCGCGCCGTTGAAGAGCCAGGGTGCGCCTTGTTTGAAGTGTCATGGCCAGGACAACATCACCGACCGACAGATTACATGCCAGTTGGCGGGATATTCGACTTTGATTGATGCATTTGCCGACCGTTTGATTATTCTCTGGGGATGGCGCCGCCTGTTTGTTGCCTTTGTTTTCGGCGTCGCATCCATCCTTGCCTTTGCGCCGTTCAATTTCCCACCTGTTCTCTGGATCACCCTTCCGGGACTTGTCTGGCTGCTTGATGGAGCCGGAACGGAGCGCGGGACAATCCGCCAGAGGTTGCGTGCCCCCTTCGCAGTGGGCTGGTGGTTCGGTTTTGGCTTTTTCACCGCTGGCCTCCACTGGATGGGAAGTGCTTTCTTCGTCGACCCGGCGCGTGACGCGCTTCTGGTTCCGTTCGCCATTTTTGGCCTTCCTGCCGCCCTGGCCATCTTCTGGGGGCTCGCCACGGGCCTTGCACGTCTCTTCTGGCTGGAAGGCTGGCCCCGTGTCCTGTCTCTGACGCTCTTTCTGTTTCTTGCCGAGTTTCTGAGGGGTCACATCCTGACGGGGTTCCCCTGGAATCTGCTTGGCTACGCGCTGGCTCCAACTCCCCTGCTGATGCAGTCCGCCTCAATCATCGGCATCTATGGGCTGACCTTCTTTGCCATTCTGGTTTTTGCTGCACCTGCTGCCCTGACGGGAAACCGGAAAAATAGCGTGTTCCTGAGCATCACATGCTGCCTGGTCATGCTTCATGCAGGCTTTGGTGCCTATCGTCTTTCAACGGCTGAAATGGAACCTGCGGAATCTGTTCGTGTCAGGATTGTTCAGCCGGCTATCGCACAAACAGAGAAATGGAAGCCGGAGAACCGCGAGGCAATTCTCCGGGCTTACCTTGACCTGAGCACAGCTGAAGGTGCAGACAAAACCGGCCTTCTTGGCATCACTCATCTCATCTGGCCAGAGGTTGCCCTGCCCTATCTTATGGCGGAGGACGCCCGCACGCTTACAGCGATTGCGGATCTTCTGCCTTCTGAAACCCGCCTTCTTACAGGAGCTATCCGATCACAGATATCCAATGATGGAGCCGAGCGGGACTATTTCAACTCTGTCTATGTGATCAATGATGACGGTGCACTGGCCGACTCTTACGACAAGGTTCATCTTGTGCCGTTTGGCGAATATCTGCCGTTAAGACCCATTCTGGAGGCAATCGGGCTCTCACCGATCGTTCAGTCAGCCGGTCGGTTCAAGGCAGGTCGCCGCCTGAGGCCGGTCGATCCCGGGATTGGCCCGCCGGTTGGTATCCTGATCTGTTATGAGGCGATCTTTCCTGGGCTGGCATCAGGTTGGGAAGAAAGGCCAGGCTGGCTCCTGAATGTGACCAATGATGCATGGTTTGGCGAAACCATCGGACCACACCAGCATTTCGCCCAGACCCGCCTGAGAGCCGTCGAGAGCGGCCTTAGCATTGTCCGGGCCGCCAATACGGGTATTTCCGCAGTGATTGACCCATTCGGACGCGTTGACAATCTGTTGTCGCTGGGTGAACGATCTATTCTGGATTCTGAAGTTCCCAAAGCACAGCAGGCAACCATATATAGCTCTTATGGTAGTATATTCTTTTTTATATACGTTTTTTCAGCTGTGTTGTTACTTTCCCATCTTATATACCGTGAAAGACAAGGTCTGTGATTGACTCGGTTCGATTTTACAAGCCATAGTCGGGTCAGGCGCTAATGGTTGTCAAAGCAGCCAAAACCCTTTAACCGGGAAATCTCATCAGCATATTTAACAAGCGCCAGATAAGAAGCCGCTGATGAGATCAACATAAACAGAAAAAGAGGGGCCACAATGGCCAGTAAAAAAGCTCCGAACCCAATTGATATCCATGTTGGCAGCCGCGTCCGTCTTCGGCGCATGATGCTTGGTATGAGTCAGGAAAAACTTGGCGAACATCTCGGCATCACATTCCAGCAGATTCAGAAATATGAAAAAGGCACCAACCGTATAGGTGCAAGCCGCCTCCAGCACATTGCAACCGTGCTCGGTGTGCCGGTGGCCTTCTTCTTTGAAGATGCGCCAGGCACACCTTCAGAAGCCGCTGAGGGGTTCTCAGATTCCCAGTCCGGTTCCTACGTGGTGGACTTCCTGTCCAGCTCGGAAGGCCTCCAGCTCAACAAGGCGTTCGTCAAGATCAAGGATGCCAAGACACGCCGCAAAGTGGTTGAGCTGGTCCAGGCAATTTCAAGCGCGGATTCCGCTTAAAGCTTGACCCGGCATCGAAAGATTGCCAAAAGACCTGAAATCTGGTTGAGGAGCCGCCTTGCGGCTCCTCTTCCGTTATGTCGTCATAAAATACGTCTTGTTTATTGATGTTCTCAAAGATCCCGGCCAGCATTCAGGCATCTTGAGAGCAATCGCGATGGAGAGTGCCGTGGCACGTCAAGATTACCTGTTCACCAGTGAATCCGTTTCTGAAGGTCATCCGGACAAAATCTGTGATCAGATTTCAGACGCCATCCTTGATGCCTATCTGGAAGCAGACCCGTATTCTCGTGTTGCTGTTGAAACTCTGACAACAACCAATCGCGTGGTTCTCGCCGGTGAAGTCCGTGGCCCGGACAGCATGAATGCTGATCGGATGGAGCAGATTGCACGGGATGTAATCAAGCAGATCGGTTATGAGCAGGACGGTTTTCACTGGCAGACAGCTGATATCTCCGTTCACGTACATGAGCAGTCTGCTGACATCGCGCAAGGCGTTGATGAAGGTGCGGACAAGGACGAAGGCGCTGGCGACCAGGGCATCATGTTCGGCTATGCGGTGAACGAGACACCCGAGCTGATGCCTGCTCCGATCTATTATGCTCATCAGATTCTGAAGCGTCTGTCTGACGTGCGCCACTCGGGCGAGCAAGCCGCCCTTGGCCCTGATGCCAAGAGCCAGCTCTCAGTTCGCTACGAGAACGGCAAGCCTGTAGAAGTCACATCGCTGGTCCTTTCCACGCAGCATCTTGACGAGGCTCTGACGTCTGCTGACATCCGCGACATGGTCGAGCCTTACATCCGCTCGGTTCTGCCGGAAAGCTGGGTCACAGACCAGACAGTCTGGCACGTTAACCCGACCGGCAAGTTCGTTATTGGTGGTCCGGACGGTGATGCAGGCCTGACCGGTCGCAAGATCATCGTTGACACCTATGGCGGTGCCGCACCTCACGGTGGTGGCGCATTCTCCGGTAAAGACCCAACCAAGGTTGATCGCTCCGCAGCCTATGCCTCGCGCTATCTGGCCAAAAACGTGGTTGCTGCAGGTCTGGCAGAACGCTGTGTTATTCAGCTTTCTTATGCGATCGGTGTAGCCGAGCCTCTGTCTCTTTATGTGGATACCCAGGGTACCGGAACCGTCGATGAGGCAAAGATTGAAGCGGCGCTGATGAACGTGATGGACCTGACGCCACGCGGCATTCGCCAGCACCTCAGTCTGAACCGGCCGATTTATCAGCGCACAGCATCCTATGGCCATTTCGGTCGCGCACCTGAAGCTGATGGCGGCTTCTCCTGGGAGCGTACCGACCTGATTGATGCCATTCGGTCTGCGATCGGCTGATACTCAATCTGACGGTCTGTATGACATGATGCGCGATCCTGCAGAATCCGCCTTTTATGGACGACGCAAGGGCCACAAGCTGAGACCCGGACAGGAAGACCTGATGGATGGTCTTCTGTCCGATCTGTCGCTTGATGTGAGCCGGCCTGCGCCTTCGGCCATGCAATCCCTTTTCCCCAGACCTGTTCGGGAAATCTGGCTTGAAATCGGCTTTGGTGGTGGCGAGCATCTTCTGCATCAGGCCAGCCTTCACCCTGATATTGGCTTTATCGGTGTCGAGCCGTTCGTCAATGGCATGGCCAAGGCGCTTGCGGGTATTGCACAGGGCGGGCAGGACAATATCCGCCTCTATCACGATGATGCCCTGCATGTGCTGAACTGGTTGCCGGACAGCTGCCTCAGCCGCGTCTATCTGCTCTATCCGGACCCCTGGCCGAAGAAGAGACACTGGAAACGCCGATTTGTGTCCCAGAGCACACTTGACCAGTTTGCCCGTACGCTCAGGCCGGATGGGGAATTTCGCTTTGCCTCAGATATCGATACCTATGTGGACTGGACCCTGCGCCACTGCCACGCATCCGGCAGATTTCGCTGGACGGCCGACCAGGCCTCCGACTGGCACGCTCCATGGGCTGACTGGATCAGGACACGGTACGAAGCCAAAGCCATACGGGAAGGCCGCACGCCAGCCTATCTCACCTTCAGCAAGCAGGCAGACTGATTGCTGAAATAAAAGCGCGGCGGACGTTTGCTCTCTTGCCAAACCGCCTTTGTAGGCGTATAGAGGCATCAATATATCTCTGAACGATAGAGAATCGTTGAGAGTGGGACCTCCGGGACCCGCTCTTTTTTGTTATCTGGGGCCTGTTAAACGCTTATCGTATGATAGATTTAGTCAACGCCGATCTAAATGAACCTCGCCTGATCGAGGAAAAGGGACTGGACGCGCGCATTGCCGCGATTGTCGAGCCCGCCATTCTGGACCTGGGCTATCGCCTTGTGCGGGCGCGCATCAGTGGTCTGAACGGCTGCACGCTGCAGATCATGGCAGAGCGCCCGGATGGCAAAATGTCTGTTGATGATTGCGAGGCTGTCAGCAAGGCCGTCTCGCCTGTTCTTGACGTGGAAGACCCGATTGACCGGGCCTATCACCTGGAGGTCTCCTCTCCGGGGATTGACCGGCCGCTTGTTCGCGAGAGCGATTTTCTGCGCTGGACAGGGCATGTCACGAAACTGGAAACCGCCCTTCTGATCAACGGGCGACGCCGCTTTCGCGGGACAATCCTCGCTGTTGAGGATGGAAATCTGACCATCCGTATGGATGATGCCGGAGCTGATGGTGATGCAGACGCAACCATCCGGCTGGATGAAATTGGGGAAGCTAAGCTGGTTCTGACCGATGCATTGATTGATGCAGCGCTCAAGGCCGGAACGGCAGAAGAAAGCCGCGACGCCTAGAACCCGACGAATGGAGACGACATAATGGCCATTAGTGCGAACCGTCTTGAACTCCTGCAGATCGCTGATGCGGTCGCGCGAGAGAAATCAATTGACCGGCAAATCGTCATCTCGGCTATGGAAGACGCCATCCAGAAAGCCGCGCGGTCGCGCTATGGCTCTGAAACCGATGTGCGCGCCGAAATCAACGGCAAGACCGGCGAAGTCCGGCTTTATCGCGCAACCACCATTGTGGAAGAGGTTGAGGATCCGATTACCCAGATTTCTCTGGACGAAGCCCGCAAGAGCAATCCGTCTGCCGAGTTGGGCGATGTTCTGACTGATCCGCTGCCACCGCTGGATTTTGGCCGTATCTCTGCACAGTCCGCCAAGCAGGTTATTGTCCAGAAAGTTCGTGAAGCCGAACGTGATCGCCAGTTTGAAGAATTTGAGAACCGTGTCGGCGAAGTGGTCAACGGTCAGGTCAAACGCGTAGAATATGGTAATGTGATCGTCGATCTCGGACGGGCGGAAGCCATTGTGCGCCGCGATGAGATGATCCCGCGCGAAACCTATCGCTATGGCGACCGTATCCGCGCCTATATCTATGATGTGCGCCGGGAACAGCGTGGCCCGCAGATCTTTCTGTCCAGGACTCATCCGCAGTTCATGGCCAAGTTGTTTGGCATGGAAGTGCCGGAAATCTATGACGGCATCATCACCATCCGCTCTGTTGCCCGTGATCCGGGTTCGCGCGCCAAGATCGCCGTGATTTCAACGGATTCATCCATTGATCCGGTCGGTGCCTGTGTGGGTATGCGCGGCAGCCGTGTTCAGGCTGTGGTCAACGAGCTTCAGGGTGAAAAGATCGACATCATCCCGTGGTCCGAAGATTCTGCAAGCTTCATCGTCAACGCCCTACAGCCTGCCGAAGTGGCCAAAGTGGTGCTGGATGAGGATTCAGAGCGTATTGATGTGGTCGTTCCGGATGATCAGCTTTCTCTGGCTATTGGCCGTCGCGGGCAGAATGTACGTCTCGCCTCACAGTTGACGGGCTGGGATATCGACATTCTCACCGAGAATGAAGAATCCGAGCGTCGCCAGAAGGAATTCATGGAGCGCTCTGCACTGTTTACAGATGCCCTGGATTTGGACGAGGTTCTCGGTCAGCTTCTTGCCTCTGAAGGCTTCTCTTCGATTGAGGAAGTTGCCTATGTCGAGCAGGATGAAATTGCTGCTATTGAAGGCTTCGACTTTGAAACTGCTGAAGAACTTCAGAACCGCGCACGGGATCATCTGGAGCGTTTCGAGCAGGAGCAGAATGACAAGCGTATCGCTCTTGGTGTTGAGGACCAGCTGCGGGATGTCCCATGCATCACCACACCGATGATGGTCGCCCTTGGTGAAGATGACATCAAGACCGTTGAAGACCTCGCAGGCTGTGCAACCGATGATCTTGTCGGCTGGACCGAGAAGAAAGACGGTGAAGTCAAGCGCTTTGAAGGCACATTGAGCAGCCATGACGTGTCACGTGCAGACGCGGAAGACATGATCATGACCGCTCGTATTCTGGCCGGATGGATTGAAGCCCCTGTTGAAGAAGAAGACGAGGGTGAAGACGATCTGGGCGATGACGCCGAGCCGGCAGATGCTGTTGAGGTTGAGGAGACCGCCAGCCTGGCATAAGCCTCTGGCGGGATAACCGGTTGAACGGGAAGTCGGATCATGGCGCGTGCGTCAAAGCCTGTTGACCGGACATGCCTTGTGACACGGGATACCAAACCCGTTGACCAGATGATCCGATTTGTTCTGTCTCCGGACGGACAAGTAACACCAGATTTAAAGCGATCTCTTCCGGGTCGCGGGGTCTGGATAACCGGTTCGCGCGATTGTGTGCAGACCGCTGTGACAAAAAAGTTGTTCGCCCGGGGGTTTCGGACGGACGCCAAGGTTGATAATGATCTGCCTGATCGGATCGACGAATTGCTTCAGAAGGCAACTCTCGGCGGATTGGGACTGGCTACGAAAGCCGGACAGGTCGTTACAGGATTTGCCAAAGTCGAGTCGGCAATCAGCTCCGGAAAAGCGATTGCGCTCGTTCAGGCCTCAGATGGTGCCCCGGATGGCATCAGAAAAATGAAGCAGGTCGTTGCTCGGGCAACGGACTGTGAAAGCCGGCTCAAGGTTATTCGATTGTTCACATCGGAACAGTTGAATCAGGCACTGGGTCGAATGAATGTGATACACGCTGCGCTGCTTTCGAAGAGAGCATGTAGCAGTTTCTTGGAAAAAGCTCGTCAGCTAGCTCTTTATCGTGGATTAGAGTCATGACATAACGGGCCGATTTCGACGCGACACCGCAGGACGTTGGACGCATGGACGATACGAACAAAACTGGCGATAAATCTCAGGACGCAGGGCGTCGCAAGACACTTACGCTCAAGCGCAATGTGGAACAGGGCACGGTTCGCCAGAATTTCTCTCACGGCAGAACCAAGGCGGTCGTGGTCGAGAAGAAAAAGCGCCGCGTCGTTACCCCCAATGATCGGGGCGAAGGCGGCCGTGGTCGTGGCGGCAAGGGTGATCCCAACAACCGGACCCTGACAGCAGGCGAACGGGATGCACGCGCCATAGCGTTGCAGGAAGCCCGCCAGCGGGAAGTCATCGATCAGCAGAAGCGTGTTGAGGAAGAAGCCCGTCGCAAGGTCGAGGAAGAAGCACGCCGCAAGGCTGAGGAAGAGGCCCGGGTTCAGGCTGAAGCTGAAGCCCGTCAGAAGGCCGAAGAGGAAGCCCGTCGCAAGACTGAGGAAGAAGCTCAGGCAGCAAAGGCACCGGCAAAAACAGAAGCGTCTGCACCGGCAGCTGAAAAGCCTGCACGTGATGCACGCGGCGGCGATCGCGCTCCAGGCAATCGCCCAGCTCGCGACGGACAGGCCCGTGATGGACAGAGTCGCGGTGGGGACCGCCCTGGTGGACCGCGCTCTGATCGCGGACCTCGTCCCGGTGGTGGACGGCCTGACCAGAAACCCCGCACAGGTGCCGGCGGTGGACGTCCAGGTGGCCCACGCCCGATCACTCCGATGGAGCCAATTCCGCCGGAAAGCGAAAAGCCAAACCAGATCAAAGCTGTCAAGCGGTCACCAAAGGCGGCGGAACCGGCCAAGCCAGCCAAACCGTCCCGTACCGGTGGTGACGGCAAACAGCGTGCCAAACTGACGGTGACAAACGCTCTTGATCTCGACAATGAGCGCAGTCGCAGTCTGGCAGCCATGCGCCGCCGTCGCGAAAAGGAAAAACGCGCCCAGCAGCAGAATACACCACGTGAGAAAATTTCCCGCGAAGTTGTTCTGCCTGAAACCATTACGGTTCAGGAACTCGGCAACCGTATGTCCGAGCGTGCTGTTGATATTGTCCGCCTGCTGATGAAGCAGGGCCAGATGGCAAAGGTCACCGACATTCTGGATGCAGATACAGCTGAGCTGATCGCATCCGAGCTGGGCCACACAGTCAAGCGCGTCTCTGATGCTGATGTTGAAGAGGGTCTGTTCGCAGCTGATGACAACGATGATACCCTTGAGGCGCGGCCTCCGGTCGTCACCATCATGGGTCACGTTGACCACGGTAAGACCTCGCTGCTTGATGCGGTTCGCAACACCAATGTGGTCCGCGGTGAAGCTGGTGGCATTACCCAGCATATTGGTGCCTATCAGGTCGAGAAGAACGATCAGAAGATCACCTTCATCGATACCCCGGGCCACGCGGCCTTTACCGCGATGCGCGCCCGTGGTGCCCAGTCGACCGATATCGTCATTCTCGTGGTTGCCGCTGATGATGGCGTGATGCCGCAGACGATCGAGGCTATCAACCATGCCAAGGCCGCTGAAGTGCCGATCATCGTTGCTGTCAACAAGATCGACAAGCCTGCTGCGGATCCGAGCCGGGTGAAAACCGAGCTTCTGCAGCATGAAGTCTTTGTGGAATCCATGGGTGGCGACGTTCTGGAAGTGGAAGTATCTGCGCTTCAGGGCACAAATCTCGACAAGCTGCTGGATGCAATTCTTCTGCAGTCAGAACTGCTTGAACTTAAAGCCAACCCGGGCCGCTCTGCCGAAGGTACGGTTGTTGAAGCCAAACTCGACAAGGGTCGTGGTCCGGTTGCTACCGTTCTTGTTCAGCGCGGCACGCTGAATGTGGGTGATATTGTTGTGGCCGGTGAGCAGTGGGGCCGTGTTCGTGCCCTGCTTGATGACCAGAACAACCAGGTCAAGGTAGCCGAGCCATCCAAACCGGTCGAGATTCTCGGCTTCAATGCCGCTCCTGAAGCCGGTGACCGGGTTGCTGTGGTCGAAAACGAAGCCCGCGCGCGCGAAATTACCGAATATCGTCAGCGGAAAGGCCGTGAGCTGTCTCAGGCCCGCGCTCATCGCGGCTCGCTCGAGCAGATGCTCAACCAGCTCAAGGAAACCGGAACACAGAAGTTCCCGATCCTGATTAAAGGCGATGTGCAGGGTTCTGTTGAAGCCATCGTCGGCGCGCTTGAGAAGCTCGGCAATGATGAAGTTCAGGCTCAGGTTATCCATTCCGGCGTTGGCGCTGTCACAGAATCTGACGTGACCCTCGCTGAGGCGTCTGGTGCTCCAATCCTGGCGTTCAACGTCCGTGCCAACAAACAGGCTCGGGATTCCGCTGATCAGTCCGGTATTGAAGTCCGTTATTACAACATCATCTATGATCTGACGGATGACATCAAAGCCGCCATGTCTGGCCTGTTGAGCCCGGAACGTCGCGAGACCTTTATCGGTTACGCGGAAATTCTGGAAGTGTTCAACATCACTAAGGTCGGCAAGGTTGCCGGTTGCCGCGTTACCGAAGGTACAGTGGAACGTGGTTCCGGTGTCCGTCTTCTGCGCGACAACGTTGTTATCCACGAAGGCAAACTGTCGACGCTCAAGCGCTTCAAGGACGAAGTCAAGGAAGTGGTTGGCGGCCAGGAATGCGGTATGGCCTTCGAAAACTATCAGGACATCCGCCAGGGCGACATGATCGAGTGTTTCCGGGTGGAAGAAATCCAGCGTTCGCTGTAACCGGACGCCCATCGGACCCTGTCCGATCTCAATATGGAAGCGCCCGGGCCCACCCCGGCGCTTCTTTCCGTTTGACACAAGCGGTTTTCGGTCCGATTCCGATCTCCGCCTATTGAACAGGTAACATCATGTCTCAGCTTGGAGACGGCCAGTCCCAGCGCCAGCTTCGCGTTGGAGAACTGGTCCGCAAGGCACTGTCCGATATTCTCGCTCAGGGCCGCATTCACGATCCGGTTCTTGAAACCATGCTGGTGACCATTCCCGAAGTCCGGATGTCACCGGACCTGAAGATCGCAACAGCTTACGTTCTGCCACTGGGCGGCACTCCTGCGGACGGAGATAAGATTGTCAAAGCCCTGGCACAGAACAAGAAATTCCTGCGCGGGCAGATCGCACCAAGGCTGACACTGAAATACATGCCGGATCTGCGGTTCCGCTATGACGACCGGTTTGAGGAATCAAGCCGTATCGACGCCCTGCTTAATTCTCCCGAAGTGGTGCGTGACCTTCATCGCGATGAGGATGAGGACTGATCATGGGACGCAGGCGCAACAAGAAGAACAATGTCCACGGCTGGCTGATCCTCGATAAGCCCTATGACATGACCTCCACCAAAGCGGTTTCGATCATCAAGCGGATTTTTGATACGGGCAAGGCCGGTCACGCGGGAACACTGGACCCGCTGGCAACAGGCCTTCTGCCGATTGCTCTTGGCGAAGCCACAAAGACCGTGCCGTTTGTCATGGATGGCCGCAAGGTCTACCAGTTCACGGTGCGCTGGGGTGAGGAAACAGACACGGACGACACCGAAGGCGAGATTATTGACACCTCGTCAGGCCGCCCGACGGAGCAGGCCATCCGATCCGCACTGCCTCACTTTACCGGCACCATCATGCAGGTTCCGCCGCGCTTTTCCGCCATCAAGGTGAATGGCGAGCGCGCCTATGACCTGGCCCGTGACGGCGAAGAAGTGGAACTTGAAGCCCGCCCGATCACCATTCATCGCCTTGATCTGGTGGAGATGGTTGATGAGGATACGGCCGTCTTTGAAGCTGAATGCGGCAAAGGCACCTATGTCCGGGCCATTGCCCGCGATCTTGGCCGTCATCTGAAGACCAGAGGCCATGTGATTGCCCTTCGCCGGACCGTTGTCGGCCCATTTGACGAAGAGGATATGATTTCTCTGGAAAACCTGAGAGAAATGAGCAATAGTGCGCCCGCCGACGAGGGGGGCAATACTGACCTTTCTGAAGCTTTGTTACCTGTTGAGACCGCGCTGGACGACATCCCGGCCCTGGCCATCAACGGTAATGATCAGGCCCGGCTGAAACGCGGCCAGGCCATTCTCCTGCGTGGACGTGATGCACCCGTCTTTTCGGGCATCGCCTATGCCACATTCCAGGGCAATCTGATTGCTCTTGGTGATGTGTCTGGTGGTGAATTTTCACCAAAGCGCGTGTTTAACCTTACAGGCCAGTAGGCCTATCTCGACAAAAAGGAACATCCGATGTCGATTTCTGCAGCTCGCAAGCAAGAGCTTATTGCTGAATTCGCTACCAAAGACGGCGATACCGGTTCTCCCGAAGTTCAGGTTGCTATCCTGACCGAGCGGATCACCAACCTGACCGAACACTTCAAATCTCACGGCAAGGACAACCATTCCCGCCGCGGTCTTCTGAAGCTGGTCAGCCAGCGTCGTAGCCTGCTTGACTATGTCAAGTCTCACGACGTTGAGCGCTATCAGTCTCTGATCAAGCGTCTCGGCATTCGTCGCTAAGACAAAGAAGTTTCGAACGGCGGTTCCACAAGAGCCGCCGTTCACATTCCTGCACATCTCTCGTGCATTCAAAATGACATGCGAATCAGTCATGTCTCATGATTCTGGGCGGGGCACCGGTTTCGACCAGACCGAAAATACAGGAGCCATGGCAGGATTGCCGGATTGTCTCACAAGGGACAGTCTCGTCGTCTTGCTCATGGCTCGCCACGGATCGGAAGATCGAAAGGACAGTCATGTTTGACTATCAACGCGAAGAAATTGAATGGGGCGGACGTCCGCTCATCCTCGAGACGGGTAAGGTTGCCCGTCAGGCCGATGGCGCTGTCATGGCCACTTATGGCGAGACCACTGTTCTTGCCACTGTTGTTTCCGCAAAGGAACCAAAGCCGGGTCAGGACTTTTTCCCGCTGACCGTGAACTATCAGGAAAAGGCATTTGCTGCCGGTCGCATTCCAGGTGGCTTCTTCAAGCGTGAAGGCCGCCCGAGCGAGAAAGAAACCCTCACCAGCCGTCTGATCGACCGTCCGATCCGCCCGCTGTTCGTTGACGGTTACAAGTGCGACACACAGGTAATTATCTCAGTCCTTAGCCACGATCTGGAAAATGATCCGGATATCGTTGCCATGGTTGGTGCTTCTGCTGCCCTCACCCTGTCCGGCGCTCCGTTCATGGGCCCGATCGGTGGTGCGCGCGTTGGCTATGTTGACGGCGAATACGTTCTCAATCCGACCCTCGATCAGATGGCTGACAGCAAGCTTGATCTGGTTGTTGCCGGTACCCATGATGCTGTTCTGATGGTTGAATCAGAAGCTCAGGAACTGCCGGAAGACATCATGCTCGGCGCAGTGATGCACGGTCATGCCGGCTTCCAGCCTGTGATTGATGCCATCATCCGTCTGGCTGAGCGGTCTGCGAAAGAACCGCGCGAATTCTCCATGCCGGACACCAGCGAGCTGCTGGCGAAAGTCAAAGAGATTGCAGGCGCTGATCTGGAAGCCGCTTACTCCATCTCCACCAAAACCGAGCGCAAGGATGCCATCGACGCCGCCAAGGCGAAGGTTATCGACGCTCTGGTTGGTGAAGACGACGACGCGTCTCACAAGCAGGCCGTTTCCGAGCTGTTCAAGAAAGCGGAAAGCGACATCGTTCGTGGCCGCATCATTGAGCAGGGTGCCCGTATTGATGGCCGTGACGTTCAGACCGTTCGTCAGATCGTCTCTGAAGCTGGTATTCTGCCGCGCACACACGGTTCCGCTCTGTTTACCCGCGGTGAGACCCAGGCTCTGGTTGTTGCCACCCTCGGCACCGGCGATGACGAGCAGTTTGTTGACCAGCTCGAAGGCACCCGCAAGGAAGCCTTCATGCTGCACTACAACTTCCCGCCATTCTCCGTTGGTGAAACCGGTCGTATCGGCAGCCCGGGCCGTCGTGAAATCGGTCACGGCAAGCTGGCATGGCGCGCCATCCACCCGATGCTGCCGCCGCACCACGAGTTCCCGTACACGATCCGTCTGGTGTCTGACATCACCGAATCCAACGGCTCCTCCTCTATGGCAACCGTTTGCGGTTCCTCTCTGGCTCTGATGGACGCAGGTGTTCCGCTTCGTCGTCCGGTCGCCGGTATCGCCATGGGTCTGATCAAGGAAGGCGACAAGTTCGCTGTCCTCTCTGACATTCTCGGCGATGAAGACCACCTCGGCGACATGGACTTCAAGGTAGCGGGTACCGAGGAAGGTATCACCTCCCTGCAGATGGACATCAAGATCAACGGTATCACCGAAGAGATCATGCAGGTTGCTCTTGGCCAGGCCAAGGACGGTCGTCTGCACATCCTCGGTCGCATGGCCGAAGCTCTGAACGAAGCCCGTCCGGAGCTGGGTGAATATGCACCGCGCATCGAAGTGCTGCAGATCCCGGTCGACAAGATCCGTGAAGTGATCGGCTCCGGCGGTAAAGTGATCCGTGAGATCGTCGAAAAGACCGGCGCAAAAGTCGACATTCAGGACGACGGCACCGTGAAAGTCGCTTCCAACAGCGGTGAATCCATCACGGCTGCGCTGAACTGGATCAAGTCCATTGCGGCTGAGCCGGAAGTTGGCGAGATCTACCAGGGTACGGTCGTGAAAGTGGTCGACTTCGGTGCATTCGTGAACTTCTTCGGCGCACGTGACGGCCTCGTCCACATCAGCCAGCTGACCCAGGGCCGCCCGCAGACGGTCAAGGAAGTGGTGAATGAAGGCGACAAGGTCTATGTCAAGCTGATGGGCTTTGATGATCGCGGCAAGGTTCGCCTGTCCATGAAAGTGGTTGATCAGGAAACCGGCCAGGAAATTCCGAAAGACGAGTAGAAATCCGAGGACATCCCCCAGACTTCTGCCTTGACTGACAAGACACGAGAACGCGGCTCCAATCGGGGCCGCGTTTTTACTATGGGATAGTCGTCAATCCAATTTCCCCGCTAGCCAAAGTCTCCCTTTGACGCCATAACCACTGTCAGTGGAAATTCTGGTGGGGATATGCGTGATGGCTGAGCTTCTGACGCTCGATAACCTGTTCACCCTGATGATGCTGATCCTGTTGCAGGCGGTTCTCGGGTTCGACAACCTTCTCTATATTTCTCTTGAGTCAAAGAGAGTGGCACCGCATCGGCAGGCCTATGTGCGCCGGGTCGGGATTGGACTGGCCATTCTGTTGCGTATTGTACTGCTGTTTGTCATCACCTCGGCCATTCAATATTTCCAGGATCCGTTCACCCATTTCAATTGGCCGGGCGTGATTGAAGGCTCGCTGACCATTCACAGTCTGATCGTGCTGATCGGTGGTGTTTTCATCATGTATACGGCCACCAAGGAAATTGCCCATATGCTGTCTCTGGATGATCTGGAGCAGGATACGGAAGCTGGTGGCAAGTCCGTCACGATGGCGATTTTCTGGATTGTCGCGATGAATCTGGTGTTCTCCTTCGATTCCATCCTGTCGGCCATCGCCCTGACTGATGTGTTCTGGGTGATGGCAGCCGCTATCCTGATTTCAGGCCTCCTGATGATTGCACTTGCGGACCGGGTGTCAGATTTTCTGCAGAAAAACCGCATGTATGAGGTGCTCGGCCTGTTCATATTGTTCATTGTCGGCATTCTGCTTCTGTCAGAAGGCGGACATCTGTCTCACCTGAAGCTGTTTGGCACTGCAATTGAGCCGATGGCCAAGTCGACCTTCTATTTCGTCATCGGGGTGATGGTGCTGGTGGATATTGTCCAGGGCCGATATCAGCGCAAGCTCAATCGGGAACGGGAGCTGTTCCAGAAACCCTGATTGCTTCCGGGCTTCAAAACCTGTGTCCGGCCCGGAGAACCTCTTGACCGGATGCAGGTCTGCCCTATTTCCAAAAGGACTGTTTTGGTCTAAACAGTCGCACAATCTGGCACTTGGCAGGCCTCTGGGCCTGCCCGATCGATTTAAAGGCGAAAGCAATGATTCCTTACCGTTCTCGCACATCCACCCATGGCCGTAACATGGCAGGCGCACGCGGCCTGTGGCGCGCCACAGGCATGAAGGATGAAGATTTCGGCAAGCCGATTATTGCTGTGGTGAATTCCTTTACCCAGTTCGTGCCCGGCCATGTGCACTTGAAAGATCTCGGCCAGATGGTGGCACGCGAGATTGAGGCTGCGGGTGGCGTTGCAAAGGAGTTCAACACCATTGCCGTGGACGATGGCATCGCCATGGGCCATGACGGCATGCTCTATTCCCTGCCATCCCGCGATCTGATTGCCGATTCCGTTGAATATATGGCCAATGCCCATTGTGCCGATGCCCTTGTCTGCATTTCCAACTGCGACAAGATCACGCCAGGCATGATGATGGCCACCATGCGGCTGAACATCCCGACCATTTTCATCACCGGTGGCCCGATGGAAGCCGGGCGCGTGAACATTGATGGCAAGGAAATTGCGGTTGATCTGGTTGATGCCATGGTTCAGGCGGCCAATCCGGATCGGACCGACGAGGAAGTTGCGGAATTCGAAAAGAATGCCTGCCCGACCTGCGGCTCATGCTCCGGCATGTTCACCGCCAACTCGATGAACTGTCTGGCTGAAGCCCTCGGCCTGGCTCTTCCCGGAAACGGCACCGTTGTTGCCACTCATGCCGACCGTAAGGAACTGTTCCTGCGGGCTGCCCGGCAGATCGTTGAGCTGACCCGTCGCTATTATAAGGAAGGTGATGAAAGCGTCACCCCGCGCGGCATCGCCACGTTCAAGGCATTTGAAAATGCCATGACACTGGATATCTCCATGGGTGGCTCAACCAATACGATCCTGCATCTGCTGGCCATCGCTCGCGAAGCCCATGTGGACTTTACCCTTGAGCATATGGACGCCCTGTCCCGCAAGGTGCCCTGCCTGTCCAAGGTTGCTCCGGCTGTTCCTGATGTCCATATCGAAGATGTTCACCGCGCCGGTGGCATCATGTCGATCCTCGGGGAGCTGGATAAAGGCGGCCTTATCCATCGTGATGCATCCACCGTACATGCAGCGACCATGGGTGATGCACTGGATCAGTGGGATATCACCCGCACCAATTCCGAAGATGTGCATACGCTCTATAAGGCGGCACCGGGCGGCGTTCGGACCACAGTCGCTTTCAGCCAGGCCAGCCGCTACAAGGAACTGGACATGGATCGGGACGGTGGCGTCATCCGCTCCGTTGAGCAGGCCTTCACCAAGGATGGCGGCCTTGCAGTTCTGTTCGGCAACATTGCCCAGGAAGGCTGTGTGGTGAAAACCGCCGGTGTTGATGAAAGCATCTGGACCTTCACTGGCCCGGCCCGGGTTTGCGAAAGCCAGGATGAAGCCGTCAAACGCGTCCTCTCCAAGGATATTGTTGCCGGTGATGTGGTCATCATCCGCTATGAGGGTCCGAAGGGTGGCCCCGGCATGCAGGAAATGCTCTATCCGACCTCATATCTCAAATCCATGGGACTGGGCAAGGATTGCGCGCTGATCACCGATGGCCGGTTCTCCGGCGGCACCTCCGGCCTTTCCATCGGCCATGTGTCTCCGGAAGCAGCCGAGGGCGGTAATATCGGTCTTCTCCAGGAAGGTGATATGATCGAAATTGACATTCCTAACCGCGGTATCAATGTCCGTCTGTCCGATGAAGAACTGGCCGCGCGGCGCGGCGCCATGGACGCTAAGGGCAAAGATGCATGGGCTCCGGTTGAACCGCGCGAACGTCGGGTCTCAGCGGCGCTGCGTGCTTATGCTGCCATGGTGTCGAATGCCGCAAAGGGTGCTGTCCGCGACGTCTCCCAGATCGAGCGGAAATAGCGTCAAGTCTTTTTGATTCAATTGAGCGATCCCGGGTTGATGACAATCACCCGGGATTGTCTGTTCCAGCGCCAACAGAATGGACCGCGTTATGAATACTGCAGATGTCATCATTATCGGAGCTGGAGCTGCTGGAATGATGTGCGCCATTGAGGCGGGCAACAGGGGCAGGTCTGTACTGCTTCTGGATCATGCGGAGACACCTGGCGAGAAGATCCGGATTTCCGGCGGCGGGCGCTGTAACTTCACCAATATGCGCACGGCTCCGCAGAATTTCCTCTCCCAAAATCCACATTTCTGCAAGTCAGCGCTGAAGAGCTACACCCAGCATGATTTTGTCGAGCTGGTCAAGAAACACCGGATAGCCTTTCACGAGAAAGCCCTCGGCCAGCTCTTCTGCGATGACAGCGCCCAGCAGATTATCGACATGCTGCTTGGTGAATGCCAGAAGGCCGGGGTTGATCTGCGCACAGGCGTGAATGTCTCAGGTGTCGACAAGACCGAGAGCGGCTTTCGTCTTGCGACCGATCAGGGAAGCCTTACATCAGAAGCTCTGGTGATCGCCACTGGCGGCAAATCTATCCCGAAAATCGGTGCAACAGGCTTTGGCTACGAGATTGCCCAGCAATTTGATCTGCCGATTGTCGAACCGCGTCCGGCGCTGGTTCCGCTCACCTGGGCAGACAATGACAAGGCCCGCCTCAAAGAGCTGTCCGGCCTGTCTGTAGAGGCTGTTGTGTCTCACGGAAAGACGGCCTTTGAAGAAGCCCTGCTGTTTACCCATCGCGGCCTGAGCGGACCTTCCATTCTGCAGATTTCATCCTACTGGCGAGAGGGCGACAATGTCCGCATCAACCTGCTGCCAGGCCAAAAGGTGGCGGATGACCTGAACCGAATGAAGAAAGACAGCGGCAAACAGCAGGCCTCCACGGCGCTGTCCACGGTGCTGCCGAAACGTCTGGCTCATGCCATCATTGACGAAATGGGTGTCAATCGGAAGATGGCCGAACTGGCAACCAGAACCATCGACGCCATAGCTGATCGAGTGCACCGCTGGGATATGAAGCCCAATGGTTCAGAAGGTTATCGCACGGCTGAAGTGACACTGGGTGGTGTCGATACCAACAGCCTCTCCTCCAAAACCATGGAATGCCGCACGGTTGAGGGGCTTTATTTTATCGGCGAAGTGGTGGATGTGACCGGCCATCTGGGCGGATATAATTTCCAGTGGGCCTGGTCCAGCGGTGTTGCTGCAGGGCGCGCGGTTTAACCAGCCGACGCGCCCTGAGACTCTGGTTCGGTCAAGCGCCTTCCTGCAGCTTGTCCTGGTCTTTCAACTCACCAAGACGCGGCATGGAAACGATGTTGTAACCGGAATCGACAAAGTGCACTTCACCGGTTACACCGCTTGAGAGATCGGACATGAGATAGAGCCCGGCCCCGCCAACTTCCTCAATGGACACTGTACGCGCCAGCGGCGAATTACGCTTCTGATAATTGAACATCTGCCGGGCATCACCAATACCGGCACCGGCCAGCGTCCGGATAGGGCCAGCGGAAATCGCGTTCACCCGAATGCCCTGATCGCCATAATCCATCGCCAGATAGCGGACAGATGATTCAAGAGCCGCCTTGGCAACACCCATGACATTATAGTTCGGCATCACCCGGGTGGAACCGCCATAGGTCAGCGTCACCAGAGAGCCACCATTCGGCATCATCTCGGCTGCCCGCTTGGCAATTTCTGTAAACGAGAAACAGGAAATCACCATGGTACGGGTGAAATTGTCTCGCGTGGTGTCGGCATATTTGCCCTTCAGTTCCCGCTTGTCGGAAAAGGCCACGGCGTGGACCAGAAAATCGATACTGTCCCAACGCGCTTTCAGCGCATCAAAAACCGCATCAACTGTTTCCGTATCTTCCACATCACACGGCAGCAGAAGGTCAGAGCCAACAGATTCAGCAAGAGGTTTGACCCGTTTGCCAAAGGCTTCACCCTGATAGGTAAAGGCCAGCTCCGCCCCCTGATCGGCCAGTGCCTTGGCAATACCCCAGGCAATAGAATGATCATTGGCCACGCCCATAATCAGGCCGCGCTTGCCCTGCATCAATCCAGTCATGTTGCCTTGCCCCCGCCTAGCTCTGATAGCGCTGGAAGACCAGCGTTGCATTGGTGCCACCAAATCCGAAGGAGTTGGACAGAACCGTATTCAGCGTCACATTATCCTGACGTTCGGTGACGATGGGGATATCGGCAAAATCCGGGTCGATTTCGTCAATATGAGCGGATTCACAGATAAAGCCGTTCTGCATCATCAGCAGGGAATATATGGCTTCCTGAACACCTGTTGCGCCAAGGGAGTGCCCGGTGAGCGACTTGGTGGCAGAAATCGGCGGAATGGCATCGCCGAAGACTTCACGAATTGCCTCGATTTCCTTCTGGTCACCAACCGGTGTGGAGGTGGCATGCGGATTGATATAGTCAATCGGACCTTCAACACCCTTAAGGGCCATCTTCATGCAGCGAACCGCACCCTCGCCACTTGGGGCAACCATGTCATGGCCATCAGATGTAGCACCATAGCCGACCACTTCGGCATAAATCTTGGCACCGCGCGCCTTGGCATGCTCGAGTTCTTCCAGAACCAGAACACCGGCGCCGCCGGCAATCACAAAACCATCGCGGTTTTTGTCATAAGCGCGGGATGCACGGGATGCGCTGTCATTGTATTTCGACGACATGGCGCCCATGGCATCGAACAGGTTGGACAGTGTCCAGTCCAGCTCTTCACCACCACCGGCGAAGATGATGTCCTGCTTGCCGAGCTGAATGGTCTCATAGGCATTGCCGATACAGTGGTTCGACGTGGCACAGGCAGACGAGATGGAATAGTTGACGCCCTTGATGTGGAACGGTGTCGCCAGCGTTGCGGAATTGGTGGACGACATGGCCTTCGGCACAGCTGTCGGGCCAATGCGCTTGGGGCCGCCCTTGTTCCGGGTGATGTCAGCCGCATCCACGATAGCCTTGGTGGATGGACCACCTGAGCCCATGATGATACCGGTCCGCTCATTCGAGACGTCTGTCTCTTCCAGGCCCGCATCCTGAATGGCCTGTTCCATAGCGATATAGTTCCAGGCGGCACCCGTGCCCATAAACCGGGTGGTGCGGCGATCCAGAGTTTCGGCGGGATCCAGAGAAGGCTTGCCGTGTACCTGACACCTGAAGCCCAGCTCAGCATATTCTTCGGCATGTGATATGCCGGACTTTGCTTCACGCAGACTTGCCAGCACTTCCTGGGCGTTATCCCCGATGGAGGATACGATACCCATACCTGTCACGACGACCCTTTTCATATGACACCTTCCGGTTTCGCACGTGAACCTGATCCCGTCTTCTCAGAATAATATGGCGGGAATCAGAATCTTCTTAAAGCCATGATAGCGAAAGGGTCGCCGAACAGACAGTCCCGCGACCCATTTTCAGTTCTTAATCCAGCTGTTTAAGTCTGAAACAGGCCAACCCGCAGGTCTTTGGCCCGATAGATGACTTCATCATCGGCCTTCACAAAGCCGTCAGCAATGCCGAGAACCAGCTTCGAACGCATCACTCTTTTGAAGTCGACCCCATACTCGACCTTCTTGACCGTTGGCAGAACCTGGCCGGTGAACTTGATCTCACCAACAGAGAGCGCGCGGCCACGGCCCGGCTCTCCGAGCCAGCCAAGGTGAAAGCCCGTCATCTGCCAGAGCGCATCCAGTCCCAGACAGCCCGGCATGACCGGGTCACCAATGAAATGACAGCCGAAGAACCAGAGATCTTCACGGACATCAAGCTCAGCACGAACATGACCCTTGCCGTATTCACCACCATCTTCCGCAATAGAGGTAATGCGATCAAACATCAGCATGGGCGGCGCTGGAAGCTGGGCATTACCCGCACCGAAAAGTTCACCGCGCCCGCAAGTCAGGAGCTCTTCATAAGAGTAGCTGGATTGGCGATCTGCCATATAATTCATGACCCCTCTGGTCTTTGCCGGGGACCCCCCGCGCAGTCCTGTTCTTTGCCCTTCTCTAACACACGTAACAAGCTGTTCGAAAGAGGCGTTTGTAATATGATCGTCACATTTATTCAGGAAATATGCGTCGAAACACCACACAATCAGGTGGACGGGGCTTGTTTACAATGGGTCATGCTGGAATTGGATTCTTTCGCAACCATCCGGGATAATGTGTATTGCGAATGATTTGCAATTCCACTAATATGACTGTCAAATTCTGGTTTAAGTCGCTGACTTTTTCTATCAGCGTCAGGAGATATGATGTTTAGTGGTAGCCACGTTCATCGCCATAACCCTGGTCATGACGATCAGGATATCCGTTCACGGCTGACATCTGTCGGTTTGCGCCCGACACGCCAGCGGCTGGCGCTTGCCTCCCTCTTGTTTTCCAAGGGCGATCGCCACGTCTCGGCCGAGAGTCTGCATGAGGAAGCCATCGACCAGCGGGTTCCGGTGTCTCTTGCGACAGTATACAACACCCTGCATCAGTTCACAGAAGCCGGGCTGCTTCGCGAAGTCGCGGTTGACGGGTCAAAAACATATTTCGACACCAATCTGAGCGATCACCATCACTACTTCATCGAGGGTGAGAACCAGGTGGTCGATATCCCGACCAATGGCGTTGCCATCGGCAAACTGCCGGAGCCACCAGAGGGTATGGAGATTGCCCGTGTGGATGTTGTGGTACGGCTGCGCGAAAAGCAGTAATCCGGCCGTTTTCCTGACTTATGAATTCCCGAAAGGCATGTTACGCAGTGACATGCCTTTTGTGTTTGGGTCACTTTCGACAGCGTGCTTGTGAAACGTTGATAGGTTTTTCAGATAAAAGCTCGCGCAAAAACAAGTTTAAAGGTCTGGTGTTTTAGCATCAGCGCCTATCAGTTGACCTGTTCATCCTGGTAGACACCCCAGAGACGATCCTGCCTGATCCAGCCATCATATGTCTGGACGGAAATGTAGCACCATTTTCCTGTGCATTCTGAAATATGGACCAGAACCTTGGGCTCCATCCAGGCCACAATGGACGCATCGTCCTTTGCATCACTGCGCAGGGCTTCCTGATATGTGTCCTTCTCCCATGGCACAACAAGCGCTGTCCGCGCTCCACTCAGAAGACTATGGAAAACCCAGCCTTCAGCACCATCAGCATCGCGAATTCTGCGCCAGTTGTCGAACTCCTGGATAACTTCAACCGGCCATCCCGGACGCGTGAAAACCCAGGAGACCTGATGATCCCGGCTTGGCCCGATCCGCACATTGGCCGCCCCCGACTTGATGCTCACATAACGCGGCAGAGGCAATCCGCTCGGGCCGACCTTGGTCTGCTGCGCATATGTATGATCAGCGAGAAAAAGCCCTGCAAGCAGGACAAAAACACCAAGCGACGCCTGATATAAGGAACGAACCATCAACATAACCCAAACAACAGCTTGCGGCGCTTCCAACGCTGAACTGATACAGACAAGGAAAAGGACCGCTTTCCTTACACAGCCTGCCCTGGCAGCTCAACCCTGTTAATTCGCCCTATAAGCCCATCTCTAACTTTGTGTTTGGCTACTCATCTGCTACAGATCAACAACCGGATTATTTGTACCCCTCGGGCAGCATGTCCTGTTTTCGGTTAATGCCCGGTCAACAGCTTTGTCGGAACCTCGCGATGCCAATAAAGAAACCAATCGTTTTTGTCACTCGGAAGCTCCCGGACACCATTGAAACCCGTATGCGGGAACTGTTCGAGACACGGCTCAACGAAGACGACCGCAATATGACGCAGGCCGAACTGGTCGAAGCCGTCAAAACCGCTGATGTTCTTGTCCCGACTGTAACTGACCGGATTGATTCAGCACTTCTGTCGCAGGCGGGCGAAAATCTCAAACTGATCGCCAATTTCGGCAATGGTGTCGACAATATCGACGTGGACAGCGCCAACAATCGTGGCATCACCGTCACCAATACACCGGGCGTGCTGGCTGAGGATACAGCCGACATGACCATGGCCTTGATGCTTGCGGTCCCAAGACGGATTTCCGAAGGCATCCAGGTGATGAAAAACGGTGAGTGGGCCGGCTGGTCACCCACCTATATGCTGGGTCATCGTATTTTCGGCAAGCGTCTTGGCATCATCGGGCTTGGCCGCATCGGGCAGGCCGTGGCACGTCGCGCGAAAGCGTTTGGCATGCAGATTCACTATCATAATCGCCGCCGCGTTGCGTCTCACATTGAGGAAGAGCTTGAGGCCACTTACTGGGAAAGCCTCGATCAGATGCTGGCCCGTATGGATGTTATTTCCATCCACTGCCCTCATACGCCAGGCACCTTCCATCTTCTGTCTGCACGGCGGTTGAAGCTTCTGCGTCGGGACGCCTATATCGTCAACACCGCCCGTGGCGAGGTGATCGACGAAAATGCGCTCGCGCGCCTGCTGGATGCGGGTGATATTGCAGGCGCCGGCCTCGATGTGTTCGAGCAGGAGCCTGCCGTCAATCCCAAACTGCTCAAGTCAAACCGCGTGGTCCTGCTGCCTCATATGAGCTCTGCAACAATTGAAGGCCGGATTGATATGGGTGAGAAGGTCATCATCAACATCAAGACCTTTATGGATGGACACCGTCCGCCAGACCGCGTTCTGCCCTCCATGCTGTAAGTCACTGATATTACAGTTTGCTTTTAAGGTTTAAACAGCAAAAAAGGCCGCGTTCCTCAGGAACGCGGCCTTTCTGTTATATCTGAAAATACAGGATCTATTCCTCTGCCTCACGACGCAGACTTTCGATTTCCTGATGGAGGGCCTGATCCGTCTTGATCAGATCCTCAATCTTCCGCACCGCATGCAGAACCGTCGTGTGATCGCGGCCGCCAAAGCGACGTCCGATCTCAGGAAGCGAGCGCGGCGTCAGAATTTTGGCGAGATACATGGCGATCTGGCGCGGGCGGACAATCACCCGGGTTCTTCTGGACGACAGGAGATCGGCCCGGGACACATTGAAGTGCTTTGAGACAATCCGCTGAATATCTTCAATACGAACGCGCTTCGGCTCCTTGTTCCGCAACAGATCACGGAGAGCCGTATCCACCATATCCAGTGTGATTGGCGCACCAGTCAGCTGGTTATGCGCCATCAGGCGATTAAAGGCACCATCCAGATCGCGCCCATTGGACGAAACGATTCGGGCCACATGATCGAGAACCGGATCCGGGATATCGAGGCCCGGATGTTTGCCCATGGCGGCACGCGCGCGGTTCAGCAGGATGGCACGACGCATTTCGCTGTCGAGATCAGCAATCTCGGCAACCAGACCCCCGGCCAGACGAGAGCGCACCCGCTCATCAAGCGATTCAAGCTCTACCGGTGGGCGATCTGATGCCACAACCACCTGGCGGGCTCCGTCGATCAGGGAATTCAGCGTATGGCAGAACTCCTGCTGGATGGATTTACCCTGCAGGAACTGCAGATCGTCGATCAAAAGCAGATCAATATCGCGCAGGGCATCCTTGAATGCGATAGCACTCTGGTTTTTCAACGCGGCCACAAACCGGTACATGAAGCGTTCAGCCGTCAGATACAGGACGCGACGCTCAGGGGTCCGCTCACGGGCATGCCAGGCTATGGCCTGCAGAAGGTGGGTTTTACCCAGGCCAACAGAGGCATGAAGATAAAGCGGATTGAATGTAGCCGGAGCACCTTTGGGCGCTTCAGCAACCTGTTTTGCAGCCGCATGGGCCAGAGTGTTGCAGCCACCGATGACAAAGCTGTCAAAGGTCAGGCGCGCATCGAGCGGTGAACCACCGAGCAGATCTTCAGACTCTGTCGTTCCCTTGAAGGATGTCGTTCCAGCAGATGCCTCAACACCTGCTGTCGGCACCTGCGCCTGACGAACCGGGATCGATTTTGGCGCGCCGGGGCGCTGCAGGCGGGTCGGACGTTGCCTGATTGCACCACGAACGGTCAGTTCGATCTGCTGAACATCCTCGCACTCGCCCTGCCAGACGGACATCAGACGCTCACGATAGTGAGACTGAATCCAGGATTTCAGGAACCGGGTCGGAACAGACAGATGAACAGTCCCATTGGAGCGCTCTTCCAGATCAACGCTGGCAAACCAGCTGGAGAAGACATCTTCTCCCAGCTCACGGCGCAGCTTCTGTTTTACGCGCTTCCAGTGATCTTCACCGGTCTGTTCTAATGTCATACCCACCCCCGCGTTTGTTTCATTGCAATCGGTCACCCCAACCTCTGTGCAGTGTCTAACGGAATCAGACAGATGCGCCTGAAACGCCTGTCTCTCTTCTTGTTGTTGCAGTGTTTTTGTCACGTTTGGCCTCTTGAAAGGAACCTGTCCTTCAAAACGTTCTGTTATGATTGCCGCCAGGGCAGTCCGCACTGTTTCCAGCCCGAAACCGTGCCGCGATGCCCATCCTGATCCATCGGTCCTTCAAACCCTTCCGCAATGTTGAAGCAGGCCTTGAAGCCAGCCTGCGTCATAGCAGCTGCCGCAGCCGCACTTCTGGCTCCGGACCGACATAGAAAATAAAGTGCTGTCTCCTTGCCGAGACCGTTTGCACCAAGCGCCTGTGTCAGCAGGTCGACAAACTGTCCATTCTGCTGTCCGCCCGGAAAAGACTGCCATTCGAGAAAGAGCGGATCGCGCCCTGCTTCTGAGAGATCAGGCACGCCCACAAAAGCCCATTCGGCCTGCGTGCGCACATCAATCAGCACAGCGTTGCTATCTTCACCCAGGCGCTCCCCGAGCTCAGCTACAGAAATGTCTCCCGCATAAGGCAAATCTGAACGTTCAGACATAGTTTTCCCTCTCACTCCAATCAAGGAATGTGCTTAAACCTTCCGGCAGCTTTATAAATGCGCCCCGAGCAAAACGGAACAAGGACTTTGCGCAAAGCGCAAAATGGTTAGCCAAGTATATCTTCAAGACATACTTTTGATCGACACAACTATACTGATTGCTTTGCCAGGAATCGGCAAAGACGACTAGATCGAACTCGCGTTACTCTCGGTATTACTTGCCCCAATCGATAATTGGAAGATACACCGGCAAATGGGCTCGCGCAACAGACTCAAACGTCGCAAATGACCTCATATACCCATGAAACCCGCCTCATCAATCACGCAAATTCGCGGCCCCATCCCCTAACGCCTTTTGACTCAATGGATTCACGGGTCTGAGCGATTACCCGCACTGCGATTCTACGAAGCCGACAAAAAATATTTTTGTCAGATATTGACTCGTCTCGAATCCCCTATCCACATCACACTCTTTAACATCATATGGATAAGCATTTGATATTAAAGAGATAATTTTGCCACGCCACTCTCTTACCATATTACCTCCCCCTGATTGGGCGAGCGACTGAAGACACAACCGGAGGTTAGAAAAGCAGGCGTTCTGGCAAATAAAAGCCCGGCAAAAGCCGGGCTCTACAAAAGGCTATAGCGTCGAAAAATCAGGCGCTGAGTGCTTTCACGCGGGCATTCAGACGAGACACTTTGCGAGACGCAGTGTTCTTGTGCACGATGCCTTTGCTGACAGCCGTCATGATCTCGGACTGAGCTGCCTTGAACGCTGCTGCTGCTGCGCTGGAATCGCCGGAGGCAAGAGCCTCTTCCACTTTGCGGATAAAACCGCGCATGCGGGTGCGGCGAGATTTATTGACGGCCGTCCGAGCGGCAATCTTGCGAACGGCCTTCTTGGCCGAAGGTGTATTGGCCATGGATCAGCCTTTCCTGTTTCGCTGGCCAGGTCATCTTTCGATGACCCTCATGATCACTAAGAGAGCCTGAACGCCAAGATCCCTGAGATCGGCAACAGGCATGCGGGGCGGCGAGCATCTCGCCACCAGTCGGCGCTGGTTATAGTCAGTCCGGCTGGCCGCGTCAACGGGTTTCCGCTATCTGTTTTCGAAGTTTGGCTTTCGCTTCTCGACAAAGGCCGCCATACCCTCTTTCTGATCCTCCGTTGAGAAGAGAGACTGGAACAGCCGTCGTTCAAACCGCGTGCCCTCAGAGAGGGGAACCTCATAGGACCGATTGACCGCTTCCTTGGTCATCAGAATAGAGGCGCGAGAGAATTCAGCAATCTTCTGGGCTGTCTTTACAGCCTCATCCACGAGCTCATCCAGCGGAATGATCCGGGACACAAGTCCGGCACGCTCAGCCTCCTCGGCATCCATCATCCGGCCCGTCAGGTTCATTTCCATCGCCTTGGACTTGCCGACAAACCGTGTAAGGCGCTGGCTGCCGCCAGCACCAGGCATCACGCCCAGCTGAACTTCCGGCTGGCCAAATTTTGCATTGTCGGCCGCGAGGATAAAATCGCACATCATGGCAATCTCGCAGCCACCGCCAAGCGCATAGCCCGCAACAGCGGCAATGACCGGTTTCCGGACCTTGGTAATGGCGTCCCAGGACGTGAGGAAGTCACCTGTATAGGCCGTGACATAATCCAGCGACTGCATTTCCTTGATGTCAGCGCCCGCAGCAAAGGCTTTTTCCGAACCGGTCAGAACCATGCAGCCCACATCATCATTGGTATCGAAGGCCTGCAGCGCTGTGGTGATCTCTTCAACGATCTTGCCATTCAGGGCGTTCAGCGCCTTTGGACGATTGAGGGTGATAAGCCCCACATTGCCGCGCGTTTCAACGAGGATATTTTCAAATGCCATGACGTTTCGGCCTTCCACTCAGAGCTGATATCCAAATTCAATACAGGTAGAGCTACCCAAGGCGAGGGTGAGACGCAAGTCCGACCTTCTGCGATCCCGTGCCGGATCACTTCTGACAGGACGGGCAATAGAATGTAGAACGCCCACTCTGGACCATGCGATTGATGACACCGTCACACGCCTCAGTGCGGCACGGTTCATTCTCCCGGTCATAAACCGAGAAACTGTGCTGAAAATAACCGAGCGACCCGTCCGCATGGACATAATCCTTCAGCGAAGAGCCCCCTGCTGCAATTGCGTCTGCGATGACGGCACGGATATGGCCCGTCAGAGTGATCAGGGACTTTCGCGGCTTGCCGTCCTTGCGAACCAGGGTCGCGGCTGCCCGGTCCGGAGCCAGTCCTGAACGCCAGAGCGATTCGCAGACATAGATATTGCCCAGCCCGGCAATGATGCTCTGATCCAGGAGAACCGATTTCAGCGGGGCCTTGCGACCGGCAAACCGTGCTGCCAGATAATCCGCACCGAGGGCATTCCCAGTCGGCTCAACTCCAAGCGCCCTGAAGAACTTGTGCTCCGGCAGGTCTTCCCGACGGATGAGGTCCATGAAACCAAACCGGCGCGGATCATTATAGATAACCCGATCACCGCTTTTCAGGTGAAAGACCACATGATCATGCGCTTCATTCTTTGACCGCTCATGATGAAAGGAACCGGGTTGACGCGCTTCTTCAGCCGTGACGACCCGGAATGAACCGGACATGCCCAGATGCATGACCACCACAGAGCCATCATCCAGATCCATCAGAAGATATTTTGACCGCCGACCGAGCGCGGTACAACACCGCCCTTCAAGCCTTTCGGCAAACTGGTCAGGAAACGGAAACCGCAGATCCGGCCGGTTTACATCGACCTGCTCCAGCCTCTGGCTTTCAAGAACAGGGGCAAGACCACTTCTGACTGTTTCCACTTCCGGCAGCTCTGGCATGACAATCCTCCGGCACTGATAACCATATTGATGCTGAGATGACCGAAATCGCCCGCCCGCGTCAATGGTGCGCTTGGCACTTGCATGGCTTTGTTATAGGGTCCGCCGCGACCAGATAAGTGCGTTCCTGATGATCAGGGATGACAGCATGATGCGAAAGCACCGATTCAATGACTGCACAAAAAACCGGGACTGCACAATCCGATACAGCTTCATTCGGGTTTCAGACCGTCCCGCTTGGTGACAAGCAGGGCCTTGTGAATGATGTCTTTCACAAGGTGGCAGAGCGCTATGACCTGATGAATGACCTGATGTCCGGTGGCATGCACAGGCTCTGGAAAGACGCCATGATTGCCTGGCTGTGCCCGCCCAAATCCGGCAAGCACTCCTATCGCACCATTGATGTGGCAGGCGGCACCGGTGACATCGCTTTTCGCATCGTCGAAGCCTCGCGCGGATCGGCCCACGTGCGGGTTACAGATATCAATGAATCCATGCTGCGGGTGGGCAAGGACAGGGCAAAGGCGCGGTCCCTATCGAAACAGACTGATTTCGTGGTTGGTAACGCCGAGGACCTGCCCTACGGTCCGGGCGAGTTCGACGCCTATACGATCGCTTTTGGCATTCGTAACGTTCCCCGTATCGACAAGGCTCTCAGGGAAGCCCATCGGGTGCTGAAACGGGGTGGCCGGTTCATGTGCCTTGAATTCTCTGAAGTCGAGATGCCTGTACTGGATAAGGTTTATGACGCCTTTTCCTTTGGTGCGATCCCGAAAATCGGCGAAATGGTTACGGGCGATGGTCAGCCATACCAGTATCTGGTGGAATCAATCCGTCAGTTTCCCAATCAGCACCGGTTTGGCGCGATGATTGAGGAAGCCGGGTTCTCCCGCGTTACCTGGCGTAATCTGTCCGGCGGCATCGCTGCCATTCATTCCGGTTACAAACTCTGATGCTCGCCACTCTTACTCTTCCGTTCCGGCTGGTTCGCGTGGGCTATGTCTTTGCGCGGGAGGGCGTCCTGCGCCTGGCCCCGACCGAGGGTCTGCCCCTGCCAGCCCGCCTGCTGTTGCGGACCGCCCGTCTGGTGGAGCGCTCGGGCCTCTCTGAAACATCGGTCTCCGACAGCCTCAGCGGTGCACTCAACCGGCTCGGCCCGTCCTATGTCAAGCTTGGCCAGTTTATGGCCACACGACCGGATGTGGTCGGTAAAACCATGGCAGCCCATCTGGAACAGCTTCAGGACCGGATCGCCGACTTTGGTGACGAGAAAGCCCGCCTCCGGATTGAACAGGAACTGGGCAGGCCTGTCTCAAAACTCTTTTCCGATTTCAGCACCCCGGTGGCTGCCGCCTCCATCGCCCAGGTTCACAAAGCGACAATCGAGACCGAAGACGGCCCGAAATCTGTCGCCGTCAAGGTGCTCCGTCCGGGCGTCCGTCGGAAATTTCGCCGTGACCTGAAAGCCTTCCTGTTTGCGGCCCGGATGATTGAGCTTTTTCATCCGCCATCCCGCCGCCTCCGCCCGGTGGATACGATTGAGACACTGGCCCGGTCCGTTGATTTTGAGATGGATTTCCGGTTTGAGGCCGCTGCCCTTTCCGAAATGGCTGACAATGTACAGGAGGATCCGGGCTTTCATGTGCCGGATGTGTTCTGGGAGCGGTCGGGTAAGGCCGTTCTGACCCTGGAATGGGTCGATGGAATCAAGCTGACGGATCTGGAGGCAATCGAAGAAGCCGGTCTTGACCGCAAGGCGCTTGCCGCACAGGTGATGCAGAGCTTTCTGCGCCATGCCATGCGGGACGGTTTCTTCCATGCCGACATGCATCCGGGCAATCTGTTTGTTGCAGACGGTGATATCGTTGCCGTTGATTTCGGCATCATGGGAAGGCTGCCAAAACATGAGCGCCGCGCCCTTGCCGAGATTCTCTACGGCTTTATCACCCGTGATTATCGACGGGTCTCGGAAGTTCATTTCGAAGTCGGCTATGTACCGCCGCACCAGGATGTGGAGATGTTCGCCCAGGCTCTGCGTTCCATCGGAGAGCCTTTGCAGGGCCGCAATGCCAGCGAAATCTCCATGGCCCGCCTGCTTGGCCAGCTGTTTGAATTCACCGATGTGTTTGACATGAAGACCCAGCCGCAGCTGCTGATGCTTCAGAAGACCATGGTGGTGACCGAGGGCGTGGCCCGGATGCTCGATCCGGATCTCAATATGTGGAAGACGGCGGAGCCGGTGGTGCGTGACTGGATGACCCGTAATCTGGGCCCGGCCGGGCGGCTTGAACAGGCTGCAGACAGTCTTGGTGCCGTGGGTCGACTGGTCGAATCCCTGCCAGAGCTTGCTGAGCGCGCCGAGCGCCTGTCTGACGAGATGGCGTCCATGGCTGAAACCGGGTTCCGGCTGGCGCCCGAAACCGTCGACCGCATAGGTGCCAATGAGGCCCGGCGCACACGATCTGGCCGTATCGCGCTCTGGGTCATTGCCGCCGCACTGGCTGCCCTTGCAGTGGAACCCTATCTCTGGTGATATGACGCCATCTGACCGGAGCCCCAAAGTCTCGGGTCGTCAGGAGTTCAGACATGTCCGGCAAGCGCATTCTCTTGATGATTGCAGGCGGTATCGCAGCCTATAAATCACTGGAGCTGATCAGACGCCTGAAAGATCGCGGCTACGAAGTCAGCGCGGTGATGACCAGAGCCGCGCATGAATTCGTCACCCCCCTGTCCGTATCTGCTTTGACCGGAACCAGGGTCCATACGGATCTGTTTGATCTGACCGATGAAGCGGAGATGGGCCATATTCAGCTGTCGCGCTCTGCTGACCTGATTGTCATCGCCCCGGCGACCGCCGATCTTCTGGCCAAGATGGCTCATGGTCAGGCCGATGATCTGGCTTCTACCCTGCTTCTTGCCACTGATACGGACGTGCTTGCAGCACCTGCCATGAATGTGCGGATGTGGGCCCATCCGGCCACCCAGCGCAATCTGTCCACTCTCAGGTCCGATGGTGTCCATTTTGTCGGCCCCGATGAGGGTGACATGGCCTGCGGCGAATTCGGACCGGGCCGCATGGCAGAGCCAGACGCGATTGCCGATGCCGTTGATGCCTATTTTGGAAGCACTCTCGACCTCAGAGGCAAAACGGCACTTGTTACATCCGGGCCAACCCATGAGCCGATTGACCCGGTACGCTATATCGCCAACCGGTCATCCGGCCAGCAGGGCCATGCGATTGCGGCAGCACTGGCTCGCGCCGGAGCATCCGTCACGCTGATTTCGGGGCCTGTTTCCATTCCTGATCCTTACGGCGTCACAACCCGTCATGTGGAAACAGCCCGCGAAATGCTGGATGCGGTGGAACAGGCCCTGCCCGTTGATCTGGCCGTCATGACAGCGGCTGTTGCAGACTGGAGGGTCGCAGAAGCCGGACAGTCCAAGATCAAGAAGGAGCCCGGTGGAGACACTCCGCAACTCTCCTTTGTCGAGAATCCCGACATTCTGAAAACCGTTGGCCATCATGAGAAACGGCCCAGGCTTCTGATCGGCTTTGCAGCTGAAACTGACGATGTGGTTGAGAATGCGCGCGGCAAACTGGATCGCAAGAAAGCAGACTGGATTGTCGCCAATGATGTCTCACCTGAAACTGGTATTATGGGAGGCTCCCACAATTCCGTCAGGATTGTTGATGCTGATGGTGTCGAGGAATGGCCAAACATGACAAAGACTGATGTGGCGACCAGACTGGTCGAGCGGATGGCTAAGACACTGAAGACCTTCACGGATTGACCGAATGACCAGAATAAACCTTCCTTTCAGACGGCTTGACCACGGATCAGGCCTGCCGCTTCCATCCTATGAGACAACAGGCTCCGCTGGTATGGACCTGCGCGCTGCCTTGCCCGAGGGAGAGATTTTTGTGCTTGAACCCATGGCGCGGGGTGCTGTCCCCACCGGTCTGACCATGGCCTTGCCGGAAGGGTTTGAAGCCCAGGTCAGACCACGGTCCGGCCTGGCTGCCAAGCATGGCGTCACCGTTTTGAATGCACCCGGCACAATCGATAGCGATTACCGTGGGGAAGTGAAGGTTCTGCTGGTCAATCTCGGCGCCGAGGCCTTCGAGATCCGGCGTGGTGACCGGATTGCGCAGATGGTGATTGCAGAAACCATACAGGCCCACTGTATCGAGGTTAACGCACTCGATGAAACCGACAGAGGCGCAGGTGGTTTCGGGTCCACTGGCACGACATAGACAGGCTAGCCTGAAGAACGTTATTCTAGAAAAATTATAAAAACCTACGCTGATTGGGCATTTTCCTCCGTAAAGACAGATGCAGTAGGATTATTTTTTAATACCGGGCAAAACCTTACATATTCAAGGGCTGGTTTTCCGAAAGCTTTTGGCTTACCTCTGTATGAACCGTTCAGAGACTGCGTGAGGGTCTATTATGACAGAGACATCAAACAAGACACCCGGGCGGGGCCGGATTTACGGCTCCATTACTGACACGATTGGCGATACGCCCCTTGTCCGTCTTGATCGCTTTGCTGCACAGCATGGCGTCAAGGCCGAACTTCTGGCCAAACTCGAATTCTTCAATCCAATCGCCAGCGTCAAGGACCGCATCGGCGTTGCCATGATTGATGCATTGGAAGCTGATGGCACAATTGCGCCCGGCGAGAGCACCCTGATTGAGCCCACATCCGGCAATACGGGCATCGCCCTTGCTTTTGTGGCTGCTGCCCGCGGCTACCGGCTGATACTGGTCATGCCGGAAACCATGTCGGTTGAGCGCCGCAAAATGCTGAAGCTGCTTGGCGCGGAGCTGGTTCTGACTGAAGGCGCAAAAGGCATGAAAGGCGCTGTTGCCCGTGCCGAGGAGCTGGTTGGAGAAATCGACGGCGCGATTATTCCGCAACAGTTTCAGAACCCGGCCAATCCGGCTATCCATCGCAGCACCACAGCGGAAGAAATCTGGAACGACACAGACGGCACAGTTGATGCCTTTGTTGCCGGGATCGGAACAGGCGGCACGATTACAGGTGTTGGCCAGGTGCTGAAAGAGCGCAACCCGGATATCAAGATAGTTGCGGTTGAGCCAACGGACAGCCCGATCCTGTCTGGCGGCAATCCGGGCCCGCACAAGATCCAGGGCATCGGCGCAGGGTTTGTGCCCGATGTGCTCGATACAGATGTCTATGATGAAGTGGTCACAATCAGCAATGAAGACGCCATGTCGACCGCACGCGCGCTCGCTGCTGTAGAAGGGATTCCGGTAGGTATCTCGTCAGGTGCTGCGGTTGCCGCAGCCATTGCCATCGGCAAGCGGGATGAAATGGCAGGCAAGCGTATTGTGCTGATCATCCCGTCCTTTGCAGAGCGCTATCTCTCCACAGCCCTGTTTGACGAACTTATCTAGGGTCAGGAACAGATGGGCGCACAATACATGCGCCCATCTAAAGCACCAAACCTTAATGCTGAACCGGCGAAGGTGCTTTAACATATTATTTTTACGCGAGCTTTTATCCGAAAAGTCTGTCAACTTTTCGGAAGCACGCTATAGTTTCTGATTAAAGCTCGATGCCTTTTTGCCCGGCCAGCTCTTTCAGAGACGTGTTTGGTCGGGCACCCAGATGAGAAATAACCTCTGAGGCTGCCAGACATCCCAGTTCCAGAGCATCATCAAGGGATTTGTCACGGGTCAGAGCCGTCATGAAACCAGCGGCAAACAGATCACCAGCTCCGGTCAGATCAACAATTTCCTCAACCGGGAATGCTGAGCTCTCGTAAACAGCATCTCCTGCAATTGCCAGCGCACCTTTTTCACCGATGGTTACAGCCGCCAAGGCACAATCCTTGCGGATAGCATCAACGGCGGACTGGAAATCCGATGTCTGGTAGAGCGATTTCAACTCGGCCTCATTGGCGAAGAGATAATCAATGTGATTATCACGCAGGAGGCCGATGAACTCATCGCGATACCGGTCGACACAGAAGGAATCAGACAGGGTCAGCGCGGTTTTCCGACCTCGGGCGTGTGCAATGTCCGCTGCCTTGAGAAACGCCTTCTTGGCTTCTTCCGGGTCCCAGAGATAGCCTTCCATATAGGTGATGGCAGAAGCCCCGACGATTTCCGCATCAATATCATCCGGCCCCAGCGCACCGCAGGCTCCAAGGAAGGTGTTCATGGTCCGCTCTCCGTCCGGCGTGACCAGAATCATGCTGCGCGCCGTGCCCAGGCCCTCCGTCAGTGGTGCTGTTTCGAAATGAACGCCGATGGCCCGGATATCATGCCGGAAAATCCGGCCCAGCTCATCATCCGCAACCTTGCCGAAATAGGCTGCCCGACCGCCGAAGGACGCCACACCGGCAATTGTGTTGCCTGCGCTACCGCCAGAAATTTCCGTTGCAGGGCCCATGTCATTATAGATTGAATCGGCCTGCGCCTCATCGATCAGCATCATGGAGCCCTTGACCATGTCATGACTGGCGAGAAAATCATCGTTCTCACGAGCGATAATATCGACAATGGCATTTCCGATGCCAAGAACATCAAATTTCGTGTCAGTCATAAAGGTGCTCCTGGCAGGATGATGACGCGTTGGTTCAGCCCCTCTTGCGGGACGCGCGGAGTATAGTCAGCGGCGGTCTCAACGCAAGCGCTTGTGCAATCTCCGGCCACTGCTTATATCCGTTTCTTTGAATGGCTCATCTGACAGGATCAGACCTTATGATTTCCGCCGCGCTGCTTGCCTTGAGCGACCTCTTTACGCCACCCTTCCGATCGGTCCTGTTCAAATCCCTCGGTTTGACCGCAGCCCTTCTCGTCGTGATCTGGATTGGAGCGCAAGGTCTGCTCGAAGCCTTTCTTGTGGTCCCCTATCCATGGCTTGATACGACCATCGCCATTCTGGCAGGAATTGGTGTTTTTCTGGGGCTCGTTTTTCTCGTGCCACCCATTACGTCAGCGATTGCTGGCTTTTTTCTCGACGAGATCGCCCAGACTGTCGAACAGACCCGCTATCCGCATGACGCACCTGGACGCGAACTGCCCTTGGCGAAGTCTCTCGCCCTGACCGCCAAATTCACCCTTATGGTGATTGCGGTGAACCTGTTCGTTCTCCTGTTGACCCTTTTGCCCGGCATCAACTTCATCGCTTTCTTCATCGCGAACGGCTATCTGCTCGGGCGGGAATATTTCGAGCTGGCTGCCATGCGGTTTCATTCCGTCGAAGAAGCCAAGGCGATGCGGCAGGACAATGGTGCACGCGTCTTCTTCGCAGGTGTCATCATTGCCGGTTTCGTTGCAATTCCTATCGTCAACCTGCTGACCCCGCTCTTCGCCACCGCCTTTATGGTGCATATGCACAAGCGGATTGACCGCAGAGCAAGAGACAAGAGAGCCTGACCAGACACATACTCATTATCCGGTTATTGCTGATCAGCCATGCCAGCGCCCGTGACACCTGTTATCAGGCATGCAATAAGTGGTTTTCTTTTCGAGACTGAGAAGAGAATGGCGCTCCTCAAGACGAACCATATTGAAGCGTTTCGCATCAGGCGTTCTCGCGGAATCCAGCAAACTGATTTCCATTTGCCGTTTCTATGGACAAAGAGAATCTATCCATGAAGATGCTCAGGAAACTTGCCTATTATGCGCTGATCAAGCCTGTTGCCGCCGTTATAACCCCCCATGAAACCAGGCATCTGAAAGAGAAAAATGCTCTCCTGCGCAAGCAGCGGGACAAAGCCCGGAACCAGCGTATGGACGCTGCGAATGCTGCAAAACGGGCCTTGCTGATTGCTGATTCCCAGGGGGGAAAGAAAGCCAACTACTTCTCAGATGTAGAGACTGCGCGCCAGCAATATGAGGATCTTGAGGGTGACCGGGAGAAGCTTGAAATCGCATCTATCTCGGTGCGTGAAATGGAGCATGGCGTAAAATCACCGGTATATACCAAAGTGTTTCCGCAACGGCGTACCCCTCCGCGCTCAGTTGCCTTTGTCACCATAGCCAACGATCTTTTTCTGCCGGGACTTGAAGTTCTTCTGGCTTCCTTTCTCGATGTCTACCCGGATTTTGAATCTGATGTGATCGTTTTCCATGACGGCAGTATCAGTAACTTTTCCATGCGCAGAGCCCGTCATATCTATCCAAATGTCCATTTCAGGGAACCGGATATGAGCTGGCTCGGCAGTATTGCCCGGGACAGCCAGAACAGGAAACGTATCGGCATCTTTGGCTATATGAGTGTTATGGCATTAGGCCTGACCGACTATGAACGCGTGGTGGTGCTCGATTCAGATACAGCCATTATCGACGATATCAGCCATTTCTGGACCGGCGAAGATCTGCCCCTGGGTGCTGAAGAGAAGCCTGCAACTGTTGAGGACGACACGATTTTTGCCTGCCAGGACTATGGCGCACGTCCCTGGGCAGCTGTTTCTCCTGGTACTGGACAGCCCATTATCAACAGCGGAATTCTTTCAATCCCGCGCCGGTATATGGACAAAACGGACTTTGACGAACTCAAGGATCTGGTCCGGACAAATCACAAGCCTTTTTGCCCGCTTCTGGATCGGTTTGCAGATCAGAAAGCCTGGAACCGCTTTATCTATGCGCGTCAGGCTGAGTTTCTTCCTATCAATTTCAATTGCAATATCAAGTTTCTGGATCAGAACCGTGCCGGTGACACCAGTTTCATACGGATGATCCATTTTGCAGGATACAAACCCTGGTTCCATGAAGACTTCATGGATGAAAGCCAGATTCCTCAGGGTGGTGATGGCGCTGTTCGTCCAAGTATATGGCGCATGCTGAACCTCCAGAAACTTGGGCGGCTTCGTCAGCAGCACTATCAGACAGAAATTTCCCGTCCTGGCTACTTTGATCGCCGGGTTGAAAAACCCGGTACGATTGATGGCAAGCCAGCCTGCCTGTTTATTGGCAATGGACCATCCATCAATGAAACGGACCTTTGCAGGCTGAAAGAGTTTGAAACCTTCACCTTTGACTGGTTCATCCACCATCCGGATTTTGACGCAATCAAACCTGATCATCTGGTTCTTGGTTCTCATGCGTTTTTTGGAGGATGGCACACACGTCAGCCGACAATGCCCAAAAAATACATAAGCACGCTTCGCAAGAGGGCCTGGCGCCCACAGATCTGGACCAGTTTCTATTTCCGGGAATATTTTGAAATCTCAGGTCTGGCAGACGAGTTTGATATCCGTTACGTGCTTTTTGAAAAGCCGCAGAAAGAGCTCATAGACGTTATGGGTACTTCAAACCTGGATATTGACGGTTTCACACATGACGGACGAACAAGCCTCCTGAGCGTTGCTCTTCCGATAGCCCTGCGCCTGGGCTACCGGCAAATAGGTCTGGTTGGCTGTGACAATGGCTCCGACGGCAAAGACAGCAGCTTCAATGGTGCGGGTCAAGATACGTCAACAGGCCTTCAGGCTGAGGACGAGCCAGGTCGTTTTGCCTTAGCGCGTGTTCAGGAGAGTTTGCAGCAGTTGGGTGGCAGTTTCGTCGATTTTACCCCGAATAGCTCTCTACCCCTGCCGAAAGGTGATCTGAGTGAGCTCTAGATCTGGATCTCACGCCAGTCCCTTATCTCGACAATCTCCGCTGGCACATCACAGGTTTTCTCGGCTGATTTACAGATATCTGCGATGATACACTTCGTGCATTCAGGCTTGCGTGCCTTGCAGATATAGCGACCGTGCAGAATAAGCCAGTGATGGGAATGGAGCAGAAATTCCTTCGGGACTGTCTTTTCCAGCAGCAGTTCCACATCAAGGACATTTTTCCCGGGCGCAAGACCTGTGCGATTGGCAATCCGGAACAAATGCGTATCAACCGCAATGGTTGGCTGGCCAAATGCGATATTCAGCACGACATTGGCGGTTTTGCGTCCGACCCCCGGCAAGGCTTCCAGCTCCTCCCGGGTCTGCGGCACGAGACCACCATGGTCCTTGATCAGCTGTTCTGAGAGCAGAATGACATTCTTGGCCTTGTTCCGATAAAGGCCAATGGTCTTGATGTAGTCCCGGACCGTGTCTTCGCCCAGAGCCAGCATTTTCTCAGCCGTATCGGCAATCTTGAACAGGTCTTTTGTGGCCTTGTTGACGCCGACATCCGTTGCCTGGGCGCTAAGCACCACTGCGACCAGAAGCGTGAATTCATTGACATAGTCCAGCTCGCCCTTGGGTTCCGGCATCTGCTGCTCAAAACGGGCGAACATCTCGTGCCGGTCTGCAACAGACAGACGGCTGCGCTTTCGTGGTTTGCTTGCAGACATGAAACGGTCCTGGGCTCTTTGGAACTTTTCGAAGTTCATCTATACTGAGGCCACATGACGGAAGGCAATGCAAAAACAGATCCACAGACGGATCAGCCCTTTTTCTCGGTTCTGCTGACGCCCTACAGATCTCTGGGGCGCAGTGGTTTTCTCATCGTCATGGGATTGATTACTCTGATTTCCTTTGTTTCGGGCGTCGTCTTCTGGGCCGTCGGTGCCTGGCCCGTTGCCGGATTTCTCGGCCTTGACGTTCTGGCGATCTATATCGCTTTTCGTCTCAATTACCGGTCAGGGCGCGCCTTTGAAGAAGTCCATGTCAGCCGGTCCGAGCTGGTGATCCGGCGTGTGTCACCCAATGGCCAGGAACAGGTCTTCACCTTTAATCCCTACTGGGCGCGCCTTCATGTGGAATGCCTGCCTGATGAGGGCGTCACCCGTCTGACTCTGACATCCCATGGCAGGGAACTGGAGCTCGGTTCCTTTCTCAACCCCGCAGATCGGGAGACATTCAGCAAGGCCTTTGCCATTGCGCTCTCCGACGCCCGTACCGGTCGCGCTTGAACAGGGCATCTGTCACCGTTTTCGGGTGGGAAGCGGAGGGCCAAATCGCTAATGTGTCTCCAACTTGACTGCGGGAGACACGATCCATGGCTATTCCGGTTCTCGATTCAGACCTTGGCACAGAATCAGGCGCTTTGCGGGATTATGATACGGTCCGGCGAACTATCGAATATCTCAGTGAGAACTGGCACGACCAGCCCTCTCTGGATGAGATCGGAACCCATGTTGGCCTGAGTGCCGGGCACCTGCAGAAGCTGTTTACCCGCTGGGCCGGGATCACGCCCAAGGCCTTCCTGCAGTCCATCACCATGGATCATGCCCGTAAACTTCTGGAAGATTCAGCCTCCATCATGGAGACCTCTTTCGAAGTCGGCCTCTCAGGCCCCAGCCGTCTGCATGACCTGTTTGTGACGCATGAGGCAATGACCCCCGGTGTTTACAAGGCAAAGGGCGCAGGTGTCGTGATTCGCTACGGATTTCATCCCTGCCCGTTCGGACTCGTTCTTCTGATGGCAACAGATCATGGCCTCGCCGGACTGGCCTTTGCCGATGAGGGCGAGGAAGCCAAAGCCCTGGACGATATGCGGGCGCGCTGGCCAAGGGCAGACTATCTGGAGGACTCAGCGGCGACGGCACCTTACGCAGCACAGATCTTCAATGCCGAACAATGGACTCCCGACAATCCGGTGCGCATCACACTGATCGGGACGGATTTTGAAATCCGGGTCTGGGAGACACTCTTGAAAATTCCGGTAGGACGGGCCACCACCTATTCCCGCATTGCTGAGCATCTGGGCAATCCGAAAGCATCCCGGGCCGTTGGCACGGCCGTTGGCAAAAATCCGATCTCCTTCGTCGTTCCCTGCCACCGGGTTGTTGGGAAATCCGGCGGGTTCTGCGGTTATCACTGGGGAATCACCCGCAAGCGAGCCCTCATCGGCTGGGAAACAGCCTTTCTGGAAACGCATCAGGGTTAGTGTCTAGGATCAGGGCCTAGCCCTTTCCGGTCGGGATCACCTCATATCCCGGCTCTTCCGGCTCATCATCCACCATTTCTGTTGGAAAGCCCGAAGCCCGGATATCAAGGCCTGTTGTTTCTTCCAGCCGTTTGATGATGTTGGGAGACAGTTCTCTCGGGCCATAACGCTCCTGACCATCGAGGAAAATCGCTTTCAGCATGGGGGAAATTTCAAGCGGCACGTCACACCGGTCCGCAACTTCCTGGAACAGGGAAATATCCTTCACCACCAGGTCCATGGTGAAATTGATATCGCGGCTGCCGTTGAGAATGACCTGACTTTCCGTCTCGTGAACAAAGGAATTTCCGGAGGAAATTCTGATGGCTTCAAAGGCCGTGTTCAGATCCATACCTGCCGCCTTCGAAGTGACAAGCGCTTCACACAGGGTGACGAGATTGGCCGTGGCCAGATAGTTTGTAACCACCTTCAGGATCGAAGCGGAACCCAGATTCCCCGTATGAAGAATGCGGCGTCCCATGGCCTTGATCACCGGCAATGCTGTCTCAAACGTCGCCCGGTCACATCCTGCAAAAATCGAGATGTTGCCGGTTGCCGCCCTGTGGCAACCGCCCGAAACCGGGCAGTCAATCGGCTCACCGCCCCGCTCGCGCACCAGCGCACCAAGTCGTTTGACCTCATGCTCATCCGTGGTGCTCATCTCCGCCCAGATCTTGCCAGAGGACATCCCGGCCAGAATACCATCCTCAGCTTCCATAACCGCAGCACTCGCAGCAGGGGAAGGCAGACAGGTGATTACCATGTCACAGGTTTCCATCATGGCTTTGGGACTTTCACCCCACTGCGCACCTCTATCAAGGAATGGCTGCGCCACATCTCTGTCCAGATCCCGAACCGTCACATTGAAACCGTTGCGGATCAACGACCCGGCCAGCTTGCCGCCAACATTGCCGAGCCCGATAAAGCCAATAGATGAAATAGCCATGTAGCCGTTGACCTCCTGAAGATCGCAGAAACTGAGACTGCATAATGATAACCTGAAAGAATGATGAATTAGGGATATACCTCTGTAAATAGTGATTTTATTCATGTTTTAAATTCATTGAATGAATGATATTACTATTTAGTCGGCTTCATGATCTGCAAGGGCTTTTGCTGTTAAGATATTGTGGCGGTTTTCTGCAGACGAACAACAAGCCTGTTAAGCATAAAAACAAGCCGAACAACCGACGCATTTAATTATCCGGATAATTAAATCAGCGACCTTGCTCAAATTCATTAAATGAATTAAAAATTGCTATAAATTCAGATAAAATTGCCCTTTATCCCTTCTTGAAGGAATGATATGCGTCGCAAGCTGCCATCCATGCATGCCATTGTTGCTTTCGAGGCGGCAGCATCTCATCTCAATTTCACGCGTGCTGCAGAAGAGCTGAACGTACAGCAGCCTGCGATCAGTCGGCAGATACAGGCCCTTGAAGAGGATCTGGGGGTCGAGCTGTTCAAACGGCAGAATCGTAAACTGTCGCTCACCGAAGAAGGCCGACAGCTTTATCGTGCCGCCATTACCGGACTGGACGCTATTGAAACCGGAGCGGAAGCGCTTCGCCAGACAAAGGGACCCTCGCAGATCCTCATCGGCGCTCATGCCGGCATTGCACAATTCTGGCTGAACAAGCGTCTGCCGAAATTCCGGCGGCAATACCCGGAAACCGATATCCGGCTGATGACCAGGGATCAGGGCGATCATACGGATTTCAATGCGGCTGACATCTATATCCGCTTTGGCGAAGGCAGCTGGCCGGGTGCGGACGTGACCTATCTGTTCGGCGAGGAAGTCTATCCGATCTGTAGCCCGGCCCTCCTTCAGAACTCCCGACCTGACCTGTCTGCCGGAGAACTGGCCGCCCAGCCGCTTATCCACCTCAATGACAGCCATTATCGCTGGATCGACTGGAGCGTCTTTCTGCGTGAACAAGGCCATCGACCAAGCCTGCCCCTGCCCGGCATCACCGTTGATACCTATGGATTGCTGATCCAATCTGTTCTGAACGGGGAAGGCATCGGGCTTGGCTGGGGGCGGCTGGTGGATTCCTACATTCAGGACGGTCGCCTGATCCGGCCGTCAGGCCTGACACTCGAATCCGAGCGCGGATTCTACTGCCTGATCAAGGACCGCCTCCGGGCCAGGCCGGAAGTGGTCGCCTTTGTGGACTGGATCAAACGGGAAACATTCCTGCTTGATTAAGGTTCAGACCAATCCATTCCTTTGATATTGCCCCTACCGTACCGGCTCAGCCACCATATCCAGATGCAGGTCTTTACCTTCGTAGGGGTGGGCTTCAGCCACGTCCTCATCCAGCTCAACGCCAATGCCAGGATCTGTTGGCGGGATCACATAGCCATCCTGCCACTGCATCGGTTTCTTCAGGATTTTCGCGTGGAATCCTCCCCAGTCCTGAATGCTCTCGAGAATCAGGAAGTTCGGCGTGCAGGTGCTGATCTGCACATTGGCAGCCCCTTCAATCGGACCGCAATAGAGGTGCGGGGCGATCTGGGCATAGTAGGTTTCTGCCATTCCGGCTATCTTCTTGGCCTCCAGAATACCACCAACCCGGCCAAGGGCCATCTGAAGAATAGAGGCCGCCTGGTTTTCAAGAACACGGGCAAATTCATATTTGGTGGTCAGACGCTCACCGGTCGCAACCGGAATCGTGGTCTGGCGCGCGACCCTTGCCATTTCCCGCGGATTTTCCGGAGGAACGGGCTCTTCAAACCAGAGAGGGTCATAGGGCTCAAGCTGACGGGCCAGACGGATGGCACCGGATGTGGTGAACTGACCATGGGTACCAAACAGAAGGTCAGCTCTTGTGCCAACCGCTTCTCTCAGCTTTCTGACAAACTCCACAGACCGGGCAATATCTTCAAGGGAAGGCTGATGGCCATCATAGATGGTGTAAGGCCCTGCCGGATCGAACTTTAACGCGGTGAAGCCCTTCTCCACATATTCCAGAGCCCGTTCAGCGGAGCGGTCCGCATCGTGGTAGAACGCTGCGTGATCCTCATCATCCTTTGGGTAGAGATAGGTGTATGAGCGCAGTTTTTCGTGCACTTGGCCTCCGAGCAGCTCATAAACCGGCTTGTTCACCTCCTTGCCGATGATATCCCAGCAGGCGGTCTCGATGCCGCTCAGCGCACCCATAACCGAAACATCGGGGCGCAATGTGTAACCGGCCCCGTAAACCCGTCGCCACAGATGCTCAATCCTGAACGGGTCCGTGCCAAGCACATGCCGTTCAATCACATCCTCCACCATGCGCGCCATGACATGTGGACTGAATGTCGCTGCATAGACCTCGCCATAGCCGACAATGCCGCTGTCGGTGACCAGTTTGACAAAGATGAAATAGCGACCGCCAAACCCCGGTGGCGGATTGCCGACAACAAAGGTTTTGAAATCCGTGATCTTCATGGCAGCTCCTCCTCCACCTCACCATGCTGCAAGAGTGCGCGGAAGTGCGCCTGATGGCAAATGAATGAGATCAGGGCTGAGCCGAAAAATTATTCACCCCTCAGGATACACACCTCCTGTCGGAACAATCACCGAGCTGTGCAGAGGTGTGAATTGAACCTGATACCACCCTCGCACATGTTCACTTCAGACATGATCCGACACGGAGGGAACCCGGTGTTTCAAACAAGTCTTTTTCCCAAAATCGGTAAAGCGGTTCTGCTGGCAGGTGTTGTAACCATGACCGCGGCCTTTGGCAGTGGTGAGCGCATTTTTGCGCCTGATGCGGATGCCTGGTCCGTCTGGCGGACCAGCGCCAAGTCCGACACCCGGACCATTGATCACAGCCGCTGGGGTGACGTTCTCAAGAAATATGTCCGCAAGGGGCGTGGTGGCGTCAATCTCTTTGCCTATCGCAGCGTCTCCAGCAGCGACAAGGCCAAGCTTGATGCCTATATCAAGGACATGACAGCGCTGAAGATCAGCAGCTATAATCGCAATGTCCAGAAAGCTTACTGGATCAACCTGTATAACGCGCTGACCATTCAGGTGGTTCTGGATAACAAACCTGTCAAATCCATCCGCGATATCGATATCTCCCCCGGCCTTTTCGCAGATGGCCCCTGGGGCAAGAAGCTGGTGACAATCGAAGGCCGCAAAGTCAGCCTGAATGATATCGAACACCGGATCCTGCGACCGCTCTGGCGTGACGCGCGTATCCATTATGCCGTCAATTGCGCTTCAATCGGCTGCCCCAATCTGCAGACCCGGCCTTTCACCGGCAAGACAGTCAATGGTCAGCTTTCAAAGGGTGCCCGGGATTATGTAAACAATGCGCGCGGCGTATCGGTAAAGAACGGCAAGGTCACTGTTTCAAAGATCTACGACTGGTTCTATGAGGATTTCGGCAAGTCCGACAAGGATGTGCTCAATCACATTCTCAAATATGCCAATGCGGATCTGAAACGCCAGCTTCAGTCCATCGGCAAAATCCATGATGTTAAGTATGACTGGAGCCTGAACGGCTCCTGATACACAGCCGATAAGACAAGGCCCGGTCGTATTGCCGGGCCTTTTTTCAGCCGCGTTTCTTCAGCGGGGTATCTGCCGGAATGTGGTCAGACGATCGATAGAGTGCTGCCAGATAATCGGGCGAGAACCGCAGATAATACAGCATATGCAGCCAGATCCACTGGAAGACAATCCGCCACTTTTTCCTCTGCTGAAAGCGTCTCGATGACGTAATCAATGCTGGTCTGCTGATATTGGCCGTCGGCCCGGTTTTTTCCAGGCGGCAGACAAAATCATAATCCTCCATCAGCGCCATGTCCCGAATACCCCCAAGGGCTCTGTAGACAGACCGCCTGACAAAAATACCTGAATCTCCATAATAAAACCCCCGAGGCCTGAGGTCGGCATAAAATCCGGTCAGCCATTCCGCAAAGTCCGAGCCGCCGTCAAACAGAAGCCGGAAATTGCCTCCCGGAACATCGGGGTCAGCCAGAGCATCAAGGATAGCCTTGTCACATCCAGGCTGGATTTCCGTATCCGCATGCAGGAACCACAGAACATCACCGCTGGCTATGTCAGCACCGGCCCGCAACTGCTGCCCTCTCCCGCATGGCGAGACCAGCACCCTTGCGTCATGGTCCCGGGCACAATCCTGTGTTCTGTCTGAACTCCCGCCATCCACCACGATGATCTCACCCAGGTGATCAAGCGCCTTCAAAGACGCCAAAAGGCGCGGAAGCGCCTTCTCTTCATTCAGAACCGGAATGACAACCGATATGCTCATCGGGTTGCCTGCCCCTCAGCGCCCAACCGGATAGACCGGAATGACCCTCTGCTGCGGCTGCCGGTATCATCTGTATCGGCAGACAAAGCGATGTGGTGCAAACCACTGTCAGGAAGAGGAATACCAAAGCTTGCGAGAAAATCCTGATCGATCGACCGCTTTTCACGCTGCCACTGTCCCGGTTCCGCGTCAGGCCCTTTCAGCACGATCACCACACCCTTGTCATAATGGGGGTTGGGAAGAATGGTTCCGGCGGCCTCTTTTGCACCCCAGACGTATGTAATCAGATGCCCGACGCGCGGATATCCGAACAGAGAGCCTATCGAGCCAAAAAGAGAGGCATTGTCCTGATCCCGGAACCAGAGATGCAAGGCGAGTGAGCGATCATCTCCACCTTTGCGGGTCTGTTCTGTGATTGGCCCCTGCTGATCAACGCGCCAGTCCCAGGCAATCGACCGGGCATCCTGCTGCTGCCCGTTGAGTGTTGCATAACGAAAGGAGACCGATCGATCTGACTGGATTTCAATCATCGCATCAGAGAACCGGGTTTCATTGGCTTTCTTGCCGGGAAGGGTCAGCTCTTCCCAGGTTTCAGGCGCATGGTCAAGCCGCCCAACGCCCGCAGCAATGCCCCGGTCGGCGAGGATAAGAATGAAAGACAGGGCAACCAACCCCAATGCCAATAGCCGAAACATCACACACCTGACTAATTGGTTAGACGTGAATTCCTGCATGAAGGAACTGCCCGGTTTTCAGGAACTCACTCTGACTGACTGTATGACATAGAGGTGGGCATCCATGCAGGCGTTCAAAACTCACAGACAGTGACAAGTCCGTGAAAGTCCGGCCTCTTTGTCCAAAATCATCCAGTCAAGGCCGGTTTTCTTCAACGGCGCAGACCTCTGCTCACTACCCTTATAGCCGGGAGGAATATGCGCATGACACAGATCTCGCAGGATCAGTTCAACCGTGTTGCGGCCTTTGTGCTGGACACACAGCCCGATCAGATCCCTGATCAGACACTGGAGAAAGCCCAGCATCTGCTTCTGGATACACTTGGCGTCGCAATTGCCGCCTCCCGGCTTGAGGCAGGGCAGATTGCCCGGGATTTTACCGCCGATCATCATGCACCGGGCGCAAATGGCCCCAGGGCTCATATTCTGTTTGACGGGCGGATCGCAAGCCCCACAGGAGCCGGATTTGCCCTTGCTGCCCAGACAGACAACCTTGATGCCCATGATGGCTATAATCTTACCAAGGGCCATATCGGGGTGGCGGTGGTGCCAGCACTTTGTGCTTTTGGCGAAGGGCTTTCTTCTCTTTCGGGTCGCGAAGCACTGGCATCCCTTGTCATCGCCTATGAAATTGCCGGACGGGCCGGGCGTGCGCTGCACGACACCGTCTCTGATTATCATACATCCGGTGCCTGGAACGCCATTGGCGTCGCAGCTCTTGGTGCAAGACTACGCTCTCTCTCAAGCGGACAATTGCGCGAAGCCATGGGGATTGCGGAATATCACGGCCCCAGAAGCCAGATGATGCGCGAAATTGACAATCCAACCATGCTCCATGATGGCTCATCCTGGGGCACATTGGCGGGCATGAGTGCTGTCTTCATGGCCGAGCGTGGCTTTACCGGTGCACCAGCCATTACGGTTGAGGCTGAAGATATCGCCACATACTGGAAGGATCTCGGCGCGCACTGGCTAACGGATGAGCAATATGTCAAACCCTATCCGATCTGCCGCTGGGCTCATGCTCCGATTGACGGAGCCGATATTCTGAGGCGACGCCACAATCTGGATCACCGGCAGATTGAGCGGGTCGAGGTCAGGACCTTTCATGAATCAGCGCGCCTGTTTGCCGGAATGCCACAGCAGCCCTCCATCGCCCAATACAGTCTTGCCTTTGCGGTGGCTTCCATGCTGGTCAACGGCATGGTGGGCGTAGACCAGATTACCGGAGACGGATTGAGAGACGAAGATGTTGCCCGGCTTGTGTCTGTCACGCATGTTTCGGAACACGATCTTTACAACAAGCGCTTCCCCGAAGGCCGCTGGGCTGATCTGAGCCTTGTTCTCTCAGACGGGCAAAGGCTTGAATCAGGCCCGTTAAACGCGCGAGGAGGACCAGGAGACCAGCTTCCAAACAGTGAAGTGATCGGGAAATATCACGCCTATGCCGATCCGGTGCTTGGCGAGGGTCGCGCTTCGGCACTGAAGGATGCAATCCTGGCTCTTGGTACAGATGGCGCTGATTTCGCAGATGTTTTGCGGATTGCGATTGATCCGGCCTGAACAAAGCCGACGGCAGAACGATTCATCACTGTGAAGGGATTTCAGTTGAGATCCCGGGGTTCTGCCGTGACAGTGATAAGATCAAGATCATGAGACGGGAGGAAACACTCATGACCCGCCGCCGGGCTCGCACACGCCAGAAGAATGCCATCCAGCAGATGCCTTACAGGCAGGTGCGAAACCCGTTTTCTCCTATGGAAGTGCTGACGCCGGAACAGATTGAGCGCATTCATGGGTCCTCCATGCGTGTTCTGGAAGAGACAGGCCTTCACGTCATGGATACGGAGGCACGGTCAATTTTCAAGGCGGGCGGGTTTTCGGTGGATGAGACCAATCAGCGGGTCCGGTTTGACCGGGATGGACTTATGGCACTTGTGGCAAAAGCACCCTCCAGCTTTTCCATCCGCGGTCGCGATCCCAATAAGCGCATCACAGTCGGCGAAGGCAATATGTGCTTTGCCGCAGTAGCCGGCCCGCCCTTCGTGTCAGACCTGGACCATGGCAGGCGGGCCGGCAGCTACGAAGACATGTGCAATGTGATGAAGATCGTTCACTCCCTGAACATCCTGCACAATATGGGCGGCTGCTCGGTTGAGCCGGTCGACCTGCCTGCCGAAAGCCGCTATCTGGACTTCTATCTGCAGTCCTGCCTGCTATCAGACAAGCCCTGGAAACCTGTCACCATCGGTCGACACAAGGCCCGGGATGCACTGGCCATGGCGAAGATCATGCTTCAGGCCAGTGATGAGGCGCTCGCTGCTGACCCGGTTTTCTATGTCAACACGAATACCAATACGCCTCTGGTTCTTGATCCCGAAATTGCCCAGGGCGTAATAGAATTTGCCCGTGCAGGGCAGGCTGTCTGCGTTACCCCCTTTGCGCTGGCAGGTGCCATGGCCCCCGCGACCGTTGCGGGCGCACTGACCCTGCAGAATGCCGAAACACTGGCAGCCTGTGCTCTGGTTCAGCTGGTTCGCCCCGGATGCCCGTATATCTATGGCTCCTTTGTCTGCAATGCAGATATGCGGAGTGGCTCGCCAGCCTTCGGCACACCTGAATACGCGCTCGGCGCCCAGGCCTCAGGCCAGATGGCGCGTCATTACGGACTGCCCTGGCGCTCGTCCAATGCCAATGCCTCCAACGCACCGGATGCCCAGGCAGCCTATGAAGCACAGATGGCACTGTGGGGGGCGATTACCGGCCATGTGAGTATTCTGCATCAGGGTGCCGGGTGGCTTGAGGGCGGCCTCGTCGCATCCTATGAAAAGCTGATCATCGATGCCGAGATGCTGCAGATGATGGCGGCCTGGATGGACGGCCTTACCATTAATGAGGACGAAATCGGCCTTGATGCCATAAGCGAGGTTGGTCCGGGCGGGCATTTCTTCGGCACAGCTCACACGCTTGAGCGCTACGAACATGCGTTTTACCAGCCTCTCCTGTCCGACTGGTCGAACTTTGAGAACTGGGCAGATGCCGGGTCCAAAGATGCAGCGACCAGAGCCAATGGCATCTGGAAAAGCCTGCTTCAGGACTATGAACCCCCGGAAATTGACATCGCCATCAAGGACGAGCTGGAAGATTATGTCGCGCGCCGGAAACGGGAGTTGCATCAATGAGAGTTTGATGCCGATTTCAGTGCACCTGCTCCAAAACCATCTCCCCGACTTCACTTTGCGGATCGGCAACCGAGTCCAACACCAGAAGCAATCGGGTCTCTCCGGTCTCCTCAATAGGCGGCGACCGATGCAGAACTCCGGCTGGCGGATGGCTTGGCCATAATGTGCCGCGCAGCAGAATAGGCGACCCGGTTTGAACAGTCATGATCTGTTCCGGATCATGACCGTCGTTGGAAATTCCATACTGTGTGCCGGTCCCCCGATAGGTACAGACAAGTCGTGCGGTGACGGAATCAATATGAAATTTACGGCAGGCATTGCTTGTGATGACATCCAGACGAAGCCTCAGGAACCGCGACCCCGTCAGGTCAGAGAATCTTTCAGCCAGCAGGGCGATATCCGCCTGAAGCCAATCGCGCCCAGGGCCTGCCGGTAGACCCGTCATATGGCAGAAATGATCGACCGCGCTTGTAACCGCCTCGGACTGCAGGATAACCCGTCCGCGCGGCAGACGTTCCGGGTCCAGGGCATCCAGCCAGTTCTGGACGTCCGGAGGAGTCTGCCGATGCCAGATCGCCGCAACACAATCTGGTTGAAGGAATGCGCTGAGCGCCTCCGGATCATTGGTCACTTCAATACCGATGGCCGTATCTCTCATGTCTTTTCCAGCGCATCTCATTCCGCAGCTTCCGCTCTTTGCCAATCCGGAAATGGATCGGGATAATCGGGCAGTCTGTCAGGCCCTGATGCATCAGCGGCAGGGACCAGGCATGCGTCCAGACGTTCTTTCAGAGCAGGCCAGTCAATCCCCGCGCCGATGAAAACGATCTCCTGACGCCGGTCGCCCCAGGGCTCTTGCCAGTGCGCTTTCATATAGGCACGTGCAGCATCATGGGTCGGACGCCGACTTTCCGGTACTGAAGCCCACCAGATACCCAGTGGCCCAATACTGGAAAGAGCGCCAGCCAGAGAATACTCAGCAACCCAGTCAGGCCGGGTCGATATCCAGAAATGCCCCTTGGCCCGTATAACCCCTGCTATCTCTCCATTGAGGAGCGCCTGGATACGTTCAGGAACAAACGGACGTCGTGCCCGATAGACATATGATGCCACGCCATATTCTTCAGTTTCCGGGACGTGATCTGCAAAACCATAGAGTTCCTTGGCCCACATGGGATGTTCATGAGCCTTCTCAAAGTCAAAGAGACCAGTGTTGAGGAGTTTCTCTGCAGCGACCACAGAATGGTTGGTTTCAATGATCTCAGCATCTGCGTTCAGGCTGCGGATGATTTTACGGGCGATATCCACCTTCTCAGGTCCCGCATCATCGACCTTGTTCAGAATGACAACATCAGAAAACTCTATCTGGTCGGTCAACAGATGCACCAGGGTGCGCTCATCTTCCTCGCCCAGGGTTTCTCCACGGTCCCGGAGAAAATCATGGGATGAAAAATCATGCAGCAGGTTTACCGCATCGACCACGGTGACCATCGTGTCAAGGCGCGCGACATCCGAAAGGCTGTTCCCGGTCTCGTCACGAAATTCAAACGTCGCGGCCACAGGCAGAGGCTCTGAAATCCCGGTAGATTCAATCAGCAGATAATCAAAATGCCCGTCAGCAGCGAGGCGGCGCACCTCCTCCAGAAGATCATCACGAAGGGTGCAGCATATGCACCCATTTGACATCTCAACCAGTGTCTCATCTGTCCGGCTGAGTTCGGTATCCGCGCGTACGAGATCCGCATCAATATTGACCTCGGACATGTCATTGACGATTACGGCAACCCGGCGACCCTCCCGATTGTTGAGCACACGGTTCAGCAATGTTGTTTTGCCTGCGCCTAAAAATCCGGAGAGAACGGTTACCGGCAGGCGGTTATCTGCTGTCATTGGCGTTATTTCCCTTCTTGCAGGCCCCGTGGACCCCGTGCCAGCCAGGGCCGCATTATGGAATCCGGTGTCTCGGGGTGTAGTTTCGCTAAACATAAATGATATGTTATAACATATCAATCAATAATGACACCAAATCGATGCTGATCAGAGGCCGGGAGAGCAACAGGCGTATCGGGAAAGCAACAGGACGGCAGCGTTTCGTAGGAAAAGAGGGAGGTCAAACAGGAAGAAGCCTTGGATCATAAGAGAAAACAGGCTGTCTGATCCCCTGATATATGATCAGCGCGGGCAACAAGGCTGTTCCCAGCCTGATCAAAAACGTCCGCCCAAAGGCCAAGAGAAAAAGCAGGTACCTTGTTTTACCTTAACCCAGGAGCCTAAAGTTAGAGCTATGGACCTGACCGGGACTATATGGGAGTGAGGAAAATGAGCCTGCGCCACTGCGTCTTGAGCACTGTCCTAGTTTGCATGGTGTCCACACCGGCATCGTCTCAGGTACTGGATGCAGCGCGAGGCCCGGAGGATGGCTGCCAGCGTCCCGCACCCCCACCCCAATCAGAAATCGTAACCTCAGACCAGAGGCCGATCATCCAAGCCCGGTATTTCGGCGCAACAAGAGCTTATACGCATGGCGTTTTGGGAGACACCATCGAAGCGGAAGGATTGCTTGTCCGGTATGACGATGGAACTCGCGTGGTCTGTGACAGCGTTCTGGCAGGCAAAAACCGGGTGTTTGAGGATACCGCGCCGCGCCTGGTGGATCTGAATGGCGATGGTCGAAACGAAGTGATCGCAGTTGCCTCTCATGCACAGAAAGGTGCGCGGTTAGAGGTCTATGGCTATCCTGCACCCGGGCAGGATTTTCAACTTCTCGCCGCAACCCCGTATATTGGCCGGAGCTATCGTTGGCTGGCCCCCATCGGAGCTGCTGATCTGAACGGGGACGGCAGGATGGAAATCGCTTACATCGACCGTCCACATCTCGCCAAGACCTTGCGTATCTGGCGCTATGACAATCACACGCTTACGGAAATTGCCGTACAACCAGGCTATTCAAACCACAAGATCGGCTGGCCGTTCATTGCCGGGGGCATTCGATCCTGTGATGATACTCCCGAAATGATATTAGCCACTGCAAACTGGTCCTCAATTGTGGCGGTAAGTCTGGTGGACAACAAAGTCCGCACAGAGGTTATCGGACGCTTTGACGGACCGGAAAGCCTTCAGGCATCTCTCTCCTGTCCCTAGGATCAACACTTATTGCTGACGCCCTGGCCACGATGCAGCATTGAACATTGTGTTTATTCAGAAAATCCACGCTGCATGAAAGGCTTTCATCAAACCATTGCGCAAAGAAACTCATGTATCTGAAATTACGTCCATCGCTACGCGGTGGAATTCGGATACAGCCCTTCTTTTTGGCGCACCTGACAGCTCAATGCTGATCTTTATTTCTGGAAGCTGCGGCAATAATTCTTCAACCAGTTCCAGGTCATCCGGCACCGCATCTACTGTGATAACGCTTATCGCTGCTCCTGATCGGGCGATGGAAATCAAGCCATTCAGACTGTTACTTGCAAAAGCGATCCGGTAGGGAATACCTGCTTGTCTCATGGCTTCTGCCGCAATGCGATGATCAAGCGTATTCTTTGCCGAAAGTGCAAGTGGCACCACAGAAGATTTCAGTATGTCCGGTGACGGTTCTTTGCAGACCCAGACCAGCCGTGACTTTCGTAATGGTTCAGGCTCGCGCGCTTGTATGGGATCCGAAACAATGGCGACGTCGATGGTGCGGCGATCCAACATTGCCCGAAGCTCATTTGTTGGTGCACTTTTGATCTCAAGCTCAATGTCACTATGCATCACCGTGAAACGCTCAAGGATTTGTGGCATAAAAATATCGAGGTAGTCCTCAGGGCAGCCAATGCAGATCGTTCCGCTGAGACCTGTCCCAGTAAGGTCTGACAGCGCACTATCATGCAGATTCAAGAGCATGTGGGTATGTGTCATCAGTTGTTCGCCCAAGCGTGTGAGCTCCACTCCATTACCGGAACGATGGAGGAGCCTCCCGCCAACCACATGCTCCAATCGCTTCATTTGAGTGCTGACAGCTGATTGTGTTCGACCCACCTGCAGTGCCGCGGTGCTAATCGAACGATGTCGAACCACAGCTGCAAAACTTCGGAGGAGCGAAATTTCTAATGACCTTTTCATATCAAAATATTTAATACCTAAATTCTATTAAATCAATTTTTTTAATTTTGCATGCGATGTTATTTATCACGATCAAACACCTTTGGATGGATGCAATGACGAGCGACAAAACTGGATTTTGGAACAAAGTTGATAAACATGTCATCCGGTACGGATCGGAATTCGAAGACACCATTATTGAGCGCGCAGAGGGCAGCTGTCTTATTGATAGCGAGGGCAGGCGCATCCTTGACTTTACTTCAGGGCAGATGAGTTCACTCTTGGGGCACTCGCATCCGAAGATCGTTGAAACCGTTCAAAAACAGATCGGTGAGTTAGATCATCTCTTCAGTGGAATGTTGTCACGGCCAGTGGTCGAATTGTCAGAACGCCTTGGCACTATGGTACCCGGTCTCGAAAAGGTCCTTTTACTTTCCACAGGAGGAGAGTCGAACGAAGCAGCCATAAAACTGGCAAAGCTCGTGACGGGAAAACACGAAATCGTAGCATTCTCCAAAAGCTGGCATGGAATGACCGGAGCTGCAGCGTCAGCGACCTACAGCAAGCGACCGCACGGGCTGGGCCCCGCGAATGTCGGATCAATTGCGATACCGGCTCCAAACTCTTACCGACCGCGGTTTAAACACCCGGACGGCACAATTGACTGGCAAACGGAGCTTGATGACGCATTTGCACTCGTTGACAGTCAATCCATTGGCAGCCTGGCCGCCTTCATTGCCGAGCCAATACTATCAGTTGGCGGTATGCTTGACCTCCCGCCAGGCTATCTCGCAGCGCTCAAGAGAAAATGCGAAGAGCGAGAAATGCTTCTGATACTCGATGAAGCGCAGACAGGGATAGGTCGAACCGGCACCATGTTCGCATTTGAGCGGGACGGGGTTGTTCCCGATATTCTGACACTGTCAAAAACACTGGGTGCCGGACTTCCTCTGGCCGCCGTGTTGACGCGTAGCGACATAGAAGAAAAAGCGCATGCACGCGGGTTTCTGTTTTTTACAACACATGTATCCGATCCGCTTCCGGCATCAGTGGGCTTGACGGTGTTGGATGTCGTCGAAAGAGAGGGATTGGTGAACCGCGCTCACGAGGCAGGTATCAAGCTCCAGAATGCATTGAAGGACTTGCAAGCCAGTTTTGATTGCATCGGTGACGTAAGGGGGCGAGGACTTATGGTCGGTGTTGAATTCGTGCAGGACAGAGAAATGAAGATTGCAGCCGAAGATCTGGGGCAGCGAATCTGCAGGGAAGCCGCACAGCGGGGCGTATGGATGAACATCGTCAATCTAAGAGGGTTGTCGAGTGTGTTTCGCCTGGCACCTCCCCTGACAATTAGAGATGATGAACTAGAACGCGGCATCGAAGTGTTAAGAGAGTCAATTCGAGCGTCAATTTGATCCCAGAACGCAAATAGCGAAGCAAGCTACTAATCTTTCCCTATTAGGGTTATGCTCTGGAATACATCAGAAAAGCCCCGGAATCGTCTCCGTTCCGGGGCTTTGAGCTGTTCATGATCCTGGCTGGATCTTAGTCCAAAACTTCCTTCGAGAGAACCGATGTATCCTCATTCAGGCGGTAGATCATCGGAACGCCAGTGCCCAGATTGACGCTGGTGATCTCGTCGCTTGAGAGACGGTCCAGAACCATCACCAGCGTACGCAGGGAATTCCCATGGGCTGCGACCAGGGTTTTCTTGCCGCTCATAACGCTTGGCAGGATATCGGTGATGAAATAGGGCAGAACACGCGCTGCCGTATCTTTCAGGCTTTCCCCGCCCGGAGGCGGCACATCATAGGAGCGGCGCCAGATGTGGACCTGCTCCTCGCCCCATTTCTCGCGGGCTGAGTCCTTGTTGAGGCCGGTCAGGTCGCCATAATCACGTTCATTCAGAGCCAGATGACGCACGGTTTCAAGATCACTCTGGCCAACCCCATCCAGGATAAACTGACAGGTCCGCTGCGCACGCACCAGTTCGCTTGTATAAGCAAGGTCGAACTTGAGGCCGAGATCATTCAGCCGGACACCGGCCCGCTTCGCCTCCTCTACGCCCTTGTCGGTCAGGTCCGGGTTTTCCCAGCCGGTGAAAAGGTTCTTGAGGTTCCAGTCACTTTGTCCGTGGCGGACAAGCACGAGAAGGCGTTCCATTACATTGCTCCAGTCAGTCAGGTTGATGATCGCAACAGGGATTGAAAATCCCACTCATTCCATGCTGCGATATGGACATGTGAATTTTCGGATATATGTTCAGACAGGTTTTCGGACACTCAGTCAGTTAATCCCAGAACATCTGCCATTGAATAAAGCCCTCGCTTGCGACCATGGGCCCAGAGGGCAGCCTTGATTGCACCACGGGCGAAAATGGCGCGGTCCTGCGCCTGGTGTGTCAGCTCGATGCGCTCACCTTCACCTGCGAAGATGACACTGTGCTCACCGATAACAGACCCGCCACGCAGGGTGGCAAAGCCGATATCGCCACGGCCGCGCGCGCCAGTAATTCCATCACGGACACGAACAGAGCGGGCCTTCAGATCAATGCCCCGGCCCTCTGCAGCAGCTTCACCCAGAAGCAAAGCGGTGCCGGATGGCGCATCTACCTTGTGCTTGTGATGCATTTCCAGCACTTCGATATCGAAATCCTCATCCAGCGCTGCAGCTGCCTTGCGTACAAGGCCTGCAAGCAGATTGACGCCAAGGCTCATATTGCCGGATTTAACAATCGTGGCATGCCGGGCAGCGGCTTCAATCGCTTCGTCATGCCGGGGTTCACAGCCGGTGGTACCAATCACATGGACGATACGGACCTGCGCGCAGAGCTCGGCAAAACTGCATGTGGCGTCAGGAGAGGTAAAATCAACCACGCCATCGGCTTCCAGAAAGGCAGACAACGGATCGTCTGTCACCGGCACACCGAGCGGCCCGAGACCTGCAAGCTCACCGGCATCACGCCCAAGCGCGTCTGAGCCTTCACGCTCAATGGCTCCGCTGAGAACAGCGCCGTCAATCTCATCAATTGCCCGGATAAGCGCCTGTCCCATCCGGCCTGCCGCACCGACCACTACCAGCCGCATGTCGCTCATTGTCAAATCTCCAGTCCTGATGTCTGAAGGATATAGCGCAAATCCTCAGAGAGTGGACCTGTTTTATGGGTCATTGAGGCGAAAGAATAAGACGGTGTCATCCCGTCTGTCTTCAGGCGTCCTCATAACCCTCAATAATGATGATATCGGCTGTGGAAACCGGTGTGCGAAACGCTTTGGCAGCCTGATAGACCGGCGAGTTATAACAGTCGAGCGCAGCCTGATAGCTGGGGAACTCGATGACCACATTGCGCGACCGGCTGGTGCCTTCGACAGTCTCAAAGGCACCACCACGAATGATGAACCGGGCACCGAACTCGGCAAAAGCCGCACCATTAGCATCGATATAGGCCTGATAGGCTTCCACGTCGTCCACATCGACACGGCCAATCCAGTATCCCTTGTTTGCCATGGTCCATCACCTCTAGGGTCTTTGATCAGAATTACGCCAGTGCCTGCTCGATCTCTTCGACAATCCGGTCTGCTGCCAGGCGTGGATTGTCAGCTGCCAGAACAGGACGGCCGACCACAAGATAGTCAGACCCTGCCCTTATCGCATCAGTTGGAGTCATGATCCGCTTCTGATCACCCACATCTGCCCCGCGCGGACGGATCCCCGGCGTGACCAGCACCATGTCATCACCGACCAGCTTGCGCATGGCTGACGCTTCCAGCGGCGAGCAGACAATTCCGCTCATACCTGCCTCACGTGCCTGAACAGCGCGTTTTGCCACAAGGTCAGCCACATCCGTGGCATATCCGGCTTCTGCAAGATCCGGCTGGTCCATACTGGTCAGAACCGTCACGCCGAGCAGACCGAGCCCATTGTTACCACGTGCTACCACAGCCGCACGCATGGCCTTTGGATAGGCGTGCAGGGTCATGAAGGTCATGCCCATGCGGCAGACATTTTCGACAGCCTTGGCGATGGTGTTGTCGATGTCGAGCAGTTTGACATCCAGAAAGACCTGTTTGCCGGATTTGGCCAGCTCCTCGGCAAAGGCCAGCCCGCCCGCAAACTGCAACTGCATGCCGATCTTGTAGAAGGTGACGCTGTCGCCCAGCGTGTCGATGACAGCACGGGCTTCATCCACTGTGGGCACGTCCAATGGCAGGATCAGGCGATCCCGAGCGGTCTTCGGTCGGTACATGGAACCCCCGGTTCTATTGAAATTATCGGTTAGGCGAGATTGCGCCGGAAATCTCTAGCAGACGATCAATCATGCCATCCAGCATTTTGTCTGTTCTCGGACTGGCCAGGTCACCGTCATCAGAAAAAGCATCTCCGGCACCTCCAACGCTGATCTGCTCTGAAATGACCAGGCCAAGCATGCCAACCAGGGACTGCCGCAGAACAGGCAAAGCCCGCATACCGCCCAAACCACCGGGGGAAGCCGCGCCCAGGGCAAAGATACGGTTCTTGTAAGCTGAACCCAGTGGGGTCTTCACCCGGCTGACCCAGTCAATGGCATTTTTCAGCAAAGGGGTAAGAGAGGCGTTGTATTCCGGGCTGGCAATAAAGACGGCATCATACGCACAGATCAGCTCAGCGAGCTTCCGGGCATTTTCGGGTATGCCATGCTCCCGCTCATAGTCCTCATCCATCAATGGCAGAGGGTAATCAGCCAGTGAGATGAGAGTGGCGTCTGCATCCCGGAGGGCGACGCGCCTGGCCACAAGAGCAGCCAGTTTTGTATTGAACGATCCGGCGCGGGATGAGCCGGACAGACACAGAACGGAGACAGGAGCCATGACAAACCCTATTCAAGACAGCGTAAACAGGGACAGTCTTCGCATAAGTTGAACCCTATTGGAATAGTCAGCCCATCTTAGGGTCAGAACGGTAAGTCCAGACGCGCGCCGGCGGAACATTCCGGATAATCCATTTGGAAGGCGACGCGGAATAGATACCTCGCCGTGCCTTTACAGGGGCTTGAGGCCCATAAGAGAACTGAATGAAGGGTGCACCGGGTCGCAGATGTTCGAGAGCGGACTCAACCAGAGCCGTTCTGTCCTTCAAGGGCCTGGTCAGCAATGGCAGGCTCGACACAATCGCCCGAAACTTCAGATCAGGCTGCTCTTTGAAGATCTCCTCAAGGGCATAGGCATCTCCCGTATATACGGTGAGGCCCGGAAAGGTTTTCCGCAGATGTTGGCTGAAATCGACGCTGTACTCGATAACACTCAGATCGCTGCGCGCAACACCACTTGCCAGCAGGGCACTGGTCACCGACCCGGTTCCAGGCCCCAGTTCCAGCACCGGGCCCGACTGATCAGACGGAACCTCTTCAGCCATTGCCCGGCTCAAGGCGACACCACTTGCGGCAATTGCCCCGGTGGTGAGAGGGTTGTCAGCCCATTGCTTTAAGAACCTGAGATCTGTCGAGAACTCAGACAGAATTCTTGTCTTGAACGACACCTGCTATCTCCCAACTTGCGTGTACTGAAGATAATAGGGATCAAACATGGCAAGGTTTGAGGTAAACACGGAAACGTGTTGTTATCGTTATTACGTCGGCTAAATATATTTATTATAGCTTGCAAATGATAATATCGAGGCTTTTGCCTTGAAAAATGCACTTTTTGCGCATATCTATAGATCCACAAACAAAATAAAGCCGAATCAAACAGGTGTTTTTGATTTTCTGGCTAATTAAAATTCATTTGATCGACGAGGTTTGGACTTGAACGGCTCCTTGGTCCTTATCAATCTTGCAGGTGCAATTGCCCTTTTGCTCTGGTCAACCCGGCTCGTCAGAACCGGCGTCGAGCGGCTCAGCGGCGCATCTCTCCGCCACAGGCTGCAAAGGGCAACGGGAAACCGGCTGACTGCTGTTCTCTCCGGCATGGTTGGCGCTCTTATGCTGCAGAGCTCTACCGCCGTTGCCATGCTGGTCACAGGTTTTGCCGCGCTTGGCAGCCTGACAAGCAATGCCGGCCTTGCCATGATGCTGGGTGCGGATATCGGTTCGGCACTGGTTGTCCAGATCCTGTCTTTTGATCTGTCCCTGTTTACGCCCATTCTGGTTTCTGTGGGCGTTCTGCTGTTTCTTCGACAAAAGAGCGGAACAACACACCAGGTCGGCCGGATGCTGATCGGGGCAGGGCTTATTCTCATGTCCCTCAATATGATCGGTGAAGCCTCGCAGCCCCTGCGGGACAGTACACTTCTGCCTGTCATTATCTCCTATATGTCTGAAGACCCGGCCTTGACCTTCCTCTGCGCCGCGCTTCTGACCTGGCTCATTCATTCAAGTGTGGCTGCGGTCCTGCTCTTTGCGTCCTTTGCAGCCAGCGGCCTGGTACCGGTCAATCTGGTTCTTGTACTGATCCTCGGTGCTAATGTCGGCAGCGCCCTGACAGCCATTGCACTGACCCGGTCTGAGTCTCCCGAGGCGCGACGTATTCCAGCGGGGAATCTTCTGGTCCGCCTGGTTCTTGCCGTCATTGTACTGGTTGCTCTCAGCTCGGGCCTTCCGATTACCGATTATCTCGGAACGGACACCGGCTGGCAGGCGGTCAATTTCCATCTGGCTTTCAATGTTCTGCTTGTGGTGCTGGCGTTGCCACTTCTCAATGGCATCAACCATCTGATGGCAGCACTGCTTCCCCGGCGTGATATGGCGACCGATGCAGACGGCGAAACAATCCATACACCCAGTCTGCTCGACCCGGCAGCGCTCGACACACCACGACTGGCCCTCTCCTGTGCAACCCGGGAGATGGTACGGATGAGCGAGATGGTCGACCAGATGTTCAGACAGACTGTTGCCCTGTTCGAGCGATCCGATCCCGACGCTGAAACGCGCCTCGAAGCGATGGATGACGATGTGGACAAGATGTATGTGGCCATCAAGACCTATCTTGGTCAGATCAACAATGACGATCTGCCGGAGAAGGACCAGATGCGACGGGACGAGCTGATCGGCTTCTCGATCAAGCTTGAGCAGTCAGCTGACATCATCGTCCGCAATCTGCTGCGCCATATCGAGAAGAAACGCAAACATCATCTGATGTTCTCTGATGACGACTGGAAGGAACTCCGCATCATTCAGGATCGCGTACTGGCCAATATGCAGCTCGCCATCACCGTATTCCTGACACCTGAGCGGGAAACAGCACGCCAATTGCTGACAGAGAAAGATGCCTTCCGTGATCTGGAACGGACCGCCTATCGTCAGCATCTGGAGCGTCTGCGGCAGGGTGCGATTGATGATATCGAGACCAGCGAAGTCTATCTGGATGCCATTCGCGATCTGAAGCAGATCAATTCACTGCTTTCCAGCGTGGCACAGCCTATTCTGGAGGAAAGCGGCGAGCTGCTCGGAACCCGCCTGCAGGCCATATAGAGCATATTGAGCTTATACAGAGCTGCTCAAAATGCTCACCTACTTGTCCGGAAGCATATTCTTATCCGAAAACCGCACACAGTTTTCGGAAAAGCTATTCCTTGCCGCCGAAGAAATCCTTCATCCGGGCAAAGAACCCTTCACTTTCCGGCGAATTGGTCTCGGAACTCTCTTTGGCAAATTCCTCAAGCAGTTCACGCTGGCGTTTTGTCAGGTTCTGCGGGGTTTCCACGGTCACCTGGATATACATGTCGCCCTGCTGGGAGGACCGAAGCACCGGCATACCCTTGCTGCGAAGACGGAACTGGCGCCCTGTCTGGGTGGCTTCACCAACCTTGACCCGCGTCTTGCCACCATCAACCGTCGGGACTTCGAAGGACCCGCCAAGTGCGGCTGTTGTCATCGAAATCGGAACACGGCAGAAGATATCCGCACCGTCGCGCTGGAAAAACTCATGAGGCCTGATGGACAGGAAGATATAGAGATCTCCGGACGGACCACCGCGAACACCGGCCTCGCCCTCTCCGGAGAGGCGGATACGGGTTCCATCTTCGATTCCCGCCGGGATGTTGACAGACAGGGTTCTGTCCTGGGTCTTGCGCCCGGAACCACTGCATCCACCGCACGGATCATCAATGATCTCTCCCCGCCCCTGACAGGCCGGACAGGTCCGCTCGATGGTGAAGAAACCCTGAGATGCCCGAACCTTGCCGTGTCCATGGCAGGTTCCGCAGGTTTTCGGTTTTGAACCTGACTTAGCGCCGGAGCCCGAACAGTCTTCGCAGGTGACAGATGTGGGCACACGGATCTCAGCAGCCTTGCCAGTGAAGGCTTCTTCCAGCGTCACTTCCATGTTGTAGCGCAGGTCAGCACCGCGCCCACTGGACTGTCGCTGCCGTCGCCCGCCGCCCATGAAATCACCGAAGATATCATCAAAGATATCCGACATGGACGAGCCGAAATCACCGTTGAAACCACCGGCACCACCGCCCATGCCGCCATCAAAGGCTGCATGACCATAGCGATCATAGGCTGCACGTTTCTCAGGGTCTTTCAGGGCTTCATAAGCCGCGTTCACTTCCTTGAATCGCGCTTCCGCCTCCGGATCGTTCGGATTGCGATCAGGATGATATTTCATCGCCATCTTGCGGAAGGCACTTTTCAGGTCCTTGTCGCTCGCATCGCGACCAACACCCAGAGTTTCGTAGAAATCGGCTTTCGACATGGTTTTCAACGCTTCATGTCAGCAAACCTCAGTCCGTATCGAACAAGCGGTCTGCGAAGGCGAGAAAGTCAAAAGGCCGGATCAGGTGCTGATCCGGCCTTGTAACGATGATCAGGCGGATTTCTTGTCGTCGTCCTGGACTTCTTCGAAGTCCGCATCAACAACATCATCATCCTGGGCAGAACTGGTCTCTTCCTCTGCACCGGCTTCCGCATCAGCCTGGCTGGCCTGATACATGGCCTCGCCCAGCTTCATGCTGGCTTCGGTCAGTGCCTGGGATTTTGCCTGGATATCTTCTGCGTCGTCACCTTCAAGGGCAGTCTTCAGGTCCGCGATGGCAGTTTCGATGGCTGACTTGTCAGCTTCTGAAACCTTGTCACCATATTCAGACAGGGACTTCTCGGCAGAATGAACCAGAGCTTCGCCATGGTTCTTTGCTTCAACAGCCTCTTTGCGCTTCTTGTCTGCTTCCGCATTGGCTTCAGCGTCCTTGACCATCTGGTCGATGTCAGCGTCGCTGAGACCACCGGATGCCTGGATCCGGATCTGCTGTTCCTTGCCGGTGCCCCTGTCCTTGGCGGACACGTTGACGATACCGTTGGCATCAATGTCAAAGGTCACTTCAATCTGCGGCACACCACGCGGTGCTGGCGGAATACCAACCAGATCGAACTGGCCGAGCATCTTGTTGTCAGCAGCCATCTCGCGCTCACCCTGGAAGACACGGATGGTCACGGCATTCTGATTGTCTTCTGCTGTTGAGAAGGTCTGGCTCTTCTTGGTCGGGATCGTCGTGTTGCGGTCGATCAGACGGGTGAAGACACCACCAAGAGTTTCGATGCCGAGAGACAGCGGGGTCACATCAAGCAGCAGAACGTCTTTCACATCGCCCTGCAGAACGCCAGCCTGAATGGCAGCACCCATGGCAACCACTTCATCCGGGTTCACACCCTTGTGCGGCTCTTTGCCGAAGAACTGCTTCACGGCTTCCTGAACCTTCGGCATGCGGGTCATGCCGCCGACCAGAACCACTTCGTCGATTTCACCGGCATTGAGACCAGCGTCCTTGAGAGCAGCTGCACATGGCTTGATCGTGCGCTGAACCAGATCATCCACCAGTGCCTCGAACTTGGCACGGGTCAGTTTCATGGTCAGGTGCTTGGGACCGGATGCATCAGCGGTGATGAATGGCAGGTTGATTTCGGTCTGGGTCGCAGAGGACAGCTCGATCTTTGCTTTTTCCGCTGCTTCCTTCAGACGCTGCAGGGCCAGCTTGTCGCCCTTCAGATCAATGCCGCTTTCCTTCTTGAACTCATCAGCAAGATAATCGACGAGACGCATGTCGAAATCTTCACCGCCGAGGAAGGTGTCACCATTGGTGGACTTCACCTCGAAAACGCCATCGCCGATCTCGAGGATGGACACATCGAAGGTACCGCCACCAAGGTCATAAACAGCGATGGTCTTGCCGTCATTCTTGTCGAGGCCATAGGCCAGAGCAGCGGCGGTCGGCTCGTTGATGATACGCAGAACCTCAAGGCCGGCAATCTTGCCCGCATCCTTGGTCGCCTGACGCTGAGCATCGTTGAAGTAAGCCGGAACCGTGATAACAGCCTGTGTGACGTTCTCGCCCAGATAGCTTTCTGCGGTTTCCTTCATCTTCTGCAGAATGATTGCAGAAATCTGAGACGGGGAATGCTTGTTGCCATCGGCTTCCACCCACGCATCGCCATTATCGGCACGGACGATCTTGTAGGGAACCAGGTCTTTGTCTTTGCCAACGGTCGGATCATCATACCGACGGCCAATCAGACGCTTGACGGCAAACAGTGTGTCTTCCGGATTGGTAACAGCCTGACGCTTTGCCGGCTGACCAACCAGTCGCTCATCATCGTCGGAGAAAGCAACCATGGACGGGGTTGTCCGCGCGCCTTCCGCATTCTCAATAACTTTCGGATCCTTGCCGTCCATAACGGACACACAGGAATTGGTTGTGCCGAGATCGATACCGATCACCTTAGCCATATGTCTATCTCCTTGCAGGCAGACCGCTGAGGACCCCATGAGGGCATCCTTGATAAGCCGGGTTCAACATCCCGACCGGTCCCCTTGGCTTCCTTGAAACCAGCGCACACGAGCAAACGGTGCGCAACTCTTCACGGCGTATATAAGAGGGGTCTCGCAAAGCCGCAAGAGAAGGTTTTCACGGATTCGTGATGGAAGCTCAAAAAGTGACCGACCGGAGCACTTTCCAGAGCTGATGCCAGCTTTTCCTTGCAAGACTGTTAAGGTCAGTACCCATCCGACACCATTGTTTCTACGCACCCGACAGTCTCACGACAGCGGGCCATAAAGGCACGTGTCTGAGCTGTGAGAAGCCGCTGGTCCGGATGAGCCAGCAAAATAGCCTGTCGGGGCATCGGATCGGTGATGGGGCGGATTGCCAGAGGGCTACCGTCATAGCTGATATCGGATACTGGACGGGTGAAAGACAGCGCCACGCCATGACCGGAGGCAACCAGTGCGCGCTGCAGCTCAAAAGAGGTTGGCCGGAATCGTATATCCGGCGACAGGCTCGCATGCTGAAAGAGGTGCAGAACATATTGCCAGCTCCCCGGCTGATCCACCAGGATCAATGGATGCTCGGCCAGCTGCGCAAGAGACACCGCCTCTTCCCTCGCCAGCTCATGATCGGCAGGTATCATTGCATGGCCATCGAGATGCATCAGAACTGATTTCTCAAAACCTGGCGGGACCAGCAGATCATAGGTCAGTGCCACATCTATCGCACCATCTTCCAGTGCAATGGCAAGTGCCTGGAAATCCAGCTCCAGAAAGCGCACCGTCACATCAGGATGGTCATCAGAAAAATCCTTGAGGAAACGCGGCAGATAATAGGGTGCCAGATCGCGGAAACATCCGATTGTCACCGTACCCCCAAGCCCGGATTCATGCTGACCAAAGCCATCGAGATCCCGGGCATCTGACAGGAGACGCCGGGCCCGCTTTGCCAGCTCTGCACCGAAGGCTGTCGGAGACACGCCATGGCCCGGTCGGCGCTGTAGGAGCTTCCGGCCATAATGGGCTTCCAGCAGCGCAATACTGGATGAAATTGACGGCTGCGAGATATTCAGCACCTGCGCCGCTGCCGTCAGACTGCCATTGTCGGCGGCAGAAACAAAAGCCTGAAGATGTCTGATCGTGATATTCATAGATTTTATCTATACTGATTATAAGAGAATATTTCTTCTTTCTATTATGGAATTCTGACACTCTGCAAGCGCATCAGCTCTGCCGGATGCTGTCTGCTATCAGTGAGGAGGAAGCGTTCCATGTCCTGTGATTATGTCACCAAGACCGATATTGATGCCTATGAGCGCGACGGTGTCGTTCGCATTCGCGGCCTGTTCAAGGACTGGGTCGATGTGATTGCAGCCGGGATTGAGCGGAATCTTGCGGAACCCGGTCCCTATGCTGCGGAGAACCTCACGGAGACTGATACCGGTCGTTTCTTTGATGATTACTGCAACTGGCAGCGTATTCCCGAATTCCGGAATGTGATTGAAAACTCACCGGCTGCAGAGGTTGCAGCGGCCATTACAGGGTCGAAGACAGCCCAGATCTTTCATGACCATGTGCTGGTCAAGGAACCGGGCACCTCAAAGGCAACGCCCTGGCATCAGGATCATCCCTATTATTTTGTCGACGGACAGCAGCTTGTCAGCTTCTGGATACCGGTTGATCCGGTCAAGGATGCAACGCTGCGCTTTATTGCCGAATCCCACAAATGGGAAAAGATGGTGCTGCCCACACGCTGGCTGAAAGAAGACAATTTCTATGACAGCGGTGACTATCGGCCTGTTCCCAATCCGGATTCACCGGACGAGGATCATCGTGTTCTCGAGTGGGAGATGGAGCCGGGTGATGCCGTGCTGTTCCACTATCGTACAGCACATGGTGCACGGGCCAATGAGGGCGGATCCCGACGCCGGGCCTTCTCCATGCGCTGGGTCGGCGATGATGCACGCTATATCACGCGCCCGGGCCGGACCTCGCCCCCCTTCCCTGATCATGGCATGAGCGATGGTGAACGCCTGCGCGAGGACTGGTTCCCTGTCCTGTGGCCAAAGAGCGCCTGATATCCTGACTATCAGGCTTCTTTTCTCTTTGCGATGACCAGACGGCCATCAATCAAAATGAGGCCACCGCCGATCAACAGCATCCCGATCATGTGTCGTGTTTCCAGCGTTTCTCCAAGGAACAGGACACCAAGCAGGATTGCACTGACCGGAATGAGAAAGGTCACCAGCATCAGGTTGGTTGCCCCTGCCGTTCTCAAAATGCGGAAATAAATCAGGTAAGCCAGAGCCGTACAGAGTGTTGCAACACCGATCAGGGTTGCCCAGACTGTACCGCTGGCTGTCAGAAGCAATCCGAACCCTCCCGATGCGATAGCAAGCGGAAGCAGAAGAACTGTTGATGCGGTGACCTGTCCGGTTGCCGTAATGATCGGATTCTGACCTTTGAACCTGCGTCCGTAGAGCCCGGCGAATGAATAGGATACTGCAGCCCCCAGAATAGCCAGCTGGGCAAAGACCTGATCACCCAACCCCAGAAGAAGGTCAGAGCCCAGCATGACGGCAACGCCTGCAAATCCGGTCACCACGCCCGCCAGCTTGGACATAGTCAATCGCTCATCCTCTGTCAGCAAATGAGCAATCAGAACCGTAAACAATGGCGTTGTGGCATTCAGGATTGATGCAAGTCCGCTGGCAATATGAACCTGCCCCCAGACAATCAGGCAGAACGGGACGGCATTGTTCAAAAAGCCCATCACCAGATAGGGCATCCAGCCTGACAGGGTATGCGGCAGAGACAGGCCGAGCAGTTTCAGCACCAGATAGAGCGTCAGTGCCGCACCACCGACCCGGGCGAAGACAATGCCGAAAGGTGTCACTTCTTCAAGAGCAATTTCCGTGAAGAAAAATGCCCCGCCCCAGATAATGGACAGAAGGACAATCAGACCCCATTCCACCGGGCCCATCTTCAGATCCTGCGCCATACCACCCCCAGATTACTCAGTCAGGCGGCACGATGACACAACACCAGGACAGGTTCCACCCGATTCCGGTGGTGTTTGATCGATCAGGCAGGTCGCTTGTAGGTGATTGTCTGGAAGCGGCAGGACAGGGAATCATACAGCAGGAGTTTACCCACCAGACCGTCGCCGATCCCGACAATCTCCTTGATCACTTCAAGGGCCTGCATGGACCCAATAACGCCGGTCAGGGCACCGAGCACGCCCGCTTCCGAGCAGGATGGAATAGAACCGGGCGCTGGCATATCCGGGAATAGATCGCGATAGCGGGGATTCAGTCTGCCATCCCTGTCCCGCTCATAGGGTTTCAGGGTCGTGATCGACCCGTCAAACCGCCCGACCGCGGCTGTGATCAGCGGTTTTTTCTCAAGTTCGGCTGCATCTGACGCAATGTAGCGGGTTTCGAAATTATCAGATCCCTCGACGATCAGATCATACTGGCTAATCAGGGATCTGGCATTCTCCTCGCTGAGGCGAAACGGATGGGCCTCCACCGTGACATTCGGGTTCAGGCGTTTGACCGCAGCCTTTGCGCTCTCCACCTTCAGAACATCCACTTTGTCCGTGTCATGAATGACCTGTCTCTGCAGATTGGAGAGAGAGACGATATCGTCATCTGCAATGCCGATTGTGCCCACTCCGGCTGCCGCCAGATAGGCAATTATAGGCGCTCCAAGACCGCCAGCACCAATCACCAGCACCCGCGCAGCCTTGAGTTTCTGTTGCCCCGGCCCACCCACATCATGCAGCACAATGTGTCGGGCATACCGTTCCAGTTCGTCACTATTCAGCATCATGGGGCGCAGATTACCGACTAACGCTCTTCAGTCCAATGCGAAATATCAAAAGGCCCTAAATCCCGATCAAGCTCGTGCGATCCCAGGCTGGTATGGCTCTGGCATACCCCTAGGGCAGTTTGAACGGGATGGCGATAAAACGCTGGTCCGGCCCTTCAAAACCATAGGAGAATACACTGACCAGCACCACGGCCTGATCCGGATCAGGCAGGCGTTCCGGAACCCAGATTTCTGACAGGCGATAGTCCAGCGGACAATTCCTGCTCTTCGGCACCTTGCTGTCCTGATAAAGTTTGCGAATGGCATCTGTTTCCAGATCCATAATCTCAAGCGCAAGTGCCTTCTCTGACGGGCCGGTCACATTGGCGCAAGAACTGGATGCAGGCTGATCATACACAGTCATTCTGAGATCAAACCGTCTGAGCGGCGGATCTAGCGGATTGTAGTTCGCCAGACCAAAGGCCAGCGTGTAGGGATCACCATCCACTTCTCCGATTGGCTGGCTGGCAAGACGATGGCCCGGATTGGTGAAGTTCCGATCATCAAGCAAAGACGCCGCTTCTGACAAGGCCTGCTGACGGGCACTCAATACAGATGCGACTTCATCACCCTGTGCTGCTTCATCATCCAGCAGAACCCGGATAGGCGTACCGGGCAACCAGTCATCACCTGCCAGATCCACCACATAGATGGATGAGTAGGGAAAGCCGGAGCCATCCTGAACACCATATTCCTCAAAAGCGAATAATTGCCCGCCCGCCGAAAAGCCGATGACATGCAGCCTGGCACTGTCGCCAGCCAAAACAGGTCCAGCCCATCCAAAGACCAGACCAAGAATCAGAACAAAAAGCCCTGTCAGATAACGCATTGCCCATCCTCCGCGTTCTCCGGTCACCATAGCAGAGCTGGCCCGCCGTTTGAACAAACGGAACAGTTATCCGGATCAGACCTTGCGCAGTGATACCGTATCGACCGAATGATCTTCCGCCTTGCGGATGATGAGATCAGCCCGCGGACGTGTGGGCAGAATGTTCTCTTTCAGGTTTTTGAGGTTGATATCTGTCCAGAGGCTGAGCGCGGTTTCCATCGCCTCCTCTGCGCTGATCTGCGAATAGCGATAGAAATAGGAGCCCGGATCACGGAAAGCTGTTTCCCGCAGCCGGAAGAACCGGTTCACATACCACTTCTGAAGCGCATCCTCAGCCGCATCAATATAGATCGAAAAATCGAAGAAGTCCGAGACGAAGGGAACAATCGTGCCGTCTTTCGGGCGACTGCCCTGAAGCACATTCAGCCCTTCAAAAATCAGGATATCGGGGCGATCAATTGTGATCGTGTTTCCCGGCATCACATCATAATAAAAGTGCGAATAGACCGGCGCCTTCACATTGCGGCGTCCGGCTTTCACATCCGAGACAAAGGCCAGAAGGGCAGCGCGATCATAGCTCTCCGGGAAGCCTTTGCGATTCATCAGGTTTTCCTGCTCAAGAACCGCGTTTGGCAGCAGGAAACCGTCTGTTGTCACCAGCTCAACCTTCGGGCTGGACGGCCAGCGGGCCAGAAGCGCTTTCAGAAGGCGGGCTGTGGTGGACTTGCCACCGGCAACCGATCCGGCAATGCCGATAATGAAGGGAACCTTGTGCTCTTTTGAGCCGAGAAACCGGCTGGTCGCCTTATAGAGCTCCTGGGTTGCTTCCACATAATAGCTGAGCAGTCGCGACAGGGGCAGATAGACTTCAGCCACCTCTTCAAGCGAGACCGGATCATTGAGGCTTCGCAGCCGGACCAGATCTGCTTCATTCAGGGTCAGCGGCGTATCGGCCCGGAGGTGACTCCAGGCCTCTTTGGTAAACACCCGATATGGCGAAAAATCCCGGGTGGTTGTCTGGTCCATCGCAAGACTGCCTATTGTTGACGGGACGCCTTTTCCTCAAGGCCCGTCTGCCCGGTCCGCCCGGCAAGAGTTGCCATCACGTCATCCAGCGCAACATCGGAAACATTGAGCACCACCAGCAGATGATACAACAGATCGGCGGCCTCATCCCGGATATTGTCTCGATCACCCTTCACTGCGGCGATTACGGTTTCCACCGCTTCCTCGCCCAATTTCTCAGCGCATTTTTCAATGCCCCTGTTCACCAGTGACCGCGTATAGGATGCCTCATCCTCGGAGCGGGCACGGGTCGCTATAATGGCTTCAAGTTCAGAGAGAGTGAAGCTCGTCATTGGTCGATGGTCCTTTGTCGAACAAGGGTATGAACGAAGCCGATCAGCAGCGGTCCATCCGCATGGCGATGCCCTTTGCTTCCATATGCGTTTTCGCTTCCTCGATGGTGTATTCACCAAAGTGGAAGATGGACGCGGCCAGAACGGCCGTCGCATGCCCTTCGGAAACACCTTCTGCCAGATGATCGAGGGTGCCGACACCACCGGATGCGATAACCGGCACCGGAACCTGATCGGCAATTGTCCGGGTCAGTTCCAGATCGAAACCGATACGGGTGCCGTCCCGATCCATGGATGTGAGCAGCAATTCCCCGGCCCCACGTTCAACCATATCAAGGGCGAACTCAATCGCGTCAATGCCGGTTGGTTTGCGACCGCCATGGGTAAAAATCTCCCAACGCAGCGGTTCTCCCTCAGCAGAGACCCGCTTGGCATCAACAGAGACCACAATGCACTGGCTGCCGAATTTCTCCGCCGCCTTGCGGATGAAATCCCGATCACGCACCGCAGCGGAATTGATTGAAACCTTATCAGCACCGGCATTCAGGAGATTGCGGATATCCTCAAGCGTCCGGACACCACCGCCAACAGTAACCGGCATGAAGCATTCTTCAGCGGTACGACGCACCACATCAAGGATCGTCCCGCGGTCTTCATGACTTGCCGTAATATCAAGAAAACAAAGCTCATCCGCACCAGCGGCATCATAGGCCTTGGCGCATTCAACCGGGTCACCAGCGTCACGCAGATCGACGAAGTTGACGCCTTTCACCACGCGGCCATCCTTGACATCAAGACAGGGGATGATACGGGCTTTCAACATGGCTGAGCCTCCCGGGCGGCCAGAATCAGATCCATGGTTTCCTTGGGATCCAGACGCCCATCATAAAGGGCCCGACCGGAAATGGCACCTTCAAGCTTTGCGCAATCAGGTTCAAGCAGGCGTTTGATGTCATCTATGGACGCTAGGCCACCTGACGCAATCACGGGGATGGATACCGCCTCTGCCAGAGCCAGTGTTGACGGGATATTCAGCCCCTTCAGGATGCCGTCCCGGTCAATATCGGTATAGATGATGGCTGCAACACCGGCATCTTCGAACTGTTTTGCCAGGTCGATTGCAGTGAGCTCTGACGTCTCGGCCCAGCCTTCAACAGCCACATTGCCACCCTTGGCATCAATACCAACAGCCACGCGACCGGGAAACAGGCGACAGGCCTCGCGGACCAGATCAGGGTCCCGCACAGCGACCGTGCCGAGAATGACGCGGCGGATACCCTTTTCCAGCCAGGTCTCAATTCCAGCCAGATCGCGGATACCCCCACCGAGCTGAACCGGATTGGTGGTGCTGGCAAGGATTGCCTCAACCGCAGCGCCATTGACGCTTTCGCCCGCAAAAGCACCATTCAGATCAACCACATGCAGCCATTCAAAGCCCTGATCCTGAAAGGCCTTTGCCTGGGCACCGGGATTATCATTGAAAACAGTTGCCTGATCCATATCGCCGAGCTTGAGGCGAACACACTGACCGTCTTTCAGATCGATTGCTGGAAACAGAATCATGGAGCCCACCTCATGAAGTTGGCGATCAGTGACAGACCGAGTGTCTGGCTTTTTTCAGGGTGAAACTGGGTGCCAATCATATTGTCCCGTCCAACTGCCGCGGTCACTGATCCGGCATAGTCTGTCTCCGCCAGCACATGATCCGGTGACGCTGTCCTGAAGTGATAGGAATGGACAAAATAGGCGTGAAGACCATCTGGCCCGGTCGGGATACCGGCAAAAACCGGATGATCATTCCGCACGTCAATGATGTTCCAGCCCATATGCGGCACTTTCAGACCCGGGTCGGCTGGCTCGATCGGACCCACATCCCCCGGAATCCAGTTGAAACCCTCTGTGGTCACATGTTCAAGCCCGCGGCTGGCCATGAGCTGCATGCCAACGCAAATGCCAAAAAACGGGCGTCCCTTGCTGATAACTGCCTCCTCAAGGGCATCCCGCATGCCGGAGACAGCCTCAAGCCCATGACAGCAATCGGCAAAAGCGCCAACTCCTGGCAAGACGATCCGGTCGGCGGCAGCTACCTCGTCTGCGGAAGCGGATACGGAAACCTCCACATCGAGACCCGAATCCCGCGCTGCACGGCGAAAAGCCTTCTCGGCCGAGCGCAGATTGCCCGAGCCATAATCAATAATTACGAGTTTCATCCTTTGGCCTCAGGTTGAGGAAACAGTCCAATGATGCCATCTGACGGCACGGGCCGCCCGGTCGATGCAGAAGATTTCACAGCCATGGTTGCCGGGTGATCAAGCTGTCCAAACCAGTGAGACAGAAACCGGGCTTCGCATTCCTCACGATCATGCCCGGTGACCACACCGAGTTCTTTGTATCCCCTGCGCAGAAGTGCACTGGTGTGCAGCGATGTCGCCTCCAGTGCCAGATACAGAACCACAAGACTGTGCAGGATCACCAGACCAACCGGATGCATGACACCTGACAGCATATAAAGACCCAAAAGGGCCAGGCCATAAGCCAGCAGTTCAAGCCAGAGTCTGTTCCAGATAAGCCAGAGCGCAGGAAAAGCCGCCGCCAGAACCGAAAAGCCGTTTTTGACAAAGACACTTCCGTCTACAAAGGCTTCCGCATCAGAGAGGTCTGAACCACGGGCGAGAACCGTGTAGATTGCCATAGGATCAATCCCCGAGCTGGCCTTTGGTCGATGGAACGGCATCGGCCCGGCGCGGGTCGATTTCCACAGCCTCTCTCAAAGCGCGGGCCAGAGCCTTGAAGGCGCTTTCCGCAATATGATGAGAGTTGGAGCCATAGAGGCAGGTCATGTGCAGGGTCAGCCCGGCATTAATGGCAAAGGCGCGAAACCATTCCTCAAACAGCTCTGTATCGAACTCACCGATTTTCGGGCTTGGGAAGGATGCATCCCAGACCAGAAACGGACGACCGGATACATCCACACTAGCCCGTGTCAACGCTTCATCCATCGGCAGATAGCAATGGGCATAGCGACGGATGCCCTTCTTGTCGCCAAGAGCCTGCTTCAGTGCCAGACCAAGCGCAATGCCCACATCTTCCGTTGTGTGGTGCATATCGATATGCAGATCACCCTTGGCGCGGACTTTCATGTCAATCAGGGAATGTCGGGACAATTGTTCGAGCATATGGTCGAGAAAGCCGACACCGGTTTCGATGTCAAAAGCTCCCGTACCATCAAGATTGATGGAAACGGAGATATCCGTCTCATTCGTTGTCCGCTCAGATGCGCCCTGACGCATGATTGTTCTCCTAATCCACAGGCCAGATCTCAAAAAGCCTGCTCCGGGCGCGTTTTAGCAGGCTAAGACAGGAAAAGAAACCGACTCTGTAGCGGTTTTGGCCACGCAATCCCCATAGTCTGTTCCCTTACTGATTGGCATTCCAGTGCCGACCTCTTACATAGTGAGATCAGGATTGCCGCAGGATGCGGTACAAACCAGCAAGAGTGATCTATGACGACGATTGTTACAGTGCGCAAGAACGGCAAGGTGGTCGTGGCCGGAGACGGACAGGTCAGCCTCGGTCAGACTGTGATCAAGAACAATGCCCGGAAGGTGCGGCCATTGGGCAAGGGCGATGTCATCGCCGGTTTTGCCGGTGCAACGGCAGATGCCTTCACCCTGTTCGAACGTCTGGAAGCCAAGCTTGAACAATATCCAGGCCAGCTGATGCGTGCCTGCGTGGAGATGGCCAAGGACTGGCGGACAGACCGCTATCTCAGACGGCTTGAGGCCATGATGATCGTGGCTGACAAACAGACGACACTGGTTCTGACCGGAACAGGCGATGTTCTTGAACCGGTTGACGGCATTACCGGCATCGGATCAGGCGGCAATTTCGCTCTGGCAGCAGCCCGTGCCCTGGCTGATGTGGAACCGGATGCAGAAACGATTGCACGAAAGGCGATGGCGATTGCCGCCGATATCTGCGTCTACACCAATGATTCTCTGGTGGTTGAAGCCCTGGATGAATAATCTGGCCCCTGTGACTATCCCTTACGGATAACGGATCTTATAAAGAATGACGAATTTTTCCCCCCGCGAAATTGTTTCAGAGCTTGATCGCTTCATCATCGGCCAGGCTGATGCCAAGCGCGCTGTTGCCATTGCACTGCGCAACCGCTGGCGTCGTCAGCAACTTGAAGGACCTCTGAAAGAAGAGGTTCTGCCAAAGAATATCCTGATGATTGGGCCAACCGGTGTCGGCAAGACAGAAATTTCCCGCCGCCTCGCAAAACTTGCCAATGCGCCCTTTATCAAGGTGGAAGCGACCAAGTTTACCGAAGTGGGTTATGTGGGCCGTGATGTTGAACAGATTGTCCGTGATCTGGTTGAGACCGCCATTGGTCTTGTGCGTGAGGAAAAACGCAAGGACGTAAAGACCAAGGCCCATACACTGGCTGAAGAGCGCGTTCTGGATGCTCTTGTGGGTGACACGGCAAGTCCGGCAACCCGTGACAGTTTCCGCAAGAAGCTCCGGGATGGTCTTCTTGATGACAAGGAAATCGAGGTTGAGGTTGCCGCAACGCCGCAAATGCCGAGCTTCGATGTGCCCGGCATGCCGGGTGCCAGTGTCGGTGTCATGAACATTGGCGACATGCTGGGCAAGGCCTTTGGCGGTGCCACCAAAACCCGCCGTACGACGGTGCGGGATTCCTATGATCTTCTGATTACGGAAGAATCCGACAAGCTCCTGGACGAAGACCAGCTTACAACAGAAGCCATTGACCGGGTGGAAAACAACGGCATCGTCTTTCTGGATGAGATCGACAAGATCTGTGCCCGTGAAGGCCGCAGCAGTGATGTCTCCCGGGAAGGCGTGCAACGCGATCTGCTGCCGCTTATTGAGGGCACCACCGTATCAACCAAACATGGTGTGGTGAAAACAGATCATATTCTGTTTATCGCTAGTGGAGCCTTCCATGTTGCAAAGCCGTCTGACCTTCTTCCGGAACTGCAGGGCCGTCTGCCGATCCGGGTTGAGCTTCAGGCTCTGACCCGCGATGATTTCAAGGCTATTCTGTCCGATACGGAAGCCAGCCTGCCCAAACAGTACAAAGCGCTTATGGCAACGGAAGACGTGGATCTGACCATCACCGACGATGCCATTGATACCATTGCCGAGCTGGCTGTGGAGATCAACGCATCGGTAGAGAATATCGGAGCGCGCCGATTGCAGACCGTGCTTGAGCGTATTCTGGACGATATCTCATTCACAGCGCCTGATCGCGCCGGGGAAACCATCGTGGTCGATGCGGACTATGTGAACACGCATATTGGCGATCTGGCGCGTAACACCGATCTCAGCCGCTATATCCTGTAAGTCTTTCGGGGTGATTTGATTATTGAACCGGTGCAGAGCAATCTGTGCCGGTTTATCTTGGGTCAAGATTCATTCGAAAACCGAACACACTTTTCGGGACTATGCTCTATCAGACGTCGTCCTTTGCCGCAGCGATCTGCACTTCCCGGATCAGTCGCTCACAACTTTCTGCCGACAGGCCGCGGATCTTCTCAGCCAGAAGATTACCCAGCTCGGTTGCCTGGGGCTCAAGACCACTGGTGTCAATCGTGACTTTCGGGTCCGAACGCTCTGCCAGACGCTGGATCTCTTCCGCCTCATCCCAGATCACATTGAAATAGGAAATCACGCGCTGGACAAAATACCAGTTCGGCTTGCCTCTGTGGCCATGCTCCAACGCAGAGAGATACGCACTGGATACTTCAAGCGCTTTGGCCATCTCTTTCAGAGTAATCTGGCGCATAGCGCGCATTTCCCTGAGTTTAGCGCCAAATGGCGTCATCAGGTTCTCCCCTCCCTGCGACGTCGTATTCTTATATAGAGAGCACCGGCTCCGCCGTGGGAAAGATGCGCCTCTTCAATACTTACGACAAATGGCCGAAGATCCGGCTGCCTCAACCATTGAGGCACGACTCTCCGGAGAATTCCTGTGTCGCCCCCCTCCCCCTTTCTAGTTCCTTTTCCGGTAATGACAAGGGCCAAGCGATGATCATTCTGATGGCATCGGAATAAAAATCCCCGCAAGGCCATATGTGCTTCGGCCTGGGTCATTCCGTGAAGATCAATTCGGGCATCAATAGAAACACGACCCTTGACCAACTTGCGCCTGAGACGCTGTTCCAGCGGCGCCAGAGGCTTTATGTGAGGTATTGAGGGGTTGGTTCCGGTTTTTTTTATCTGCTCAGTGGTTTTGGATAAACCGGATAAGCCGGCTAATTTTTTGATTTCACCGGGTATTTCGGTCGTCTCCGATTCAGAATTCTCTTTCACGGGACCGTACCGCCCGTCCAGCGGCGTGACTGTTTTTGCAACAGCATTCCAGACTTTCAGATCATCGTCTGACAGATGACCAAATCGGCGGCGCGACTTCTTCATGGCTGCTTTGAACCCGGATTTGGCACCAGCAGAAACATGATAGCAGGGTGTTTTATGGCCCCGGCAATCTGACCGTTATCCGGACCGGAACCTGTAAAAATATCACCCCGGGCCGGGCCGATAATCGCAGATCCGGTGTCCTGGGCGATCATCAGCCGGTTGACTGATTCGGGAGCGGAACGGACATCACCAAGATCCGCGCCCACCCAAACCGGTGTTCCGAATGTGTGCAACGTCCGATCGACCGCAAGACTGCGCCAGGGCACCAGTGGCACATTTGCAGCTGCAACAGGACCAAGGTGAGCCTCCGCCTCGTTTTCCCTGAAAAAGATAAACGACCGGTTCTGCCACATGAGATCATTGGCTTTATCCGGGTGGTCTTCGAGCCAGTCCCGGATGCTGTCCATGGTGACAGACTCGCGCTCAAGCTCTCCCCGTTCAATCAGAATGCGGCCGATGGGGGTGTAATCATGGCCCGACTTGCCATCGAAACCCACACGCATCATCGACCCGTCAGTCAGTTCTATGCGGGCAGAACCCTGAAGGTGAATGAAAAACGCATCAATCCGGCTTTCCAACCAGACAAGTTCAAGACCCTGATCGTCCAGAGCGCCGGTTTCAACAGCCTTTCGATCAAAATGAGGGACAAGTCCCTCGTCCGTCTGCCTGCCGAACCGGATTCCATCGCGCCCCGCTTCGGCATCCCGGACTTTAACCAGATCCGCAGGACGCCTGAGCAGAGGCACCGTATAGAGATCGGAAGCTGTTCTTGATCCGTTGACCGTCGGCTCGAAATAGCCGGTGACAAAACCATCAGCCACTATTCTGTGGGGAGAAAAATGGGTCTCGAAGAACGCCCTGGCCTGTTCTTTCGTCTTTACACCCGTCTCTTCAAGCGCCTTTCTGCAGACCTCTTGCAGATCGATGCCCGATATACCCAGATCTCTTGTTTTGGGGAGAGAGTGTCGAGCCTGATGACAGGAATTCAGAAAGGTCTGAAAAGCTTCCAGATGATCATCGTCAGACCACCCTGAAATATCATCAAACAAAACCGGTTGTAGCCGGTCATCAGCTTGAGCTGGGGCAGGAATATCCATCGTCAAACAAACCGCAAAACCAAGAAAGGCCAGGATCGATCTCATCGGGGAAGCCATGAAGTCGATCCGCCTTCATGATCAGACCGCTTCTGTAGCGATCAGTTTCCAGTTTGGATCCCGCGACTTGAGCGGTCGAGCAAAGGTCCAGATGTCCTTCACGTCGACAATCTGCTCCGGATCACCATCCACAATGGCCCCGTCTTCATTCTTGGTCGCAGAAATGAGCTGACTGGAGAACTGTACGGTAACCTGAATTTCCTGATCCACAATCATGACGGCTGCAAGCTGGGCCTTGTCTATACCAATAAAGGTAAAATCGACGGTTTCCTGGCGAGATTCCCTGTCATCAATGGCACCGGAGAAACTGTCAAAGACATCCTTGCTCAGAAGAGACTTGAGAGTCTTGCGGTCACCGGATGAATAGGCTGTCACAATCATCTCATACGCCATACGCGCACCATCAAGGAAAGGCTCAGGATGGAAGTTGTCGTCCTTCGACATCAGATCGGTGATCTGATCGAACAATGGCGTATCAGGGTCTGCAAACTTGGAAAGCTGCTCTTTCAGTTCCTCCTCATCAGACCCGGAAGCCGGTGCTTCTTCTTCGCCATCCCGACGGGGAAGAGCGATAACATTGTCATTGGCCTGACGGGAATCTGTCTTCTGCTGATAAGGATTGCTCTCGTGGTGGGAGCGCTCATTGCCCGTGCGACGCCCAAGAATACTGCGAAGATAGGCGAACAGGACCACAGCCAAAATCAGAAAGAATAGACTCGTAAAACTCATTGGCTGAATGATCTCCCGGCCAGAGTGACGTCCGATTGTATCAACCGGATCTGCTTTAATCCTGATATGTCAACGGTACCGCCGACAATCAAGTTTAGAATTTCATTCTATCCATAGCAATTCGCTCCCAAAAGAAAAGCCCTTCCTTTGCAGCAAACGCATTGAAAACACCCGATCCGACGACCTACCGCGACAATTTCTCGCAAACTGTCGTGATCAGGCCTATATAGGGGGCTCAATCAACGAGATCATTGATACGCTATGCCACTGACCATCATACCGCTTCTGCTGCTTGGTATTCCCATTCTTGAGATTGCCGTCTTTATTCTTCTGGGCGATGCAATCGGCCTCTGGGCAACATTGCTGATGATTTTTGTCACAGCCGTGATCGGCAGTATCCTTTTACGGATGCAGGGCTTCGGCCTGATGCGGACCATCCAACAGGAAACAGAGGCCGGGCGTATTCCCGGAGAAGCGCTGGGTCATGGTGCCATGATCATGGTTGCCGGTGTTCTGCTGCTGACCCCCGGCTTTGTCACAGATGGACTTGGCTTTCTGCTGTTTATACCCCAGTTCCGCCGGGCGTTGTGGGCTGTCATTCGATCAAAGATCACCGTGGCATCCGTTCATGCCAGCCATTCCTATGGTGGTGCCCGTCACTCCCACAGGAACAATGGACCTGTGGTCGATCTTGATGAAGAAGATTGGGATGTGGCCGAAGAGCCCGGAAAATCCGACCCTTCCTCTCCCTGGCTGGATGACAAAACCAGAGATTAGCATCCGTCTTCAGGGTGCCAGTCTTGTTTTCCGAGCCCATTAATGGTAGCTCCTCCCACACGATCCTATCCAACCAATACCGATTTTGGTCCGTTTAACATCAGGAAAAACGAATGGCTGAAGAGACCCCAGCAGCTGGCGCGCAGGCAGACGGCGCTGCACCGCAGCTCAATGTACTGGCACAGTATGTAAAAGACCTGTCCTTTGAAAACCCGAAGGCTCCCGACTCTCTGCGGCCTCGTGAGAAGTCTCCGAACATCAACATTCAGGTCAATGTCAACGGCAAGCCGCTGTCTGACACAGATTTTGAAGTTGACCTGAAGCTTGAAGCAAAAGCCCAGGATGAAGACGGCAGCGTCGTTTTCGCATGCGATCTGGTTTATTCCGGCATTTTCCGCATCACCGGTGTTCCAAAAGACTCCCTGCATCCGGTCATCATGATCGAGTGCCCGCGTCTTCTGTTCCCGTTCGCTCGTCAGATCATCGCTGAATCAACACAGCGCGGTGGCTTCCCGCCGCTGATGCTTGATCCGATCGATTTTGCAGCTCTTTATCGTCAGCGCGCTGCGGAAGTTCAGCTTCAGCAGGCTGCAGCTGAGGGCGCGGATACATCAAAGCCGAACTGATTCAGGCTTTGACCGAGATTATGAAGCCGGGTCATTTGATCCGGCTTTTTCATGCTTTTGCGACAAAGTAAAACCTGTCCGGCGACAAACAATCCGGTCTGTGTTGGTTCAAGAGCCGTATTTGTGCCAGAGCGCATTATCTCCAAGGCTCTCGACAAAAGCCTGGTGAGCCTCGCGCTCTCCATCAGACAGACGGGACGGCAGAGGTGCGGGACGCTGTTTCGCGCGCGCGCCTGATTGCAAACCAACCGGACCAGTGCTTGCTGACCGGCTGGCAGCACCATCATCACCAAAACCAAGATTTGACTGCTTGCCGCCGAGAAGCTCGATATAGACTTCGGCCAGAAGTTCGGCATCAAGAAGGGCGCCATGCCTGGTACGCTTGGAGTTGTCGATACCATAACGTGAGCAAAGCGCATCAAGACTGTTCGGGCCGGCCGGGTGTTTCCGCCGTGCCATCATCAGCGTATCAATCACATGTTCATTGCCAATCGGGTCATATCCATGACCTCTCAGCTCATGATTGATGAAGCCCATGTCAAAGGCAGCGTTATGGATGACCAGTTTGGCACCGGCTGCAAAATCGACAAAGGCCCTGGCGACATCAGCAAAAACCGGTTTGTCCGACAGAAATTCAGCAGACAGCCCATGAACACGAAAGGCCTCTTCCGGCATGTCCCGCTCAGGATTGATATACTGATGATAGACGTTGCCGGTGGGGATATGGTTGATCAGTTCAACACCACCGATTTCAACCAGCCGGTCCCCGGTTTTTGGATCAAGGCCCGTCGTTTCCGTATCGAGTACGATCTCACGCATATTAGACGCCCTTCCCTGACTTCCGGTTTTCCCAGGCTTCCTGCGGTCTGGTTTTCAATTGCTCGACAATAGCCTGAACCTGTGCCCTTGCATCATCAATACCTGAGCCGGTCTCCACAACAAAGTCGGCCCGGCTTCGTTTTTCATCATCAGGCATCTGACGGGCAAGAATCTGCGCAAACTTTTCCTCTGTCATGCCCGGACGGGCAAGAACACGGTCTTTCTGGATTTGAGTCGGTGCCGAAACAACAAGTGTAACATCCACCCGTTTATCGCCACCTGTTTCAAACAAAAGAGGAATATCCAGCAATGCCGCCCAAGCACCGGATTCTTCAGCAGACATCAAAACGTCGAACTCCGCCTGATGCACCAGCGGATGAACAATGGCCTCAAGCTCTTTCATCGCCGATTTGTCACCCAGAACAAGTGCACCCAGCTTCTGCCTGTCCACGCGACCATCCGATACAGCATCGGGAAATCTTTCAGCAATCAGGGGAACAGCCTTGCTGGCATAAAGAGCATGAACCGCAGCATCAGCATCATGGACGACAACGCCGAACTCCGAAAACAGTCCGGCTGTTGTGGACTTTCCCATACCAATTGAGCCGGTCAGGCCGATCAGGATCACGTGCCAAGCCCCATATCTTTCAGAACAAGCTGCCGCAGTGTATCGGTTACCTCCGGCCTGACACCGAACCAGCGCTCAAATCCTGGAACAGCCTGATGCAGAAGCATGCCGAGCCCGTCGACAGTCCGCAGCCCCTTTGCCGCAGCCTCATCCAGCAAGCGCGTTCTCAGCGGTGCGTAAACGATATCTGTTACCACAAGTCCATCTGATGCCTCAGACAGATCAAATTCCAGATCCGGCTGATCTTTCATGCCAAGGGAGGTTGTGTTGACCAGTAGCGAGGCCGATGGCAGGACGCTGTGTCTTGCATCCCAGGAAATCGGCAAGACGTTTTCCCCGAACTGCTCTCTCAGTGCCTCGGCCTTGTCCAGAGAGCGATTGGCCACACAGACAGATTTATATCCCCGCCCGATCAGACCGTGAACAATTGCACGGGATGCACCCCCTGCTCCGAGCACCAGAGCCGTCTCCGGATTCTGATCCCAGCCCGGCGCTCCAGCATCCAGATTAGCCAGGAAACCATAGCCATCTGTATTGTCCGCCCAGAGTTCTCCATCTTCAAACCAGAGTGTATTGGCAACGCCCAGTGTCTGAGCGGTTCCGGTTCGCCGGGCAGCATTTTTGTAGGCTGCTTCCTTGTGAGGAATCGTGACATTCGCGCCACAATAGCCATGTCGTTCCAGACCTTGCAGAAACGCGTCGATTTCATGCTCCGGCACAGCCATCCGACTGTAGAGCCCTTCCAGACCATGGACCTCAAGCCAATGGGTGTGAATAACGGGAGACCGGGAATGACCAATTGGCCATCCAATCACGCAAACTCGTTTCAAAGGCTCGGTCATTACGCTTCCAAAACACCATCAGTTCTAAGAAAATCAAGCAAGGGAAAGAGAGGCAATCCAAGGATTGTAAAATAATCTCCCTTGATCTCTTTGAAAAGCTGAATGCCCGGCCCTTCAAGCTGATAGCACCCCACGCTTTCCAGAACCCTGTCGCCAACCTCAGCCATGTAGTGGCCGAGATATTCAGGCGAGAAATCCCGCATGGTGAGCCAGGCGGTAGACACATGACGCCAGATTGCCTCGCCATCCCGCGCGCAGACGACCGCTGAATGAAGCCCATGGGTCTGGCCACGCAGGTCCAGCAACTGCTTTCGGGCCGCAGTAATATCCGCCGGCTTGTTGAATCTGCGATCCCCAAGGCCAAGCGTCTGATCCGCACCAATCACAAGGGCTTCGGGGTATCTTTCGCTTACATCAACAGCCTTGGCTTCTGCCAGAACCGCTGCAATATCATCGGGCGGAAAAGCAGCCTCGAGCAATGGAGCCTCAATCGACCGTTCATCCACATCAGCGGTCTGGACATCAAAAGAGAGACCTGCATTGTCCAGAAGCATGCGACGGGTGCGACTGCCGGAGGCGAGAATTAGTCTGGTCATTAATCCGGATTCCGATTCTTTTCCCGATGGGCCTGATAGAGGGATAGAATGGCCGCAGCGGTTTCTTCAATCGACCGCCGGGTAACATCCAGAACCTCCCATCCATGTTTAGCGCACATTTTCCGGGTTTGAACCACTTCTTTTGCAATAGCTGCCTTGTCTGTATATCCGGAATCGAGTGCGTCGGCGTTCAGACCCAACATCCGGTTCTGCCGGATCTGAACCAGACGTTCCGGAGACGCAACAAGCCCAATAACAAGGGGGTTTTTTGCGATTTCCAGCTCTTTTGGTATGGGGATTCCGGGCACAATCGGAACGTTTGCCGTCTTGATCCCCCTGTTTGCCAGATACATGCTTGTGGGTGTTTTTGAGGTCCGACTGATACCCGCAAGAACAATATCTGCTTCATCCAGATCCTGGGTCATCTGACCATCATCATGGGCAATGGTGAAATTCAGGGCCTCTATCCGGCGGAAATACTCGGAATTCAGTGCATGCTGGGCACCGGCACGGCCAGACGATGCGGATCCCAGATAGGATTGAAAGACTGTCATGACTGGATCAAGAATATTCACGCTCGGCACACCCAGGGACCGGCAGAACCTCTCAAGCCGATCAATCAGATCAGGGGCGAGGAGGGTATAGAGAACAATCCCCGGCGCATCCTCAATGGACCGGAGAATGTCATCAAGCTGCTCCATTTTGCGAACCAACGGATAAACATGCTCCACCGCTGCAGAAGAGACATATTGCGCCGCAGCTGCGCGACCCACGGCAATCAGCGTCTCGCCCGTCGCGTCTGAAATCATGTGAAGATGAAAGTAGGTGGTTCGGTTTTTCACAATATATCCTGATGGCTGTGGATGGATTCCGATAAGTTGGCCCGTTTTGGAGAGGCTGCCCAAATCGTTAACAAAACCTTAAAATTCATCAACAGCTCATCCAAGTGTGCAAAGCTCCAGATCGAAAAAGTTAACAAGTGGTAAACATTTCGCGATCACGACGTTGTCCAGAATAATCATAACAGACTTGTTCCGGTCAAATCAGCTTCGAGAGGCCATAACGAGCTCATTTATCAATGGAAATTTTTCATTTGCAATCAATCCACAATGATCCACATCAAGGATTGGGCACCGGCTGATTGATACGGAATATCAATAGCGGGATTGTGGATGGATGAGAATACGGATAATCCACTGCTAATAAGAAACAAAATCTAAATATTAAAGAATCCTTTATTAGGGGATTTGTGAATAGGAGTTCTCACATCGTGACTGATCCCAAAGCCAACCGGAAAGCTCTTCAGGTTCTCGAGGGACAGAGCTTCGCATCTCCTCCAATGTGGATGATGAGACAGGCAGGGCGCTATCTGCCGGAATATCGGGCAACCAGAGCGCAAGCCAACGGATTCCTTGATCTCTGTTACACACCGGAACTGGCTACCGAAGTGACACTCCAGCCAATTCGTCGCTTTGGTTTTGATGTCTCAATTTTGTTTTCAGACATTCTGGTTATTCCAGACGCTCTCGGACAGGATGTCCGGTTTGAGGAAGGAGTGGGTCCTATCCTTGAGCCATTGGATGCAGCCGGTATCCAGACCCTGAAACCTGACAATGTACTGAAGCACCTTGAACCGGTGCTGGAGACGGTCTCTCGTGTCCGGGATGGTCTTCCAGCTGAAACGACGCTGTTCGGCTTCTGTGGCGCTCCCTGGACGGTAGCGACCTATATGATCGGTGGTCGAGGCTCACCAGACCAGGCTGCCGCACGACAGATGGCTCTTACTGATCCTGACAGTTTCCAGATACTGGTTGATTGTCTGGTTGACTCGTCAATCCGGTATCTCTCTGCCCAGATTGATGCAGGTGCTGATGCAGTTCAGATTTTTGATACCTGGGCTGGCTCTCTTGATGAGGAACAATTCCGCAGATGGTGCTTTGAACCTCTGAAGCGCATTGTCAGCGGTGTTCGCGCTCATCATCCCGATGCAAAGATTGTTGCATTCCCGAAAGGCGTTGGACCTCTTTATGAAGAGGTGGCGCGGGATAGCGGTGTAAATGCTGTCGGTCTTGACTGGTCGGTTCCAACCGGCTGGGCCCGGGACAATCTCCAGAAACATTGCGCCGTTCAGGGCAATCTTGATCCACAGAAGCTGATTGCCGGGGGCAGGGCACTTGATGAAGCTGTTGATCGGATTCTTGAAGATCTTGGGTCCGGTCCGTTTATTTTCAATCTCGGTCACGGTATTACGCCAAACGCGCCAGTCGCTCATGTTGAGCAGCTTGTTGCTCGCGTACGTGGTTTCAAGCGTTAAGAGAGTGACCCGTCATGTATGAATGGATGAAAGCCTTTCACATCATGTCCGTCCTTGCCTGGATGGCGGGTCTTTTCTATTTGCCGCGTCTGATGGTCTATCATGCGGATGCTGAGACTGGCTCAGAGCTGTCTGAAACGTTCAAGATCATGGAACGGCGTCTTCTGAAGGCGATCATGACACCGTCCATGATTGCGAGCTGGATTTTTGGTCTTGCAACAGCTTATGCGGCAGATTTTTTCACTGACGGCTGGTTTCATATCAAGTTGTTGCTGGTTTTTCTGATGTCAGCATATCATGGGGTTCTGGCGCGTCATGTGCGGGAGTTTGCAGGTGACAACAATCAGAAATCTTCCAAATATTATCGTATTATCAATGAGTTACCTACGCTGTTGATGGTTGCTATTGTGCTGATCGTTGTCTTTAAGCCCTTTTTGTGATCAGCTTCGAACACCCGGTTCTGCGGAAAAGCTTGTCTTATGAGCAAGATTTGCGTATTGTCCCGCCTAATCACTCCTTTTGACAGAATCATCTCGTCGGTTTGACCCGGAAAAGGTGATGTGGATTCGCGATATGGATCCATCGGTCTGTCTGTCTTACTTCCAATGTTCAACACGTTTCAGGCCTATTGCCTGATCATTAGATAGAGATTCAATCCATGCAGGAGATGAAACTCCAGGAGCTCAAGTCGAAGACCCCGACGGAGCTGCTTACTTTTGCTGAAAGCCATGATGTGGAGAATGCCAGCACGCTGCGAAAGCAGGAGCTGATGTTTGCCATTCTCAAGCAGCTGGCTGAACAGGATATTCGTATTATCGGTGAGGGCGTTCTGGAGGTTCTCCAGGATGGCTTCGGTTTTTTGCGGTCTCCGGATGCCAATTATCTGCCAGGTCCCGATGACATCTATGTTTCACCATCTCAGATCCGTCGCTTTTCTCTGAGAACCGGCGATACGGTTGAAGGTCAGATCCGCAGTCCGAAAGAGGGCGAGCGTTATTTTGCGCTTCTCAAGGTGGACACAATCAACTTTGAAAATCCGGAAAAGGCCCGGCATAAGGTTCACTTTGACAACCTTACTCCACTTTATCCTGATTCACGGTTTCAGATGGAAATCGAAGATCCCACAATCAAGGATCTCAGTGCCCGGGTTATCGACCTGGTTGCACCGCTGGGTAAAGGTCAGCGTGGTCTGATTGTGGCTCCGCCAAGGACCGGTAAAACTGTCCTGCTGCAGAACATCGCTAAGGCAATCACGACCAATCATCCGGAGAGCTATCTGATTGTTCTTCTGATTGATGAACGACCAGAAGAAGTGACAGACATGCAGCGTACGGTGAAAGGAGAGGTGATTTCCTCGACCTTTGATGAGCCGGCTGCCCGTCACGTTCAGGTCGCCGAAATGGTGATTGAGAAAGCCAAGCGTCTGGTCGAGCACGGTCGTGACGTTATTATTCTTCTCGACTCCATCACCCGTCTGGGCCGTGCCTACAACACTGTGGTCCCATCATCCGGTAAGGTTCTCACCGGCGGTGTTGACGCGAATGCGTTGCAGCGCCCGAAGCGCTTTTTTGGTGCGGCTCGAAACATCGAGCAGGGTGGTTCACTGACGATTATTGCTACAGCGCTGATTGATACGGGTAGCCGTATGGATGAAGTGATTTTTGAAGAATTCAAGGGCACGGGCAACTCCGAGATCGTCCTGGATCGCAAGGTCGCCGACAAACGCGTTTATCCGGCCATGGATATTCTCAAGTCCGGTACGCGTAAGGAGGATCTTCTGGTGTCTAAGGGTGATCTTCAGAAGACGTTTGTTCTTCGGCGGATTTTGTCATCCATGGGAACTGTGGATGCGGTTGAGTTCCTGATCGACAAGTTGAAACAGACGAAGAGCAATTCAGACTTCTTTGATTCAATGAACACCTGATTGGTCAAAAAATCTGTGATAGTTCTGAGGCGTCCGATTTGATCGGACGCCTCTTTTGTTAGATTCGACGAATAGAGTCGGTTCAGAAATGAATTTCTGCCTGTTTATAAGAAGTGGATAAATAGGAGATGAGACAAGCTGATACAACGATATTTGCGCTGTCCAGCGGATCGGTTCCTGCTGGTGTTGCAGTTATTCGCCTATCTGGTTCCCAGTCTCGATTCGCAATCGAAACTTTTTTAAAACAGGCTTATCCGTCTCCACGGCAATCCACACTCTGCAATTTATATCACCCGGTGGATAAGTCTCTCCTGGATCAGGTCATCCTGCTTTCCTTTCCGGCACCAGCCAGTTTTACCGGTGAGGATGTGGTTGAGATTCATTGTCATGGCAGTCGTGCTGTTGTTGCCATCCTTCTGGATTGCCTCTCGCAGATACCAGGTGTCCGTGCTGCGGAGCCAGGGGAGTTTTCCCGACGCGCCTTTGAAAATGGAAAGCTGGATCTGACTGCTGTTGAAGGTCTTGGTGATCTTATCCACGCAGATACGGAAGTGCAGCGGCGGCAGGCTGTTGTACAAATGGCCGGCGGGCTGGAGAAAATCTATTCAACATGGCGTGCAGATATTGTCCGGATGAGAGCACTCATTGAAGCTGACCTCGATTTTGCAGATGAAGAAGATGTTCCATCGGATGTGACTGATGGTCTCTTTGATGAAATTCGAAATCTGTCTGCTGAGATTAATCGCCATATCACACAGGGTGAAATTGGGGAGCGGATAAGGGACGGGGTTCGGATTGCGCTTGTTGGTGCCCCAAATGTCGGCAAGTCGAGCCTTTTGAATGCCTTGGCGAAACGGGATGTGGCTATTGTGACAGACCAGCCAGGGACAACACGAGACGTCATAGAGGTCCAGCTTGATCTTCGTGGCTATCCGGTTTCTGTCTTTGATACAGCCGGGTTGAGAGAAACAACGGACCTGGTTGAACAAGAGGGGATTAGGCGCAGTACTGTAGAAGCCGTACGGGCCGATCTTGTTGTTGCTCTCACGGATCATAAAGGCACCTCTGTAGACGATGAGCTCGCTAGGCTCCAGACCGATGCTGAAATTATCAAGGCGCAGAACAAGACCGACCTGATTGAATCGGCTCAGAAACAAAAGAGTGATGGATCTTTGTTGTTTTCTGCCCGGACGGGAGAAGGTCTGGGCGATCTCATTGATGAGCTGTCAGAACGTGTGGCACGGCTCTGTGGTGATGGAAAGAGTGAGTCCGCTGTCTGGACACGTCAACGCCATAAATCATTACTGCTTGAAGTTCGAGATGCTTTGGATATGGCGCTAGCTTCGACCGATCTTGGTGTGGAGCTGGTCGCTGAACATTTGAGGCAGGCAGGGGATAGTCTTGGAAAGCTTGTTGGTGTAATAGACGTCGATGATCTGCTGGATGTTATTTTCCGGGAGTTTTGTATCGGAAAATAGCAGGTGTTTCACGTGAAACATAGTCTGCTAAAATCTGATCGAGTAATGTTTCACGTGAATCATGAATGCCGATTCGTCTCCGTAATAAATGCGGAGCACAGACAGGATGAAGAAAAGTGCTGACTTACGATGTTATTGTTGTAGGGGGTGGGCATGCCGGAACAGAAGCGGCAGCTGCATCTGCGCGCCTGGGTGTCCGGACGGCGCTGATTACGCTGAAGACAGATAGCATCGGCGTTATGTCCTGTAATCCGGCTATTGGTGGCCTTGGCAAAGGCCATTTGGTTCGGGAAATTGATGCCCTGGATGGCTTGATGGGTCGTGCAATCGACCAGTCCGGTATTCAGTTTCGGGTCTTGAACCGTCGTAAGGGGCCAGCTGTTCGTGGACCTCGCGCTCAGGCGGATCGGAAGCTTTATCGACAGGCCATTCAACAGTTGCTGGGAGACCAGGAAAATCTCGATATTCTGGAAGGTGAGGTGGCTGATCTCATTCAGAATGCGGATGGCTCAATCAAAGGGGTCGCCCTGGCTGATGGTAGATCATTTGGTGCCGGTGCTGTTGTTCTGACCACAGGAACATTTCTCAATGGTCTGATCCATATGGGTAAGAAGACGATTCCGGCGGGTCGAATGAATGAAAATCCGGCCGTAACGCTGGCGAATAGACTGGCAGCGCTCGGTTTTACTACGGGTCGTTTGAAGACAGGGACACCCGCACGACTGGATGGCAGAACGATTCACTGGGAGAAGTTGCAGGAACAGCCAGGCGATTCGCCTCCGGAACCATTTTCAACACTGACGGATGAAATTCGGGTTCCTCAGATCTCTTGTTATTTGACCCGGACCAATACCAATACACACCAGATTATCTCGGACAACCTGGATCAGTCCGCTATGTACTCCGGGCGGATTGACGGAGTAGGGCCGCGCTACTGTCCATCGATTGAAGACAAAATTGTCCGGTTTGGTGAGCGCGATGGTCATCAGATTTTTCTGGAGCCGGAAGGGCTGGATGATCACGCTGTTTATCCGAATGGGATTTCGACAAGCCTGCCAGAAGATTGTCAGGATGCATTTCTGCGGAGCATAGAGGGTCTGGAGGATGTGAAGGTCTTTCAGTATGGCTATGCGATTGAATATGACTATGTGGATCCTCGCGACCTCTATCCGACACTAGAAACGAAAAGGTTGTCGGGGCTGTATCTTGCAGGTCAGATCAATGGCACAACCGGGTATGAGGAAGCCGGAGCGCAAGGTCTGTTGGCTGGTCTCAATGCGGCGCGTCGAAGCGGCGGATTCGATTCCGTAACAATTGATAGGAGCCAGGGATATATCGGTGTGATGATTGATGATCTTGTCACGCGCGGTGTAGCCGAGCCGTATCGTATGTTCACATCACGTGCGGAATACCGACTGACCCTCAGAGCCGATAATGCTGACCAGCGTTTGACACCATTGGGTATTGAATTCGGCCTTGTAGGTCAGCATCGTCAAGCGTCGTTTGAGGCAAAGCGGGATGCGTTGGAGAAAGCCGAGGCGTTACTGACATCTTTGTCTCTTACACCGAATGAAGCTAATCGATTCGGCCTCAAAATGAATCAGGATGGCGTTCGCCGTTCAGCCTTTGAAATGCTATCTTATCCATCCATTGATATAGAAGATCTGAAACCGATCTGGCCGGATATCGGGGCACTTCCCGAGAAGATTGCAGAACAGGTATCCATTGAGGCACAGTATGCGGTCTATCTGAAGAGGCAGCAGAGTGATATTGATACGTTCAAGCGGGATCAGAATGTATTGCTGCCCCCGGACCTGGACTATGCATCCCTCGCAGGCTTGTCTAAGGAGCTTGCTCAGAAGCTTGAACATGTGCGTCCGACGACATTGGGGCAGGCAGCGCGGATGGAAGGTATGACGCCGGCAGCGCTTACCCTGCTGTTGGCTTATGCGAAAAAGGCCGGACAAAAACGGGACGTTGTCTAGACAATGAATTCAGAAGCATGTTTTCGGGTTATAGAATCCCGGTATTCGGTTTCACGTGAAACAAAAGACCGCCTCGAACATTATGTCTCTCTGGTTCGGAAATGGCAGCCAGCTCAGAATCTGATCTCACCAAAGACACTGGATCAGATCTGGCAGCGTCATGTGCTGGATTCAGCGCAGCTTGTCATGATGAAGCCAGAGGCCAGAACATGGCTTGATATTGGTTCCGGAGCTGGCTTTCCTGGTCTTGTGACGGCCATTCTGATGATGGAGAAGGAAGAGGGCGGTCATGTTGTTCTTGTGGAGAGTAACGAGCGCAAGGTCGCATTTCTGCGTACGGTGATCCGGGAAACAGGCTGCTCTGCACAGGTTATCAACGGGCGGATAGAAACAGTTCTGGCCGATTTCGATCAACAGGTCGACGTCATTTCGGCGCGCGCATTGGCATCTTTCCGCCAATTATGTGGATTTATTCAGCCGGTAATGACAGGGCAGACATCTGCGCTTTTCCACAAAGGTCGAGAATTTGCCGCAGAAATTGAAGAAGCGTCTGACGAATGGGTCTTTGATCTGTTACAACATAAAAGCATTGTTGATGATGATAGCGTTATCGCTGAAGTGCGGTCGCTTTCTCCGATGACAGATATCAGTTTGGTGCAGTGAGGCCCGAGCCCAAATGACAACGCCCTCTCAGAAACAGCCGCGCGTTATTGCCGTTGCCAACCAGAAGGGTGGTGTGGGCAAGACGACAACAGCGATTAATCTTGGTACCGCGCTTGCCGCTATTGGCGAAAAGGTGCTGATTGTGGACCTTGATCCACAAGGCAATGCTTCAACCGGGTTGGGTGTTGGCCGCAAAGATCGTGGGATCTCGACCTACGAGGTGCTGGCCGGTGAAAACTCTCTGGCTGAAGCCTGCCGGGAAACAGCGGTTCCGCGTCTCTATATTGCGCCATCAACCATGGATCTTCTGGGCCTGGAGCTTGAAATTGCTTCTGAATCAGACCGGGCCCACCGTTTGCGGAGTGCCATTTCAGCCCATGCAGAGCGCGTGGGAGCTGATGAAACAATCCCGGATTTCAGCTATGTGCTGGTGGATTGCCCGCCGAGTTTCAATCTGCTGACGATCAATTCTCTTACAGCTGCGAACTCTATTCTGGTTCCTCTGCAGTGTGAGTTCTTTGCGCTTGAGGGTCTGAGCCAGCTTCTCCAGACCGTGGAGCAGGTGAAAAAGTCCCTGAACCCGGGACTGGACATCCATGGCATTGTGCTGACCATGTATGATGGACGGAACAATCTGGCCAATCAGGTTGTTGCCGATGTGAAAGAATATATGGGCGATAAGGTCTATGAGACGGTTATTCCCCGCAATGTGCGGGTATCTGAGGCTCCGTCTTATGGAAAACCTGCTCTGCTCTATGATCTGAAGTGTACAGGCAGCCAGGCTTATTTGAAGCTGGCGTCTGAAGTCATTCAGCGTGAGAAGACACTTAGAGCTGCTTAGTAAATAAAATCAATAACTTACGTATATTAGATTCGTATACGTAATGACGATGAATAGTGATTGGGGATGAGGCAAAATGGCGGATGAGTCTCGGAAACGGTTGGGGCGTGGCCTGGCTGCATTGATGGGCGATATCGATTCGGAGGCGGAAGCGATTGAGCGGTCCCGGACCCAGCGGCGTATTCCAATCGAATTTGTCCGCGCCAACCCGCGTAACCCGCGCAAGACCTTTGCTGAAGATGATCTGACGGATCTGACAAACTCCATCAAGGAGAAGGGCATCGTCCAGCCAATTCTTGTGCGTCCGGTTGCGGATGAGACGGATTCCTACGAGCTGATTGCCGGTGAACGCCGTTGGCGCGCGGCCCAGCGCGCCGGACTTCATGAAGTTCCTGTTCTGATTCACGATGTATCCGACAAGGAAGCTCTTGAAATCGCGATCATCGAGAATGTCCAGCGTGCAGACCTTAATCCGCTGGAAGAAGCTCTTGGTTATCAGCAGCTTATGGAGGAATTCCAGTATACTCAGCAGGACCTGGCGGATGTGATTGCCAAGAGCCGCAGTCATGTGGCGAATACCCTGCGACTTCTGAAGCTGCCTAACAGCGTTCAGGACTACCTGTCAGAGGGTCTTTTGACCGCTGGGCATGCCAGGGCCCTGATTACGTCTGATGAGCCTGCAGCGCTTGCTGAGCAGATTGTCGAGCATGGCCTGTCTGTGCGCGAGGCGGAACGTCTGGGACAGGAAGGTTTGCCGGAAGCCAAACCGAAGGCTCCGAAGAAGGAGAAAGATGCCGACACCAAGGCCCTTGAGAAGGCTTTGTCAGATGCCCTTGGCATGAAAGTCAGTATCAGCCACAAGGATAACGAGACCGGTTCTGTCCAGATCAAGTACAAGAGCCTGGACCAGCTTGAAGATCTGTCAAAGCGGCTTCAGGGATAGATAAAAACCGCTGCATGGAGAGATTGGTCTCTTTTGGATGCAACGGTATGTTCGCATCAAAATTTCCATTATAAGCTGCATTGCGATATTTAATCTTCTTGAGCCGCTATTTATATGGATAATTCAGAATCTAAGCGATCTAGAAACGCGGTTCGTCAGCGTGCTCAGGCGATCAAGCCATTTCGGTGCAAGAACCTGATCGCAGTTATTGAAGATCCATCGGATGTAAAAAACATTGGGTCAGTCATTCGCAATGCGAATGCTCTTGGTGTTGAAAAGGTCTATGTCATCGATCCGCGACAGTCGTTGTCAGACGATTGGCAGGACATGCGTGAACGTAAATCACTGTCGAAAACGTCTGTTTCTGCGGTTAAGTGGACGTTTGTTAAACGGTTTGACAGTACCGAGGATTGCTTTGATCATCTCGAAAGAAAGGGATTTGTCTCTGTCGTGACATCGCCTCACGTCAAAGGCAAAGCCAGTGCTTTTCTGCATGAGGTCGATTATCAGCAATATACGAAGCTTGCTGTATGGTTTGGTAATGAGGCGCGGGGTATCAGCGAACTTGCCGTTGCCCGGTGTGATATGTGTATATCAATACCTATGTTTGGCATGATTGAAAGTCTGAACCTTGGGACAAGTTCGGGTATCGTCCTCTACGAAGTTACAAAGCAGAGACGTGAATATCAAAGCCAATACAAACGCAGCAGAAAGAGGGGAAAACGGTCTGAACCCCTGCCGACGGAGATGCCGCGTGAGCAAAGCTAAGATCTGTCTACTGCATTAGCTTATCTTCTGTGAAGATGTGTATTCTTTGATTCCCGCTAATCCTCTATGGGATTGGGTCCATCATAGGTCCATCTATAAGCAGGGGGTGTCGGGCCCTTGTTTCTGCCCCCTTGCTGCATTTGTTCCCAGGCATGGGATAATGCACCGACCGAGCGTGACAGGCAGAAGAGGCCTCTCGCCAGAGGGCCGGTGAAACCTAGTTCTGCGTAGATAACAGCTGTCGCACCATCGATATTCATGGGTACCGGCCTGCCTTTACGTTCGTTCATGAGCGTCTGCACCGCGCGACCGATGTCGGCAAATTTGCCATCTACAATGCCCAGTGCAGCGGCTTCATCCACCAGTGAAAGCAATCTGGGTGCACGGGGGTCTTCAGGCTTGTGAAAACGGTGACCAAAGCCCGGTATGAAAGGTGTTCTTGAGACCTGCCACATATCAATTACCTCTGCAGTAGCCTGTTGAAGCGTTGTTCCGTTATTTTTGGCATTGGCGATTGAGTTATAGAGTTCGACGGCTTGTTCTCCGGCTCCACCATGCACGTCATCAAGCATGTTGACTGCGTTGGCCATCGCACCGTTCAGGCCCAGACCACAAGTGACGGACATACGGGCTACTGCGATGGAAGGAGCTTGCGGCCCATGGTCGACAGCGGCAACGAGCGCACTTTCGAGCAATTGCGCCTGTCCGTCTGAAGGCATGTCTCCACGTGTCATTAGCCAAATCATCTGTGGAAAGGTAATGGAGCCTATCAGATCTTGTATGGGGTGACCGCGAAGACGAATTTGTCCGGGGGCCATATCGATAATAGATGTGGTCCACCAGTCAGATACATCATTCTGTGGAGCGCTCATATTGCGCCCTCCTTTTGCATTTGTGCGATTTCGTCTTCCGTAAGGCCAAGCTCGGTCCAGACTACTGTATTATCTCGTCCCAGCAGAGGGGGCGGTGTATCGACAACGGGAGAGTTTCCATTCAGTTTTATGCCAGTGGTAGCGACTTTTATATCGCGCCCTACACCTGGAACATCTTGAAACTTATGAAGAAAATTACTCTCTTCTATCTGTTTTGACCGCAGGACTTCAGGCACCGTCAGCACAACACCGGCTGGTACACCAATATGATTCAGCTCCTGCGCCCAGTCATCAGCCGGCCTAGTTTTGAGTGTCTCTTCCAGACAGGCTTTGAGTGTGATGCGATTACGCTTGCGATCTTCTCGCGTGAGATAATTGGGATCCGCCTGCAAGTGTGATAGTCCCAGATGATTAGTCAGCAGAACCCATTGTTCATCCTTGTTTGCGGCGATATTGATCAGGCCTTTTGCGGTTTCAAATGTTCCGGATGGCGCGGAGGTTGGGTTTTCGTTGCCGTTGGTCGTGGGCTCAACACCGGCGATCAGGTGGTTGGACACGACCCATCCCATTGTTGCCAGAATACTTTCCAGCATTGAGACATCAAGAAAGGCTCCGCGTGGACGCTGATTGAGTGCTGCTGCAATGGCGAACGCCGCCGTCATTCCACCAACCGTATCAGCGACGGGATATCCAACCCGTAAAGGTGCGCTTTCTGTGTCTCCAGTAATCGACATTACGCCTGATGCGCCCTGAATAATCTGATCGTAGGCTGGACGGTGAACCCAGGGTCCGGTTTGACCAAACCCGGAGATCGCACAATAGATCAGGTCAGGTCGAACGAGCCTAAGCCGCTCATAGTCAACACCCAGTCGCTTCATAACGCCGGGGCGGAAATTTTCGACCACTACGTTGGCCGTGGTCACCAGCCTTTCAAAGAGAGCCTTGCCATGTGAATGCTTGAGATTAACAGTAACTGATTTCTTGCCAGCATTCTGTGCAAGAAATGATACGCCCATACCCCTCTTGTTTAACTCGGGATCTGCACCAAGCTGGCGAGCCAAATCTCCGCGGCCTGTGGCTTCTACCTTGATTACCTCAGCTCCCATATGAACGAGTTGATGGCAACAGAATGGACCGGCCAAAACGTTGGTCAGATCAAGAACTCGTATACCAGTGAGTGGTTTGGTCATTGTCTTCCTCTCCAAAACTGACGGAGCAGCAGACAGGGATGGTAGAGACTTCTGTTACGCAAGCAAGATTCAGGTTGGTCAATGCTGATATAGAGACACAAAAGCTATGCAGCACTTACATCCTGCCTCGTCGGGCGATGATTGACAGAGTCAGGATGAGGTCGGCGATCAGGGCCGTTCCGAGAGGGGCATTGAGGCGGGTCTGGAGGGCTGTTTCATCTATTCTGGCCATCGCTCTTTCAAGTGTCTGGCGTGACCAGCGTTCGCTCTGGCGGACGATGAGAGGTTTTCTCTTGAAGAAGATGGGTGGCCGCATACCATCAACAGCGGCCTGAGCAGAAACACCTTTTTCCTGGGCCCGCAGGATCTGATGCAGCATCTGGAAATGGCGGATCATTGCGGTAATGATCACATGCGCAGAAAGGCCGGACCCCACATACTGGCGGAACTTGCGTTCGGCCTCCTTGGCATTTCCAACGGCTGTTGCATCGATGATCTCGTCAATCTGGAAGGCAGAGGCATCGCCCACAATGGCACGAACGTCGTCCTCCGTGATTGTCGTCTGACCATGGGCGAAAAGTGTCAGCTTTTCTATCTCACCTCGAGACGCGAGGCGATCAGACCCAAGCGAAGCCTTCAGCAGATCCCGTGCGTCGTTGGAGATGGAAAGATTCGCCTCCGACATGATGGTGTTAATCAGGTCATCCAGGTCCCGGGCGCTGTCGGCGAAACAGGGAATTGCGGCCCCGTTTTTTGCCGAGCCGATAAGCTTTCTGAGCGGTGCGGTTTTCTTCATGTCACCGCCCTCAATGATAACAACTGCATCATCAGGCGGGGTTGTCACCAGTGGTTCGACGGCCTTGGCAATGTTCTTGCCGCTTAGTGATTTGATATGAATGACCCGCTTGCCGCCAAACATCGAAATGGTGAAGGCTTCATCGGCCAGTCGATTCGGGTCCGAAGCAATGTCTGATCCATCCAGGCGTACCAGCGCAAACGGATCATCCGTCTTGCCAAGAACTGTCTTTGCAAGTAGTCCGGCCCGTTCTGATACGAGGCCTGTGTCCGGTCCAAAAACCAGTATAAGGTTTGCTGAGGCCGGGGGATGCTCAAGAAAGCGTTTGACCTCGGTCGCTTTCAGCTCTGCCATGACTGTTTCCTATTCATGGCGTGATATCACTTAGCCCCGACCTGCGAAATAGGTGGCCAGCTTGATCCTGATATCGTCTGCGATCTCCTTTGCAGCCCGATTTTCCGCATCCCGTCTGGCTCTGACATTGGCGAAACGCTGGTTGGACCGGTCATAAGACGCAAGAGCGGTGGACTTGCCCTGGAACAGACGCTCGCCTGTTGTCACATCATAGAGCCTGAAGCTTGCATAGGCTGTAACCTGTTCTGCGGTCTGGCGGCTGAGGTTGGGATCAAATCCAACATTGGCGATCGTTGTCTGAACGCGATATTGAAGCGTATAGCGCCTATCAAGCGGAGCGTCGCCGCCTGTAAGCGAGAAGATCAGAGCATTTCTGGTCTCAAGCTCGACCCTGTCTTCGGCTTTTTCCACATCAATTGAAGCCAGCTCGGCAGAAGTTGTGCCAGCTTCAACAGATGAAAAGCTTGTGCCGCTTGAAGAATAAAGAGGCTGCACCTGACAGCCGGCAAGCCCGATGGAAAGGCTGGCCAGAAGCGCAAAGCCTGATGTGCGGATAAGTCTTGAAACCGGGTTATGCGACAATGTTCACAATCCTTTTCGGCACGACGATGATCTTGCGCGGGGCCTTTCCGTCCAGAATACGCTGAACCGGCTCAAGCGCAAGCGCTGCCGTTTCAATATCATCCTGTGTGGCATTAGCGGCGACAGTGAGATCTGCTCGTTTCTTGCCATTGACCTGAACCGGCAGGGTGATTTCATCTTCCACCAGAAGGCTTTCATCAAGTTCCGGCCATTCCGCCTCGGAGACAAGGCCGTCTTGTCCCAGAGCCTGCCAGCATTCTTCTGCCAGATGTGGCATCATCGGGGCGAACAGACGGACAAAGATCAAAAAGCCATCCTGCAGAGCCCAGGTAACAGCTGAATCACCCTTGTTTTTGGCAAGTGCGGAAGACAGCGTGTTTGTCAGCTCATAGAGCGCGGCGACAGCGCGGTTGAAGCGAAGACCCTCGATATCCTTCTCGACAGAAGCCAGGGTCTTGTGAACGGCTTTCTGGACCGCGAGAGCCTCGCCATCCATGGAAGCGGGTTTATCCGTTGCTGCGCTGGCCTTCAGCTCTGCAACAAGGCGCCAGACGCGCTGGACAAAACGATGCGCTCCTTCAACGCCGGATTCAGTCCAGATCACATCGCGATCGGGGGGAGAATCCGACAGCATGAACCAGCGGGCTGTGTCGGCACCGTAAGAATTCATAATGTCGGTCGGATCGATTGTGTTTTTCTTCGACTTCGACATCTTCTCGATGGAGCCGATGGTGACCTCGGCATCGCCTTCCAGAAGGAAAGCCTTGCGGTCAGCTCCATCGCCTTCAAAGCGGAGATCTGCCGGGTTGACCCATTGTCCGTCGGCATCCTTGTAGGTCTCATGAACCACCATACCTTGGGTGAAGAGGCCCTTGAACGGCTCTTTCAGGGACAGGTGCCCGGTTTCTTTCATGGCGCGGGTAAAGAAGCGGGAATAGAGCAGATGCAGGATGGCATGCTCAATACCGCCGATATACTGGTCAACAGGCAGCCAGGCATCCGCCGTATCAGGCTCGGTTGGTCTGTCGTGCCATGGCGCCGTGAAGCGGGCGAAATACCAGGATGAATCAACAAATGTATCCATCGTGTCTGTCTCGCGCCGGGCCGGTTTGCCACAGGACGGACAGGAACACTGGTTCCAGGTTGGATGGCGGTCAAGAGGATTGCCGGGAACGTCAAATGTCACATCATCCGGCAAACGGACGGGAAGGTTTTCTGCCTTCTCCGGAACAACACCGCAATCCTCGCAATGGACAACCGGAATAGGGCAGCCCCAATAGCGTTGACGGGAAATGCCCCAGTCGCGCAGACGGTAGTTGATTTCCCGCTTGGCCTGTGGCGTGCCGTTCAGCGTGCGCTCTTCCAGATGGCGGGCCATGGCGTCCTTGGCATCCGCAATGCTGAGGCCATTGAGGAAGTCCGAGTTGAACAGGGTTCCTTCGCCGGTAAACGGCTCCGTTTCAATGGCGAAAGTATCCGCATCAGCTTCAGGTGGCAGAACCACCGGGCGAACCGGCAGGCCATAGGTGTTTGCAAAGTCCAGGTCGCGCTGATCGTGGGCCGGGCAGCCGAAAATGGCGCCTGTGCCGTAATCCATCAGGATAAAGTTGGCGACGTAGACCGGCAGTGTCTCACCCTCAAGAACCGGATGCCTGACGCGAAGGCCGGTATCAAAGCCGCGTTTCTCGGCTGTCTCGAGCGTGGCAACACTGGTGCCCATCCGGCGACATTCTTCAACAAAGGCGCTGAGTTCCGGATTGCCGTCCATCAGTGTGGCGGTGAGAGGATGGTCCGGTGACAGAGCCATGAAGCTGGCACCAAACAGGGTGTCTGGTCTTGTTGTGAAAATTTCCAGCGTGTCATGACCGGCAGGTGCTTCCCCATCGAACTCAAACAGAACCTTGAGGCCTTCCGAACGGCCAATCCAGTTGCGCTGCATGGTGCGGACCTTGTCCGGCCAGCGGTCCAGATCATCAATGGCTGACAGAAGGTCCTCGGAGAAATCGGAAATTCTGAAGAACCACTGGGTCAGCTCCCGCTGCTCCACCAGAGCACCGGAGCGCCAGCCACGTCCGTCGATGACCTGCTCATTGGCGAGAACGGTCTGGTCGACCGGGTCCCAGTTCACTTTCGACTGTTTGCGGTAGACAAGGCCGGCCTTCAGGAAATCCAGAAACAGATGCTGTTGCTGGGTGTAGTAGTCCACATCACAGGTGGCGAATTCGCGATGCCAGTCGAGAGACAGGCCCATGGACTTGAGCTGTGCCCGCATGGTGGCGATATTCTCATAGGTCCAGTCCTTGGGATGGACCTTGTTCTGCATGGCTGCGTTTTCCGCTGGCATGCCGAATGCGTCCCAGCCCATGGGATGGAGAACATTGAAGCCTCTGGCCCGCTTGTAGCGCGCAACCACATCGCCCATGGTATAGTTGCGGACATGTCCCATATGAATCCGCCCGGACGGATAAGGGAACATTTCCAGCACATAATATTTCGGCTTCGGATTGTCATTCCTGGTCCGGAAGATTTCCTTCTCGTCCCAAACTCCTTGCCAGCGTGCTTCCGCTTCGCGTGCGTTATATCGCTCCGTCGCCATGGTCTTTTCTATTCCGGAAATCAGTGTGATACTTTGTGCGTGACCTTCACCAAAAAACGGCCTCCGGGTCAATAGTCTGGCGGCTTGCAAGGGCCTGATTGCCGTGTTATCGCGCTTTTCTGATGAAAATGCGGAGAGAATGTTCATGTCAGATGCTGCTGATCGCCTTGCCAGTGTGCAATCCCGGATAGACAAGGCGGCATCCGATCATGGCAAGCAAGGGGATGATGTTACCCTGATTGCGGTCTCCAAGACGTTCGATGCCGATGCTATCTCTCCGGTTCTCGATGCCGGGCAGAAAGTGTTCGGCGAGAACCGTGTTCAGGAAGCCGCCGGGAAATGGCCCGGACTGAAAGAGCAGTATGAGGGCGTCGAGCTGCATCTGATCGGGCCGCTTCAGACCAATAAGGTGCGGGATGCCGTTGCCCTGTTTGATGTGATTCACTCCGTTGATCGGGATAAGCTGGCCAAAGCCCTGTCTGATGAAATGGCGAAACAGCAGCGCTCTCTGGCTGTCTTTGTGCAGGTGAATACCGGGGCAGAACCTCAGAAGGCGGGTGTGCTTCCGGCCGATGCTGCCGCTTTTGTGGAGCGATGCCGGACGGAACATGGTCTTGATGTGGCCGGGTTGATGTGTATTCCCCCTGCTGGCGATCATCCGGGGCCGCATTTTGCCCTGTTGCGCAAGATGGCTGAGGCTCTGGATCTCAAGGGTCTTTCCATGGGCATGAGCGGTGATTTTGAGACAGCGGTTTCATTTGGCGCTACCCATGTGCGGGTTGGCTCTGCCATCTTTGGAGCCCGTGACTATCCGGTCTGAATACCGGCTTTCAGGCCGCAGCCTCATAAAAAGTGCCTTCAGACGCCCGCTTTAGCCAATGGTCATGTCTGCGCCATCAGGCCCGATCATTGACAGGATTTGGCGCATATGATTCCGGGCTATGGCCACACAGCCTTCGGTTGGACGATAGTTGGAATGGGCCAGATGGAAGAAAATAGCGCTTCCGCGCCCCTTGATACGTTCTGAGATGTTGCAATCGAGAATGACACCGAGATCATAGAGATGATCATCGCGCCACATTTTTTCATGTGAGGCTGAAAAGGGCAGAGTGACCGGGCGATTGTAGCTGGGATGATCCGGCTCATCGCACCAGCCATTGCGTTGATGCAAAGGACTGACTCGAAGGATGGTCCTTGGTTTTTTCTCCCGATCATGCCGGTAGAAGCCTGACAGAAGCCTGAATGTTCCTCTTGGCGTTCCGCCATCTCCCTCGTGTTTCTGTGTGACAAGACCAGAGCGACCCAGGGCACAGGGGTAGACGAGAGATCCGGCTGTGAGGAAACCCTGCTGCGGATTTCCGGGTTTTGGAAGAACGCGGATCTTCATATGGCCTCATTTATCGGTGCAGGGTTCAGGCAGCTGATGACATCGAGTTGATCGGCTGTGATTTGTCTAACGTTCACTGACACATAACTAGTTTTAGATACAATAACGGCTCGTGCAGCCTTAGGTCCATGATTTTCCGGTGGCTCAAAGATGCTCCGAAAGACACTATTGGGGGAACAGACATGACAGCTCGTAAAATTCTGATTGTCGATGATGATAATGATCTCCGCGAAGCACTTGTTGAACAATTGTCTCTTTATGATGATTTTGAAACCATCGAAGAGGAAACGGCCACATCAGGTGTAAAGACAGCCCGTGACGACCATGTCGATCTTCTGATCATGGATGTGGGCCTGCCTGATATGGATGGTCGTGAGGCGATCAAGATCCTGCGCAAGGGCGGTTTCAAGTCGCCGATTATTCTTCTGACCGGTCATGATACGGATTCAGATACAATCCTTGGCCTTGAATCAGGTGCTAATGATTATGTGACCAAGCCGTTCCGCTTTGCGGTTCTCCTGGCGCGGATTCGTGCTCAGCTCCGGCAGCATGAGCAGAGCGAGGATGCAACATTTGCTATTGGTCATTATACCTTCAAACCGGCCTCGAAGCTGCTGATTGACGAGGACAGTTCCAAGATCCGTCTGACGGAAAAGGAAACGTCTATTCTCAAGTTCCTCTATCGGGCTGGTGAGAAAGTCGTGACACGCGATATTCTGCTTCATGAGGTATGGGGATACAACGCAGGCGTTACAACACACACGCTTGAGACCCATATTTATCGCCTGAGACAGAAAATAGAGCGTGATCCGTCAAATGCGGAGTTGCTTGTTACCGAGGCTGGCGGTTACAAATTGGTCCCATAGGGGACGCGAAACGGTTTGTAACACATGAGCCTAGAGACAGATGTCGGCCTTCTGGGCCGACTTCCGCTTTTTTCGGAATTCAATGCCGAGCAGCTCAGGCTCCTGGCATTCAGCGCTGAGAATCATACCTATAGTGCAGGGGATATCCTGTTCTGGGAGGGTGATCCGTCCGAGTTCGGGCTGGTGATTGTTTCAGGAAGTGTTGATCTGCAGCGCCGACGCGGTGAGAAAACCATGGTTGTCGGCCATGCCGGTATTGGTGATCTGATCGGCGAACTTGGTCTTATCACAGACATTGAGCGCCCGGCGACAGCCGTTGCCACAATGCCGACCGAAGTGATTCGCATCCAGAGGCCACTGTTCCGCCGCATTCTGACGGAATATCCCGATATTGCAGCCCGAATACAGATTCAGCTTATTGAGCGGCTTTCTGATACGAATGCCGCCCTTGATGCGATTGGTGCCAAGCTGGACTATTGAGACGGCTCTGCTTCAGAGATCCAGAGAGACGATGATCGGGGCGTGGTCGGATGGCCGCTCCCAGCCTCTGGCATTGCGCAGGACTTCAAAGTGACTGACAGACTGCTCCAGATGCGGCGTGACCCAGATATGGTCAAGGCGACGGCCCTTGTCTGCTTTGCTCCAGTCCTTTGACCGGTAGCTCCACCACGAATAGAGCTTCTCTGTCTCGGGGATGAATTTACGTGCCAGGTCGACCCAGTTTCCGGCCTGACGGACGGCTTCCAGGCTTTCCACTTCGACAGGCGTATGCGAGACGACCTTCAGAAGCTGTTTGTGTGACCAGACATCATGTTCGAATGGCGCAATGTTCAGATCGCCCACCAGAACGGATGGCTGATCGGTTTCGCTGCCGGTAAGCCAGGATTTCATCTCATCAAGAAAATCAAGCTTGTGGGCGAACTTGTCATTGATTGCCGGATCCGGCTCATCGCCGCCGGCAGGCACATAAAAGTTGTGAAGGGTGAAGGTGGTGCCATTAACACTGTGTGTGGTGGCCACGTGCCGGGCATCGCCCTTGCCGCAGAAATCCCGTTTCTGTTCAGGTTCTGAAAAAGGAATGCGCGAGAGCGTGGCGACGCCGTGATAGCCCTTCTGTCCGTGAATGGCGATATGCTCATAACCCATCTTGCGGAAGGTGGAATGCGGGAACTTGTCATCCGCGCATTTGGTTTCCTGCAGACAGATGATGTCGGGGTTCTGATCGGCAACCAGTTGCTCAACCAGTCCCGCCCGCAGGCGCACGGAATTGATGTTCCAGGTCACAAGTCTAATGGGCATGAAGATCCTCTCAAGGCTGGGATCTGCGATCCTAACCAATCAGAGAACCGGCGCAAGCCCGTGTGGGTAAATCTGTACAGAGTGTTGTGTGTTTAGCGGTCTTTGCGATGCTGTCTGGCGTTAGCCAGATAATCAATCTCGAACAGTTTCGGATTTTGTGGTCGGCCTGTCTCCACATTGTAGAGGGCGACAGATGTGTTCAGACCCTGGGCATCGGTAATCGTCCACTGACGCAGGGCAAACTCTGCCGTATCGAACAAGAGAGTAATCCGACCTTCGCCGAACAGGCTCTCCTCGTGCATCATGATCTGGATAATATCAGTATCTTTCAGAACCTGCAGAACCTTCTTGTCCCGGGACAGATCCACCTGATCGGCAAGCAGGAATTTCAACGGCGTCTGGGACAATGGATAGAGATCAAGGGTCTGTAGTTTCCGGTCCTTGATGACCAGAGAATCACCATCTGCAATGATATCAATGGTGGACGGCTTCAGATAATGGAAGCGGATCTTGCCCGGGCGTTCCATGAAGAACTTGCCCTCGGTCTGGTTCCCGGAAGGGCCAACCTGCAGGAAATCGCCATTCATCGTGCGGATGCTGTTAAAATATCCGGAAATCTTCTGAAGCAGATCGCGGTCTTCCGCTGTGAAGGACGCTGCAGCAGCATTCGGCGCTATGAGTGATGCGACCCCGAGGCAGCCCAGTCCTTTGAGAAGGTGGCGTCTTGTGAAAGGTGTTGGCGCAATCTGTTTCATTTTAAATTCCATTTCACCCGTCCGGGTCTGTGGTGCCGTTCTCTGTTTATGAGTGAAAGCGAGCTGCTATCACCAAACCGGTTCCCACTTTTATGCGATACGCTCTAGGGTCAGATTTTGACCAAACAACGACCGCTAGAACTGTTCATCTTCACCGCCGACAAGAATCTCGCGTTTCCCTGCATGATTGGCAGAACCAACAACGCCTTCGTCTTCCATACGTTCGATAATGGAGGCTGCCCGGTTATACCCGATGGACAGGCGACGCTGGATATAGCTGGTTGATGCCTTCTTGTCGCGGATAACGATTGCAACGGCGCGGTCGTACAGATCGTTTGACTCATCAGATCCGCCCGCCATGCCATCATAGCCTTCGCCTTCAGCGGCCTCATCTTCTTCCGTGATTGATTCGAGATATTGCGGAATGCCCTGAAGTTTGAGATGCGCAACAATCTGCTCGACTTCATCGTCAGAAACAAACGGGCCATGCACACGCTGAATGCGGCCGCCGCCAGCCATGTAGAGCATGTCGCCCTGGCCGAGAAGCTGTTCGGCTCCCTGCTCTCCAAGGATGGTACGGCTGTCGATCTTCGATGTGACCTGGAAGGAAATCCGGGTCGGGAAGTTCGCCTTGATCGTACCGGTGATGACGTCCACAGACGGGCGCTGGGTTGCCATGATGAGATGAATACCGGCGGCACGGGCCATCTGGGCCAGGCGCTGGATTGCGCCTTCGATGTCCTTGCCTGCGACCATCATTAGATCAGCCATCTCATCGACGATAACGACAATGAACGGCATCGGATCAAGCGACAGGTCTTCCTGCTCGTAAATGGCTTCACCGGTCTCGCGGTCAAAACCGGTCTGTACGGTGCGTGTGATGGTTTCACCCTTCCGGGCTGCTTCACGCACACGCTGATTGAAGCCGTCAATGTTGCGGACGCCGACCTTCGACATCTTCTTGTAGCGGTCTTCCATCTCGCGGACGGTCCACTTCAGCGCAACGACGGCTTTTTTCGGATCGGTGACGACCGGTGTCAGAAGGTGTGGAATGCCGTCATAGACCGACAGTTCCAGCATCTTCGGATCGATCATGATCATCTTGCATTCCTCATGCGTCAGTCGATAGAGAATGGAGAGAATCATGGTGTTGACAGCAACCGACTTACCAGAGCCGGTGGTACCGGCAATCAGCAGGTGCGGCATGCGGGCCAGATCGCTGATGACAGGTTCACCGCCGATGGTCTTGCCCAGACAGAGGGCGAGCTTAGCCTTGGTCTTCTCGAAATCCTGGGCTGCCAGAAGTTCTCTCAGGAAAACGGTTTCCCGCCGGGTATTTGGCAGCTCGATGCCGATTGCATTGCGACCCTGAACCACGGCAACACGAGCGGAAATCGCGCTCATGGAGCGGGCGATATCATCTGCCAGACCGATAACGCGGGACGACTTCGTGCCCGGAGCTGGCTCGAGCTCATAGAGTGTTACGACCGGACCGGGCCGAACATTGATGATCTCGCCGCGAACGCCGAAATCCTCAAGCACGCCTTCAAGAAGTCGGGCGTTCTGCTCAAGAGCATCCTTCGAAAAGCCTGCATTGGGTCCGAGGCTTTTGGGTTCGGCCAGCAGCCGCAACGGGGGCAGTTCATAATCATCGCCGCTTGCAAAGAAGGAGGCCTGAGCTTCATCAGACATTCTCTTGCCAGGCTTTGGTTTTGGTGCAGGTGGTGTCACACGCTCTGAAGAAGCGGGAGCCGCTCCATGATTGCTAACCGCAGCCTGCCTTCTCCCGGCGCTTCGCCCCGTATGGTGAGAAACGGGCTCGTCATCCTCCTCCTCATCAAAGGGTTCGAGATGCGGGTCCGTATGATCAAATGACCGGTCAGAAAAATCTTCCCGAAGATCGTCGTCAAAGCCCTGATGATGATCATGACCGTCACGCTCGCGACGTGTGGTCGGTTCCATGAACTGATCCAGCCCGTCATCGGACCGCAGTAGTCGGCCGACCAGAGAGGGTCGGGACGGTTTTGCTGGAGTTCTGAAGCCGCGCTTGATCCGGGCACCCAGGCTCAGCCGCCAATGGGTGAGGGCACCACGCAGGGAACCTGAGCGCTCGTCGTCCTCTTCCGGATCCTCGTCCTCCGGGAAATCATCGTCATCAAACGGTGGATCCTCGCGATCCTGATTGCCCTCGGGATCCGGGGATTGCCGGTGCCGTTCGGGCAATGGCTCTGTGCCGATAGCGCGTTTGAACAGCCAGATGGATGGTGCAGCAAATGCCACAGCCAGGGCATAGGCCTTGTAGGAGCCCAGACCACCGATCAGCATGGCCGGAAGATAAATCAGCATATCGCCAGCCAGTCCGCCAAGGCGGGTGGGCAGCGGCCAGTTCTGGGTAAGCGGCAAGCAGGCGACAGCAGCACTGGCCAGCAGGATAGACAGAATCAGAACGCCGGTTCGTCTCAAGGTGTGGTCAGGCACAAAACCGGACAGCATCCGCCAACCGGTCAGAACAGCTGCGAAGACCACAGTCAGGGAGGCAAGGCCGAACAGTTGCATCATCAGATCTGCGATGACAGCGCCCGGATAGCCCAGGGCATTGCTGATCGGGGCAGACGTCGCATTTGACAGGCTTTCATCGGAAATCGACCAGGTCGCAAGGCTGGCCGCCAGCGCAGCAGCCAGCCCGATGATCAGAAGACCGGCAGCGCCCGCCGCATTCCTGACGAGTGCGCGTCGCAACGGATCTGCGGATTCAAAAGAGGGTTCAGCGATTTGTTTGCTGGATCGCATTAGCTGTTACCTCCTGATACGGGTTGGGCCGATCCGCCCGGCCTGTCTGCCAGCCTGCCAGCTAGCCTGTCTGTCAGTGCATTGAGGCGGGCCAGAGCCGTCTCGGTCTCTTCAGGTGTGTTGACCAGAGCCAGTCGAATATAGGGCGTTCCGGGATTGCTGCCGTCCGGCATGTCTTCCGACAGGAAAGCGCCGGGTACGACCTTGACGCCCTCTTCGTGCCAGAGTGCCTTCGTAATCGCTTCACCATCTCCAAAAGCTGAAACATCCAGCCAGAGAAAGAAACCGCCTTCGGGCCTCTGATAGGCGTAGCGTCCAGCAAGCAATCTATCTGCGATGGCATATTTCTGGTTATAGAGCCGACGATTTTCAATCACATGGGCTTCATCTTCAAGTGCTGCGATTGCTGCATATTGCGCGGGGATCGGTACCTGAGGGGCCGCCATGTTGCGGAACTGCACCCAGTTTGCCAGAAAGTCAGGATCTCCAGCCACAAACCCGCTGCGCAATCCGGCTAGGTTGGAGCGCTTGGAGAGGGAGTGGAAGACCAGCACCTTGTCCGCCGAACCTGTCTCTCTGGCCGCTTCAAGAGCGCCAGGAGGCGGGGTATTCCGATAAATCTCCGAGTAGCACTCATCTGCAAAGATATAGAAGTTATGTGTGCGGGCACGTTCAATCAGATCAGCCCACTGCACCAGATCAAAGACAGCACCCTGCGGATTGGACGGAGAAGCGAAATAGATCGCTACGGTCCGATCAAGAACGGCTTTATCAAGTGTGTCGAAATCGGGGAAAAAGTTCTGACTTGCCGGAGCATCTATGAGCGCCGGTTCGCATCCGGCTGCGACGATGCCAGCTGCATAGGCCGCATAGAGCGGGTTCGGCAGCAGAATAACCGGGTTGTCTTTGGACAATCTGCGACGGGCTTCCAACGCGCCGAAAAACAACCCTTCCCGGGTTCCGCTCAGCGGCAGGACACCTTTGTCTGCGGTGATCAGATCGCCCGTGCCATATCGTTTGTTAAGCCAGGACGCGACAGTTTCCCTGTATTCCGGTAATCCGCTGATTGGCGGATATTTGTTGAACAGATTTGCCTTGTCACTCAGTATTCCGGCGATGAAATCAGGCACGGAATGTTGCGGCTCGCCAATAGACATATTGATGGCGTCACGCCCGGGTGTCGTGTCAGCAAGCAATTGATGCAGGCGCTGAAAAGCGGTTCCCTTGCTGCCGAAAGATCGATTTCCAGACGCAGTCATCCTGTTCCGTACCCTGTTCTGAAGCTTTTTCCGTCGCCGAATCGTAGGAGAAGATGGTTAATTCCCCATTAACCCTTAAACATCTGTGACCGTGTATTCACGCATAAAAAAGGCCCGGTTTCCCGGGCCAGGTCATTGGGGTACTAGCGTTGTTTGTACGAATTTATCTGCCTGGCAGATCAGTCTCGGGATTGGCACTGATCTTGTGGATGGCGAGGTCAGCCCCCATCCGTTCGTCGTCGGGAGACAGACGGATGCCGAGTGTTGATTTCAGAACACCATAAACAGCATAGCCTACGAGAAAGGCATAGATGATCCCGCTGAGCGAGCCGACAATCTGAGCGCCTAGTGAGACGCCTCCGAGACCGCCAAAAGCTTCAAGACCAAAGATACCGGCAGCGATGCCACCCCACAGGCCGCAAAGGCCGTGAAGAGGCCAGACGCCGAGAACGTCGTCGATCTTGTACTTGTTCTGGCAGAGATTGAAGAACACAACGAAAATGCCGCCTGCAGCACCGCCAACAATGAAAGAGCCTATTGGATGCATGACATCTGATCCTGCACAGACGGCGACGAGGCCTGCAAGAGCGCCATTGTGAATGAAGCCCGGATCGTTGCGACCGATGATCAGGCTGGCAATAATGCCGCCAACCATGGCCATCAGGGAGTTGATTGCGACCAGTCCTGAGACAGAGGAAAGAGACTGGGCAGTCATCACGTTGAAACCGAACCAGCCTACACAGAGCAGCCATGAGCCCAGGGCAAGCCAGGGGATGGATGATGGTGGAATTCCGATGGGGCGACCATCCTTGGTGTAACGTCCAAGTCTTGGGCCGAGATGCAGAACAGCCCCCAGAGCAATCCAGCCGCCGACACCGTGGACGACGATCGATCCGGCGAAGTCATGGAAAGGGGCACCAAAAGTCGCCTCGATCCAGCCTTGCAGACCGAAATTGCCATTCCAGATCAGCCCTTCATAGAAGGGATAGGCGATGCCAACCAGTGCAACAGTCGCCAGACATTGCGGCAGGAATTTCATCCGTTCGGCAATGCCGCCGGAGATAATGGCCGGTATGGCTGCTGCGAATGTGGTCAGGAAGAAGAATTTGACCAGAGACAGGCCTTTCAGCTCAAAGCCCTCGCCACCGCTCAGTGTTGCGGCGTTGACAAAGAAGGTCGTGCCATAGGCTATCAGATAGCCAACGAAGAAGTAGGCGACGGTGGAAATGGCAAAATCCACAAGGATCTTGACCAGCGCATTCACCTGGTTCTTGTGACGGACTGTGCCGACCTCGAGAAAGGCGAAGCCGGAATGCATGGCAAATACGAGGATGGCGCCAAGAAGGACAAAAAATACATCAGCACCAATAAGGGCGTCTTCCATGGAGGGTCTCCAGACTTTGTTTGGTTGCTGCTGGAGAACAAGTTTCGTGCCAAAAAAAATGGCAGATGCTAAAGAAATCGTCTTTTCAATAGGTTATGTGGAAGTTCTGTTGAACTGGCGGGACTATAGAAAATCCGCGCTGCCTATAAAATAAGCGGCGCGGATTTTGATTTTGCCTGTTTTTTGGTCTTCTGCGATCAGAAGCGCTGGCTGCCCTGTCCGAATTCCGGATAGGCTTCCACACCGACTTCCGCACGGTCGAGGCCGAGTGCCTCTTCTTCTTCTCCAACCCGGATGCCGATCGTGTTCTTCAGGATCAGCCAGATGATGCCGCTGGCGATGAAGGTGAAGGCACCGATAGAGACAATACCGAGCAACTGAACTCCGAAGCTGGCATCACCATTTGACAGAGGAACAACCAGAGTACCCCAGATGCCGGCGACCAGGTGAACCGGAATGGCACCGACCACGTCATCAATGCGGAGCTTGTCGAGCAGAGGAACCACGACCACAACAATCGCACCGCCCACGGCACCGATCACAACAGCCAGCCAGATGCTGGGAGCCAGTGGTTCTGCGGTGATCGCGACCAGTCCGGCCAGCGCACCATTCAGCGCCATGGTCAGGTCGGTCTTTTTGTATGTGATTGCTGTCAGCACCATCACGGTAACAACGCCAGCAGCAGCAGCCAGGTTGGTGTTGACGAAGATCCGGGCCACATCGGCTGCATCTGAAACCGTGCCCATGGCCAGCTGAGAGCCGCCGTTGAAGCCGAACCAGCCGAGCCACAGGATGAAGGTGCCGAGGGTTGCGAGCGGCATGGACGAGCCGGGCATCGGTGTGACGCGACCGTCAGGGCCGTATTTGCCTTTACGAGCCCCGAGAATAATTGCGCCGGAAAGAGCGGCCCAGCCGCCGACAGAATGTACCAGGGTTGAACCGGCGAAGTCTGAGAAGCCTTTGGCGTCGAGCCAGCCTGCACCCCATTCCCATGATCCGGTGATCGGATAGAGGATACCGGTCAGAATGACAGTGAAGATCAGGAATGGCAGAAGCTTAATCCGTTCAGCCATTGTGCCGGAAACGATGGATGCAGTGGCTGCGCAGAATACCATCTGGAAAAACCAGTCAGAGGCTGCCGCATAATTTGCATCCGGATCGGCAGTTGCCGTGCCAGGGTCCGGGAAGCTGACAGGGCTTGGTGTGCCGAAGAAGCCGCCATCAACACCGGAATACATCAGATTGTATCCGATCAGCCAGAACATCAGGCCTGAGAGCGAGTAAAGTGCAATGTTCTTGAGACACTGCATGGATACGTTCTTGGAGCGAACCAGACCGGCTTCCAGCATGGCGAAACCGGCGGCCATCCACATCACCAGAAAGCCGCCAACCAGGAACAGCATGGTGTTGAAGATATTGGCGACGTCCACAGAGACGGGGGCTGCAGTTTCCTGAGCTGCTGCAGCCGTTGTCATGGCGACGCCGCCGAGAAGGGTTAGTGCGGCCGTTTTTGGCAACGCATTTCTTGAGAGGCTTTTCATGTGGAGTACTCCGGAATTAAAGCGCATCGGCGTCGCGTTCGCCTGTGCGAATGCGGACGGCTTTTTCGATATCGAGAACAAAGAGCTTGCCGTCACCGATCCGCCCTGTCTGGGCAGCGCCCATGATGGTATCGATGATGGTATCGACGCGGTCAGCGGTAACCGCGATCTCAAGCTTCAGTTTTGGCAGGAATGCGATGGCGTATTCCGTGCCGCGATAGATTTCGGTGTGCCCCTTCTGGCGACCGAAGCCCTTGATTTCCGTTACAGTGAGTCCCTCAACGCCGATGTCGGCCAGAGCCTGGCGCACATCCTCGAGTTTGAAGGGTTTGATAATGGCTGTCACAAGTTTCATCAGACCTTCCCGTGCTTGCTTCGGGTGTCAGAACATGTTCAGGGATGCGACATGTTCGTCAGGTCTTGTCTTTCAAGAGCCGTGCCAGAATCGATTTTTTGGAATTAAAATATTGATTCTAAATAATAAAAATCCTTCCTCCATATCGGAGAGGAGGTTTAGAAATGCTGCAGTGCATGATTAAATATTAGGCATTAAATTTATGATGCCTAATATTTATGCTTTTATCAGCGTGTCCTGATCCTGATCAGGCCTTCCTGTGCTGCTGACGCCACAAGCGTGCCATCCTTGGTGTAGATTTCGCCCCGGGTGAAGCCGCGTGCGCCTGCAGATGTGGGACTGTCCTGAGCGTACAGAAGCCATTCATCTGCCCGGAAATTGCGATGGAACCACATGGCATGATCCAGACTTGCCACTTGCATGTCCCGATCAAAAACACTGCGGCCGTGGGCAAAGAGGGATGTATCGAGCAGTGTCATGTCGGATGCATAGGCGAGAGCGCATTTGTGCAGCCGTGGTTCGTCGGGCAATTTGGCAGTGGTTCTGAGCCAGACATATTGCTTTGGTGGCAGTTTTTCACGGCTCACATAATGCCGGAGATCGACGGGTCGGAATTCAATCGGCCGTTCACGCTCGAAATAGCTCCGGACATGCTCCGGAGCCATATGCAGATATTTTTCCTTCAGGTCCTGATCGCTGGGCAGGGCTTCCGGTGGCGGCACGTCCGGCATCGTCTTGTCATGCTGCAGGCCGTCTTCTGTTACCTGATAGGACGCGGACATGGAAAAAATGGCCTGACCATGCTGAATGGCGACCACACGGCGGGTGGCAAAGCTGCGTCCATCCCGGATGCGGTCGACTTCATAGATGATGGGGACTTCCGGATCGCCCGGGCGCATGAAGTAGCCATGCAGCGAGTGGGCCGACTTGCCGTCCTCCACAGTACGGGAGGCTGCGACCAGGGCCTGGCCGATGACCTGGCCACCAAATACACGTTGCCACCCCACTTGGGGGCTTCGACCACGAAACAGATTATGTTCAAGTGGCTCCAAATCGAGGATCGAAATCAGATTATCAATCGCGACGGACATTGTTTCTTCGCTCAAGTTGACGATTGCGCCGGAGACCAATCATGTTAGAAAGACGTCAAACCGCCCCAAAACGGGCGAATATGACGCTGGCTTTCATTAGTTTGGAACAGGTGCTCCAAGGGAAGTCAAGACGCGTATGACACTGCGAATGGGGCAGGAGCAAGCGGCGATGAATCGCGCAGAGACGGAAAGCAGAACCAGACTGAGCACGGATGTAGTGGTCGCCGGAGGCGGCTATGTGGGGCTTGCCTTTGCCCTGTCCCTGAAACAGGCAGCGCCCAAGCTTGATGTGATCCTTCTTGATGTGCGCCCTCCTGAAGTCGCAGCTGATGATCTGCGGGCTTCTGCGGTTGCTGCCTCTGCCGTGCGGCTTCTGGACCAGATTGGTGTCTGGCGGGAAATTTCAAAAGATGCCCAGCCTATCCGCGATATGATCGTCACAGACAGTCATACTGATGATCCTGTTCGACCGATTTTCCTGAGCTTTGATACGCTGGGCGCCGATGCGGAGCCGTTTGCGCATATGGTGCCGAACGGGGTGCTTGTTGCTGCTCTGGCGAAATCGGCGCGGCTGCACGGTGTCACCATTCTGGCACCGGAACCGGCTGAGACATTCGAATCACATTCCGACCATATCCTGGTCAAGACATCCAAATCCTCGATCAAATCGAAGCTTCTGGTTGCGGCGGATGGACGCAATTCCACATTGCGCAATCAGGCCGGAATAAAGACGATTCACTGGAGTTACGGCCAGTCAGGTATCGTTACGACCGTTCATCATGAACGCCCCCATGAGGGGAGGGCTGAAGAGCATTTCCTTCCGTCCGGTCCGTTTGCCATTCTGCCATTGACCGGCAATCGGTCCTCGCTTGTCTGGTCGGAGAAGACCGATCTGGCAAACAGACTGGTCAAGGGGGATGACTTTACCTTCGAGATGGAACTGAAGCGGCGGTTTGGCCATCACCTCGGCGAGATTGAGGTGATTGGTGGTCGTACCGCCTTTCCGCTTGGCATGATGCTGGCGCGAGATACGGTCCGCTCCCGCTTTGCGCTGGCCGGTGATTCGGCCCACGGTATCCACCCGATTGCGGGGCAGGGGCTTAATCTCGGCTTCCGGGATATTGCAGCTCTGTCAGAAACGATCGTGGATGCCTATCGCCTTGGTCAGGATATCGGCTCTTTGACTGTTCTTGAGCGCTACCAGCAATGGCGTCGGTTTGATACCTGGCAGATGGGTGCGACCTGTGATGTACTGAACAGGCTGTTCTCCAACGATAATTCGCTTGTTCGCGCGGCGCGTGACTTTGGCCTTGGCCTTGTGGACCGGATGCCGCGCCTGAAGAACTTCTTTATATCGGAAGCTGCAGGTTTTGGCGGAGAACAGCCGCGCCTCCTGCGAGGGCAACCGCTCTAGCTCCAGCCTGTTATTCTGTTGAGAACTGGTGATCAGTCGTCTTCGAGTGTGCGTGCTTCATCCGGCAGCATGATGGGGATGCCATCCCGGATCGGATAGGCCAGCTTTGCTGCACGGCTGATCAGTTCCTGCTTGTCGCGGTCATATTCCAGCGTTGTCTTGGTCAACGGGCAGGCCAGAATTTCAAGAAGCTTTGGATCAAGTGATCCGTGTGCACTGTCAGACATGAATTGATTTCCTTTGCCTTGCCTACAGCGTGCTTCTGAAAAGTTGATAGACTTTCCAGATAAAAGCTCGCGCAAAAATAAATCTTAAAGCACCGCTACCAATTCAAGTTAAAGGTCTGGTGCTTTATTGCAGGGTTGATGGCTGGTCGCTGTCCATCCGGCTCAGCACAACTTCCGTCATCGCGATCAGGGTATCCGCCCGCATCTTCAGGGTTTCCGCCTCAAGCAAGGCCTGTTTTTCTGCAGATCCGTAAGGAGCCATGATCGAGAGCGCATTGACCAGCGTTTCGGTTCTTGCCTGTTCCACACCATTCCAGTCAGTTTCCAGATTATTGGCATCCAGATAGGACCTGAACGTTCTGAGGAGCTCCGAGCGATCCACGGCACCCTCATCATCGGTGTCCGTCTCAAAGTCCGTGCCAAAACGCCCGGTGCTGATCTGGCAGAGGCGGAATGCGGAAAGGCTCGGCATTTCCCGCAGGATTTCAAAGCGGGCAATGCCGGTGAGGTCGATCTGATAGGTTCCGTCACCGGCTTCCTGATAGGCGGTGATGCGGCCCACACAGCCGATCTGGCAGAGATCGGGCTCATCTGCACGGGCAGCCTTTGCCTGAGAGCTGCCTGAAAGAGCCGGCTGCACCATGCCTATGAGACGTTCTGTGGACAATGCATGATCCAGCATGTTCACATAACGCGGCTCAAAGATGTTGAGAGGCAGGTGTCCTCTGGGCAGGAGCAGTGCAGATTCCAGCGGGAAGACCGGGATTACATCCGGTAAATCCTCTGCTGAATCATAGGTCGCATTTCCGATCTGCATGGTCTCTGCCTCTCTTGCGTTTCTTTTCTTTACGAAAAGAGCACTGCAGATAGTTTACGACGTCCGAGAATTGTTGCCTTGTCGGTCATGCCCCAGGCTTCAAAAAACTGCAGGAGTTGCTTGCGAGCCCCATCCTCATTCCATTCCCGATCTGCCTTGATGATTGTGATCAGTTCTGCAATGGCGCCTTCGCGGTCTTCGCGGGCATTCAGCGCCAGAGCGAGATCGAACCGGGCCTGATGATTGGATGGATCAGCCTCAAGTGCGGCATGAAGTTCGGCTGTATCACCGAGGTCGGCGGCTTGCCGGGCAAGGGTCAGGGCGGCGCGTGCAGAAACCACATCCGCATCGCTGGCCTTCTCATCTGCTACCTGGTCGAGTGTGGCTTCTGCCTGATCCAGATCCCCGGCTTCCACATAGCATTGTGCCAGAATGGCCAGCGCTGTGACATTATCGGCTTCGGTCTGCAGAACCTGGGCGCAAAGCTGGGCTGCGACTTGAAGGTTCTTCTCACCAAGCGCCATGCGTGCTGCCTCAAGCGCCTGTTCGCTGTCGCTCGGCCCGATCGGGCCAACCAGTTTTTCAATGAACGCGGTAACCTGAGTTTCGGACTGGGCACCCATGAAACCATCGGCTGGACGACCATCCTTGAAAGCAACCACGGCAGGAATGGACTGGATGCCCATCTGGCCAGGAATCTCCGGATGCTCGTCAATGTTCATCTTGACCAGTTTGACAGCGCCGCGCGCTGCTGTAACGGCTGCTTCAATTGCCGGGGTCAGCTGTCGGCACGGGCCGCACCATGGAGCCCAGAAGTCCACCAGTACAGGCTGATTCTTGGATTCTTCCATCACGTCCTGAACGAAAGACTGGGTCGTGGCATCCTTGATCAGGTCGCCAGCCGGTGCAGAAGATGGCTGCTCCGAGCCGAATTGGGTGCCGCCATACTGGCCGCCCATGGAATAGGTTACATCGTTCATTCTGTGTCAGTCCTGTCTCGCAGTGTCAGCTGCATCCGGTTTCGCGTTGCGACTTTATACAGGATATAGGCATATCCGGCTACGGATTGAAGCTGTGCGGTGAATTGTACCAAAAGCCTTCCGGGTTTATTCGGCGGGTTCGCTGATTGCCAGGATCAGCGGCTCATGATCGGTCGCACGGATGAAGCTGATCAGATCATCTTTCTTGATTGCGGTTGTCGCATCGTTCTTCAGCGGGTGATAGTTGAGAATCTCATAGGTCAGCATTGCCTCATCCAGAACGATTGTGACCGACTGGTCTTTGTCGTTCATGATGGAAAACGGTGTCACTGATCCTGGTGTGACGCCAAGTTTCTCCTCAAGCAGATCAGGCTTGCCGAAACTGAGACGCCCGCAATCAAGTTTCTTGTGCAGGCCTTTCATGTCGACGATCGCATCCGCCAGCACAACAACAAGGAACAGGGTGCCTTTCTTGTCTTTTACAAACAGGTTTTTGGTATGCCCGCCCGGAATGGCTTTTTTCAGATCGCGGGACTCTTCGACGGTGAAAACCGGCTCATGATCGACCGTGTTGGTCTCGATGCCCAGTTTGTCCAGAAACGCCATGAGGTCAGCACGTGTGGCAGCCATTCTGTTCTCCTTGGATGCGAAAGGGGTCAGTGGCCTGAGTGCGGCCTTTGTTCCGGTTGCTTTAGAAGCTGCATCCGATCACCGCAAGAGGCTTTTCCACCGCTGCTTTACCAATTTCCGAAGATTGTCGTCATTTTGTTTTTTTTCTGTTGCATTCTCAATCTGCATCCGCCATATAAGCGCCGTCGCCGACGAACTGGCGAAACGGATTGCGGGTGTAGCTCAGGGGTAGAGCACAACCTTGCCAAGGTTGGGGTCGTGGGTTCGAATCCCATCGCCCGCTCCAGATCTTCTAAAGATCTGGCTTTCCGTTAAAGCTCGAAAAGCTCTCCTCACATTAAAGATGCCAAGCCGCTTCAGACCATGTTCTGTCGAGCGGATTTCTGTGTTTCCGTAGGTCCGACACCGCATAAAGGTGCAGTGCATATTTCGGACAGATTGCGACCGCTGCCGTTCGGTGATATTCAATCGCTCAAGATAAGCCTTTTGAGCGAGAAAGCACCAGTATGACCAGATGGACACGTGAAGCGGCACAGGAAATCTATGATCTGCCGTTTAATGACCTGATTTTTCGGGCTCAGACCGTGCACCGGGAGCATTTCAATCCCAATGAGATTCAGAAGAGCCAGCTACTGAGCATCAAGACAGGTGGCTGCCCGGAGGATTGCGGCTATTGCAATCAGTCTGCAAAGCATTCCACCGGCCTATCGGCATCCAAGCTTCTGGAAGTTCAGATGGTTCTGGCAGAGGCGGAGCAGGCCAAGAAAAACGGCTCGACCCGCTATTGCATGGGGGCTGCATGGCGGAACCCGAAAGAGCGGGACATGCCGAAACTCGTGGCGATGATCGAAGGGGTCAAGGCCATGGGGATGGAAACCTGCATGACCCTCGGCATGCTGTCCCCTGTCCAGGCCAAAGAACTGGCGGATGCCGGGCTTGATTATTACAATCACAATGTTGATACGTCCGAACGCTATTATAATGACGTCATCACCACCCGCACCTATGCGGACCGGCTCGAGACGCTGGACAATGTCCGTCACGCTGGCATGAAAATCTGTTCTGGCGGCATTCTGGGCATGGGTGAGGAAACCGGTGACCGTATCGATATGCTGGTGACACTGGCTAATCTGCCGGAGCCACCGGAAAGCGTGCCGATCAACATGCTGATCCCGATTGAAGGGACACCGCTTGCCGATGCAGATCCGATTGAGCCACTGGATTTCGTGCGTTGTATCGCGCTGGCGCGGATCATGATGCCATCCAGCCATGTGCGCCTGTCTGCGGGGCGGAGTGATATGTCTGAGGAAACCCAGGCACTTTGCTTCCTTGCCGGTGCCAATTCGGTCTTTTCCGGAGAAACCCTGCTGACAGCCGGAAATCCGGAAGAGAGTGCAGATGCCGTCCTGTTCCGCAAACTTGGTCTCAAGGGTGAGGAACTCCGGTATGATCCAGCACAGTTTTCACGGGTCGATGCCGCAGCAGAGTGACGGATCAGGCTTGCTTGATCGTTATGAAACCTCGCTGAGACGGCTTGGTGAACGGGACAGGCTGCGGGGTCTCAAACCTGCTTCTGGTCTTGACTTCGCGTCCAATGATTATCTGGGGCTGGCCAATCATCCGCGCCTCCGTGCGGCGCTTTCTGATGCCCTTGAGGGTGAGATCCCGGTCGGAGCGGGCGGATCGCGGTTGCTGCGTGGCAATGATCCGCACATCGAGGCTCTTGAAGACGCTGCTGCAGAATTTTTCGGGGCTTCGTCGGTCTTGTTCTTTGGTGGTGGTTTTGTAGCCAATTATGCGCTTTTGACCACATTGCCACAGAAGGGAGATCTGATCCTGCTGGACGATCTGGTGCATGCCAGCTGTCATGATGGAGCGCGGTCGGCGCGGGCCGAGACGGTTCTGGTCGCCCACAATGATGCCGGGGCAGTTGAGAAGGCTGTTCTGGACTGGCGGTCACAGGGCGGCAAGGGTCGTCCCTGGATCGTCGTGGAAAGCCTCTACAGTATGGATGGCGACAGGGCACCCCTGTCGGATCTGGTTGCTGTTGCTGACAGGCAGGATGGGTTTCTGATCATTGATGAAGCCCATGCCACGGGCGTCTTTGGTCCGGAAGGCCGCGGACTAAGTGCGGATTTTGAAGGTCGTGACAATGTCATAATCCTTCACACATGTGGCAAGGCGCTTGGAGCCTCTGGTGCTTTCGTCTGTCTGTCGCAGGTTTTGAAGGACTATCTGGTCAACCGATGCAGGCCGTTCATCTATGCGACGGCTCCGTCGCCTTTGATGGCTGTAGTCGTCAGGGAAAGCCTGAACATCCTGTCAGACGAGCCGCAGCGGCGTGAGACGCTGGCCCATCTGATTAACGTGCTGAAAGAGGGGCTGTCCGATCTTGATTTGCCGGCTTCGGGTTCTCAAATCCAGCCGGTGATTGTCGGTGATGCAGGGCGGGCTGTCCGTCTGGCCAATGGTCTGCAGGAACGCGGGTTTGATATTCGCGCTGTCAGGCCGCCGACTGTGCCAGAGGGCACGTCGCGGCTCAGAATTTCGCTGACGCTGAATGTTGATGAGGCAGATGTGAGGGCAATGATCTCTGCCCTCAGGGATGAAATGGAGCGACAGAGCACATGACCCGTCTGGTTGTTGTCGGAACGGATACAGATGTTGGCAAGACAGTGTTTGCGGCCGGGCTGTGTCAGGCGCTTGGTGCATCGTACTGGAAACCGGTTCAGGCCGGATTGGCGGATGGTACAGATACCCTGACGGTCACGGAACTGGCGGGTCTGTCTGATGAGCGGATCATCCCGGAGATCTATCGTCTCAATACCCCGGCTTCACCTCATGTTTCGGCAGAGATTGACGGGATTGAGCTCGATACATCCCTGTTGGCACCGCCACAGGTCGATGGGTCTCTGGTCATTGAGGGTGCGGGTGGATTGCTTGTGCCTCTGACACGCTCCATCCTCTATGCGGATGTGATTGCGCACTGGCAATTGCCTGTGGTTCTGGTGGGACGGACAGCCCTGGGGGCGATCAACCATGCGCTTCTGTCGCTAGAAGCTCTGCGGGCCCGGCATATCCCGATTATCGGCATGGCTTTTGTGGGTGATGAAGTGCCCGACACGGAACGGACCATTTGCGAGATGGGGGCCGTCAAGCGGCTTGGGCGTCTGCCATTTGTTGATCCGCTGACCCCTGATACACTGGCTGCCGTTTTTGCCGAACAATTCACTCTTTCTGACTTTACGGACTTTACTTGAGACTGGGGGTCTTGATGACTGACAGACGTTTCCCGATCTGGCATCCGTTCACGCAGCACGCCATCATGCCGGAAATGCTGAAGATTGAGCGGGCCGAAGGCGCTTATCTTGAAACACCGGACGGTCGGCAGATCTTTGACGGGATCTCAAGCTGGTGGGTTGTCACCCATGGCCATCGTCAGCCTGATATCATCCAGGCAATCAAGGATCAGGCCGACAAGCTTGATCAGGTGATCTTTGCCGGGCATACCCATACACCGGCGGAAGAGGTGGCGGACGGGCTCCTGTCGATGACACCGGATACGCTCAATCATGTGTTCTTTTCCGATAGCGGATCCACCTGTGTGGAAGTGGCGCTGAAAATGGCGCTTGGCTACTGGCAGCACATTGGTGAGACAAGGCGCACCCGGATCATCGTGATGGAAAACAGCTATCACGGCGATACGATCGGGACCATGTCTGTGGGTGAGCGCGGGGTGTTCAACGCGCCTTATGACCCGCTGATGTTTGATGTCACCAGCGTGCCGTTTCCCTCTTCAGGGGTGGAAGACCAGACGATTGAGCGGCTTGAAGCCCTGTGTGCAGCCGGTGATGTGGCTGCGTTTATTGTGGAACCGCTGGTTCTCGGTGCTGGCGGCATGCTGATGTACAGCCCGGATGTTCTCAAGCGCATGAAGGATGTCTGTGAGGCTCATGGGGTTCTGTTTATCGCGGATGAGGTCATGGTGGGCTGGGGCAGGACAGGAACCCTGTTTGCCTGTGAGCAGGCCGACGTTGAGCCGGATATTGCCTGCTATTCAAAAGGGATTACCGGTGGTTCCATGCCGCTTGCGGTAACGCTGTGCCGGTCAGAGATTTTTGACGCGCATTATTCCGAAGACAGGTCGAAAACCTTCTTCCATTCCAGTTCCTATACAGCGAATCCGATTGCCTGCGCGGCCGCTGCTGCCAATCTGCGCCTCTGGCGTGAGGGTGATGTGCGCGACAGGATAGCTAATCTGGTGGCAATGCAGACACGCTATCTCAGCCGGTTTTCCGAGGATGAGCGGTTCGAGAATATCAGACAGACCGGGACCATTGCCGCATTGGATTTGAAGGCGCGCGACGAGGGGTATCTCTCATCGGTCGGGCCGCGGCTTTATGAGTTTTTCAAGGCGCGTGATCTGCTGCTGAGGCCTCTCGGGAATACGGTCTATGTCATGCCACCCTATTGCTCGACAGAAAGCGATCTTGATCAGGTCTATGATGCCATTCAGGCCGCAGCGGATGCTTTTGCCTGATGAGTGCTGGTGTCCACATGTGCGGGTTCGGGCATTCGGTTCCTGACCGGGCTATTCCAAGCGCCGAGATTGAAGCGCGCCTTGGGCTTGATCCCGGCTGGATTGAGCGGCGGTCCGGTATTGTGGGCAGACATTATGCATCAGACCATGAAAGCCTGACGGATATGGCATTGCCTGCGGCTCAGCAGGCCTTGTCGGATGCAGGGATTGATACAGGTGAGATTGGCCTCCTTCTGCTGGCAACCAGCACGCCTGATCATCTGCTGCCGCCTTCGGCTCCGCTTCTGGCTCATCGTCTGGGTCTCAGCCATCCGGGTGCGGTGGATATTACGGGCGCCTGTGGCGGATTTCTCTATGCGCTCAGCTTTGCGGAAGGCTTTGTCCGGGCGCAGCAGAAGTCGGCACTTGTGGTCGCCGCTAACATATTAAGCCGTCGTATTAATGAACAGGAACGGGCCAGTGCCATTCTGTTTGCCGATGCTGCTGGCGCTGTGGTCCTTAAACCTCATTCATCATCAGAGCGAGGGATGCGTGCATTTGAGCTGTGTTCGGATGGTGCAGGATATGATCTGATCAAGATCCCTGTTGGTGGTACACGACACCCCTATGATCGCCCCCATGCGCCTGAAGACCGCATGATGCATATTGAAAATGGTCAGCAGGTCTTTGCGAAAGCGGTTTCCATGATGGCGAATAGTGGCTCTGCGGTTCTGGAGCGAGCGGATGTTGCGCCTGAAGCGGTGAACCATTTTGTGCCACATCAGGCTAACCGGCGGATGTTTGACAAGGTAGCGGAGAAAATCCGCTTACCGAAGGACAGGGTCCGGTCTTCAGTTGAGCGTTACGGCAACAGTTCTGCCGCCACGATCCCGCTCACTCTCTCGCTCATTCATCATGAGCAGAAGCTGCTCAGGAGCGGTGATCATGTTCTGATGAGTGCTGCTGGTGCAGGCATGACGGGCGGTTCAGCCCTCTGGGTGTTGTGAATGCGATGAGTGATCAAGCCGTTTCATCCCGCCCTGTCCTGTATTCGTTCCGTCGCTGTCCCTATGCCATGCGGGCGAGACTGGCACTTTCCGTCAGTAATCAGCCCTGCGAGCTGCGGGAGATTGTTCTGAGAGACAAGCCGCCGCAGATGCTGGAGGTTTCTCCGAAGGGAACGGTTCCGGTTCTTTGTCTGACAGACGGGCAGGTGCTGGAGCAGAGCCTTGATATTATGCTCTGGGCTCTTGGTCAGCATGACCCGTATGGTTGGCTAAGGCCTGAAAGTGGAACATGCGAGGATATGCTGGCGCTGATTGCCGAGATGGATGGTGATTTCAAGCATCATCTGGATCATTACAAATATGCCAGCCGTTATGAAGGCGCGGACCCCGAAGACCACAGGGAGCGGGCGATGACCTGCCTGTCGCCCCTGGTTACCCGGCTTGATCACCATGCCAATCTCTTCGGTGATAGACCGTCTCTGGCCGATATGGCGCTGTTCCCCTTTGTGCGTCAGTTTGCCAACACGGATAGAGTCTGGTTTGAAGAAGCCGGACCGACTGCACTGCACCAATGGCTCGAGCGTCATGTGACATCAGAACTGTTTTTGAGCATCACACCGAAATGGGCTGTCTGGGACTACCAGTCCGGACAGCCTGGTGTTCAGTTTCCGTGACTATTGGAATTCAGGCCTGTCGGGAATCATATGTGGTTCTGTTTTGTCGGATAAAGCTTGAGATTTTTGAATGATCGCTTTTGAAAAAGTCCCGCGGTGTTGTGAGTACGTACTCGCGGAAAACTCTACAAAAGTGTGCTTGGTCATAATATCCGGCTTCTGAAGCCAGTTGTGCAAGTGGTACTTCTTCCTCGCTCATAACGATGGATACGACGTAGTTAAATTGCACTGCTCGGCAGAAGAATTTCGGTGGCACGCCGACAATAGACTGAAAATGCTCGCGAAATGATCTGTCTGAGGTATGCAGGTGCTTGGCAAGTTCACCAAGCTTTACATCTCCGCTGGCCCCTTCAATCTGCCTGACGGCTTCAGTTACAAAGTCTGGTGCCCGAATTGCCTTGCTTGCCTGATCCTTCAGTAATTCGCAAAGCCCCTCTACATAGCCGTCAATCTGGAGTGGCTTAAGCCGCTCTGTCATTGCACGGTCGAATTGCGGTGCAAGCAAGGCTACGGGCACCGTGGTATTGACCAGCTTGTCTCCTGGTATGCCGAATAATTCATAAAGGCCTGTTGCAGTAAATTCGGTAAGGAGATGGCCGATGTGACCGGTCCAGCGGACCTCAGCATTGGTTTTGAGAAGCTGGCCGCTGAAGTGATTCATAGGCATTGGCATTTCTGGAACCGGGACACCATTTACAACTGCAACTTCGAACCCCTGCCAGATATGTCCAAGTAAGGGATAACCAGTTGGTGGTGCTGCGATGCTGAGCCGGTCTATTGACTGGTTGGCCAGGTAAATGCCGCGCACATAGCGGTTCAGTGTCTCGGGTACTGGATAGAAATTATAATGCTCGATAACAAAATCTCCGGTTGATTTTCCGTTTTTTACAATACGCAGAATTTAACGCACCTGTATAGGCAATTGGGTTGTTTAAACCTATTCAGGAGTTTTCAAATGACCCTAAAACGCTTGATTTTAAACGGTGTCTGGAGTGTGCTCGCCGCCCTGCTCTGTCTGTCTTCACTCAGCCTGGGTACGCAAGCCAAGGAACTACCACCGATCAGAGATCTGATTGGTCAATCCATCTGCAATATCTGGCCAACAGCACCAAAGTGTCCGACTGTTCAATGTCCTCCATTATGCCTCAGCAAACCGGAGCGATCCTTTCGGTCGCAGGCAAAATGGTTGGACAAACGGATCAGTCAAGCTGGCATCAAGGCAAGCAGAAACAAAAAACGTGTGACTTTAGAGTCCCGAAATCGATCCGCTAAGGCGATTCTTGATGTCCTGAAGATGGAAAAGAGGGGTGATGCGACACGTATGATCTATCGTGGTCAGCTGGCTGGGCAGACCTATAGATGGAGCGTGACCTATTTCCCCAAAGGCAATCGTGTTGAGGTGGGCAGAAAGGGAGAGCAACAATTCAAGCGCTTTATCGCTTCATCCCGGAAAGCCTTTCCCAACGAAATCCGTACCATTGTCGGGGACAAAGGGCGTGGTCCGGTGAATGGTGATACGGGTGATCGTATTTTCTGCGGCGTTCTGGGGATTCTTCTAGCGGAAAATCCACCTGCTGCTGCCGGAGTCTATGCGCTCTGCGAATGGTTTGCTTCAAACGGCCTTGATTGAGTTAATCCAGTTCCCGGGTCTTCAGGAACTGGATATCCGGGTTCTTTTCAGTGGTGTAGTTGAGCTCCCAGGGGCTTTTTGACAAAAACACCGGGCGGTCGTCTCGATCATGCACGATGTTGTTCCGGTTTGCGTCCAGGAAAGCCTTCAGCTTGATGGGATCATCCGCCTTGACCCAGTTGGCGAGCTGATAAGGGATTGGCTCGTAGGAAATATCGATCTTGTATTCCGCCTTGCCGCGATCGGCGAGAACGTCAAGCTGCAGGATGCCGACCACGCCGACAATCCAGTTTGACCCAATTGCTGGCTTGAAGACCTGGATAAGGCCTTCTTCGGCGAAATCTTCCAGAGCTGACCGAAGCTGTTTGATCCGGGTTGAATCGCCCAGACGGACCCGGCGCAGGATTTCCGGCGCGAAGGCAGGAAGGCCGGTGAACTTAAGAGCCTCGCCTTCTGTGAACGTATCGCCGACGCGGACAGTACCGTGGTTTGGAATGCCGATTACATCACCAGGTGAGGCATCATCAGCGATCTCGCGATCCTGAGCGAGAAAGAAGATCGGGCTGTGCATCTGCACGTCCTTGCCCGTGCGCACCTGTTTCAGCTTCATGCCGCGTTTGAAGCTGCCGGAACACAGCCGCATAAAGGCCACACGGTCCCGGTGGTTCTTGTCCATATTGGCCTGAACCTTGAATATAAAACCGGAGACCTTGTCCTCTGCTGGCTCTACAGACCGGCTTGCTGCCTGACTCGGTCGCGGTTCAGGCGCGTTCTTGACGATGAAGTTGATCAGCGGCTCGATGCTGTAATCCTTCAGCGCGCTGCCGAAAATCACCGGTGTCAGATGGCCTTCGCGATAGGAGGTCAGATCGAATTCCGGATAACCGGCCACAGCCAGCTCGGCATTCTCCCGCATGGGCTCCAGAATGCCGGACGGAACCAGATCATCAAGCTGGCTGTCATCCAGGCCGGAACAGGCAATCTTGGTGTCATAGCCGCCACCCTGACGGCTGGAGGTGTGGTAGATGTTATTGACGAGGTCGTAGCAACCCTTGAAGTCGGTGCCCATGCCAACAGGCCAGACCATCGGGGTGACATCAAGTGCCAAAGCTTCCTGGATCTCGTCCATCACTTCGAACGCATCGCGACCTTCGCGGTCCACTTTGTTGACGAAGGTGATGATGGGAATATCGCGCAGGCGACAGACTTCAAACAGCTTGCGGGTCTGGCTTTCGATACCCTTGGCAGCGTCGATCACCATGATGGCGGAATCGACGGCGGTCAGAGTACGATAGGTGTCCTCACTGAAGTCTTCGTGGCCCGGCGTATCAAGCAGATTGCAGGTCTTGCCATCATATTCAAACGTCATCACCGAACTGGTGACAGAGATGCCGCGTTCCTGCTCGATCTTCATCCAGTCGGAGCGGGCCCGGCGGGCATCGCCACGGGTTTTCACGGCGCCGGCCATGCGAATGGCGCCACCGGTCAACAGTAGTTTCTCTGTCAGGGTAGTCTTACCGGCGTCCGGATGCGAGATGATCGCAAAGGTGCGGCGGGTCTTGTATTCGGACGACATGGCAAGCTCGTTCTGGATTGGAAGAGAATTCAAGCGCCGTGTTTACTCCGGCAGCTCTCTCTTGCCAAGTGCCGCCTGGTGTTATCGCGCCATGGCGTGATATTCAGCGTTGGGGCGCATGTCGATGGCGGATGCCATACGGTTGGTCATGTTGAAGAAGGATGCGACGGCGGCAATATCCCATATTGTCCGGTCATCAAAGCCCTGCTTGCGCAAGGCCTCGCGATCCTCTTCCTCAATGTCGGAAGAGGCTTTTGTCATTTTGGCTGCAAAATCCAGCATGGCGCGATGCCGTTCAGACAGATGGGCGGCCTTGTAGTTCATCACCATCAGTTCACCCAGAGCGGGATCGCTTGAGAGTTGCCGGACAGCAGCACCGTGAGCCGTCAGGCAATAATAGCATTTGTTGATGCTTGAGACGACAACGGCAATCATTTCCCGCTCAAGCTTGCTAAGAGCTGAATCCCCCAGCATCAAATCATTGTAGAAATCTGTGAACGCGCGCAGCTTGGTCTCATCAAATGCATAGGCTTTCAGCACGTTGGGTATAAGGCCGAGCTTCTCTTCACACTTGGCAAAATAGCCTCGAGTCTCGTCGCTCATGGGGCCTGATGGTGCAATTTTGAGCGCGGTTGCGGGCTCTCCATCCGGGGCCTGATTCTGGATCTTGTCGGGCATGAGATCTCCTCGCGCATTGGTAACGGTTCGTTAGACGGTTATCCTCGAAGCTGCATCAAAATGCTGTTTCGGCTGAGATTGAACAGGTTGGTGTTTCTTTCCGCCGCAATTAAGCTAGACTTTCGTATGAGGACAATGATCGGGGAGAATCATCCATGGCGAGTGAAGCGAATAAGGACCGTTTGATCGACAAGGCGAAGGCCAGTGCAGAAGGCCGCCGTGGTCAGCCGGATGACCTACCCGGTTTTCTGAATGAGCTTTTTTCCGCTGCTCCTGAAGAGGATGTTCTACCCTATGGTGCTGAAGAACTTGCTGAACTTGCCATAGAAGCACGAGAGTTCGTTGCCAGCGCACGCAAGTCCAGCCATGCCATTCGCGTTTACAATCCGCACTTCCCGGATCTGGAAGGAACCCAGCATGAACAGGTTACCGTTGTTGAGGTTCTCAACGACAATATGCCGTTCCTTGTTGATTCGGTTCTGGGTGCTCTTCAGCATGCAGGTGCTGATATCCGTCTTGTGGTGCATCCGATCCTCTGTGCTGCCCGTAACAAGGCAGGCAAGCTGACAGAGCTCAGTTTCTCCTCTGATGAGGATGAAGATGCCGGACGTATTCGTGAGAGCTTCATCCATATTCATGTGGAACGGATGGAGGTCGGGTCTGACCGGGATGCGCTTGCTGAGCTGCTCAACACGGTTATGGCAGAAGTCCGCAGTGCGGTTACTGACTGGCCGTCCATGGTCAAACGACTTGATCAGGCCATTGAAGACTACAAGACCAATCCACCACCCATGCCGGTGGAGGAAATTGCCGAGGCCCTGCACTTCCTGCAATGGCTGGCGGATAACAATTTCACGTTCCTTGGCATGCGCGAATATATCTTCAAGGATGAGGGTGATATTGCCGATCTGATCCAGGGAGATGAGCCGGGTCTTGGTCTGTTGAGCAACCCGGATGTCCGTGTTCTCCGGCGTGGCAAGGAGCTGGTCAGCATTACTCCGGAAGTTCTTGAATTCCTGAAACGGCCCGAGCCGCTGATCGTTGCCAAGGCCAATGTGCGGACCATGGTCCATCGTCGAGCCTATATGGACTATATCGGCGTCAAGATTTTCGATGAATCCGGTAAGCTGAGTGGTGAGCTGCGGATTGTCGGCCTGTTTACCTCAACGGCCTATACGCGTTCTGCGCGGCGTATTCCGTTCCTGAGACGCAAGCTTGAGCATGTTATCCATAAGTCGAAATATGATGCAGACAGCCATTCCGGCAAGGCGCTGATCAATATTCTTGAATCCTATCCGCGGGATGAATTGTTCCAGGTTGATGCCGACACCCTGTCCGGTTTCGCCATGGCTATCCTGCAGCTTGAGGAGCACCCGCGTATCCGGGTTCTGGCGCGCCGTGACCGGTTTGACCGCTATGTGTCTGTTCTGGTTTATGTGCCGCGTGATCGCTATACGTCCGAAGTTCGCGAGCGGGTGGGCAATTATCTGAAATCTGTCTATGACGGGCGACTCTCGGCCTATTACCCGTCTTTCCCCGAAGGATCTCTGGCCCGGGTACATTTTATTATCGGTCGTGATGGCGGAGAGACGCCTAATCCGAGCCGCGATGAGCTGGAAGCGGAGGTCTCCAATATTGTCAAGACGTGGGCGGATCGCCTGCGGGTTGCCCTCTATCAGGACTATGATCCTGTCGAGGCCCGTCTGCTTCTGACCCGCTATGCGGATGCGTTCTCGGCGGCTTATGTGGAAGCCTATCCGATTGAGGCTGCCGTTTCTGATCTGTGCATTGCCGAGCGCCTGCGCCGGTCCGGAGAGACGGAGATCAAATTTTACAGACGGCCTCAGACCGACAGAAACGAGGCCTCTCTGAAAGTCTTCAGTGCGGGGCAGCCGGTTCCTCTGTCAGACCGTATCCCGGTTCTTGAGAATATGGGCTTCCGCGTCATTGACGAGCGGACCTATGAGCTTAATCCCGATGGGGACGATGCGGCTATCTTCATTCATGACATGACGCTGGTGCGTCCGGATGGTGGAGAAATTGATGTGTCCGGCATGCGGGACCGCTTCGAAGCCTGCTTCCTTGCAATCTGGACCGGCCAGGCTGAGGATGACGGGTATAATGCGCTCGTGACCCGGACCGATCTGGACTGGCGTGCTGTCGCTGTTTTGCGGACGATTTCCCGTTATCTGCGTCAGGTCCGCATTCCTTATTCCCAGGATTATATGTGGACGACACTTGGTCGCTACAACGCCATTGCATCCCGGATCTGGGAGCTGTTTGAAGCCCGCTTTGATCCGGCAAAGACCGGTCGGGAGAAGGCCACGGACCGTATCCAGCAGGAGATTGCCGCTGAACTTGAGGCCGTTGACAGCCTTGATGATGACCGAATCCTGCGCCGGTTTGAAAATGTGGTCATGTCGACCCTGCGGACGAATTTCTTCCATGCTCCGAAAGAGGACCCGTCCCTTCAGACCATTGCTTTCAAGATTGATCCGCGTGCCGTTGATGAAATGCCGGATCCCAAGCCGTTCCGGGAGATCTTTGTTTATTCTCCTCGGGTCGAAGGGGTCCACCTGCGCTTTGGTGAAGTTGCCCGTGGCGGTCTGCGCTGGTCTGATCGTCCGCAGGATTTCCGGACTGAAGTCCTGGGTCTGGTGAAAGCTCAGCAGGTCAAGAATGCGGTGATCGTTCCGGTTGGTGCAAAGGGCGGCTTCGTGCCGAAGCAATTGCCGGTCGGCGGCAGCCGGGATGAGTTTTTTGCCGAAGGGACCGAGGCGTACAAGGTCTTTATCGGCAGCCTGCTTGAGATCACGGATAATCTTGATGGTCAGACTGTTCTTCCACCAGAACGGACCATCCGCCACGATAATGATGACCCGTATCTGGTTGTCGCAGCCGATAAGGGTACGGCTACCTTCTCTGATACGGCCAATGCGATTTCCCAGTCCAAAGACTTCTGGATGGATGATGCTTTTGCTTCTGGCGGGTCTGCGGGCTATGACCATAAGAAAATGGGTATTACGGCCCGTGGTGGCTGGGAGGCTGTGAAGCGTCATTTCCGGGAAATGGATCATGATATCCAGACCGAACCGTTCACGGCTATCGGTGTTGGAGACATGTCCGGCGATGTGTTCGGCAATGGCATGCTTCTGTCCAAGGCCACCAAGGTGGTCGCTGCCTTTGATCACCGGGATATTTTCATTGACCCGGATCCGGATCCGGCCAAAAGCTGGGTTGAGCGGAAACGGCTCTTTGATATGGGCCGTTCCAGCTGGCAGGACTACGATACGTCGCTGATTTCAAAGGGTGGCGGGGTTTTCTCACGCGCCGAGAAATCCATTACACTCAGCAAGGAGATCAAGGCTCTTCTCGGCCTGGATGCTGACAAGACAACCCCTCAGGAGCTGATGAAGGCTATTCTCCGGTCCCATGCAGATCTGTTGTGGTTTGGCGGTATCGGCACCTATATCCGTGCCAATGATGAGACAGATCTCGAAGTTGGCGACCGGGCCAATGACGCGATACGCATCACGGTTGATGAGCTCAATGTCAAGGTGATCGGTGAAGGTGCCAATCTCGGTGTTACACAGAAGACCCGTATTGCCTTCAACCTCCGTGGTGGCCGATGCAATTCCGACGCCATCGATAACTCGGCCGGTGTGAACTCATCTGACGTTGAGGTGAATATCAAGATTGCGCTTGGTGCCGCCGTGCGCCAGGGTAAGCTCGACATCCCGAGCCGGAACGTGCTGCTTGAAGACATGACCGAAGAAGTGGCTGCGCTGGTTCTGCGGAACAACTACCTGCAGACTCTGGCTATTTCTCTCGACGAGCGGCGTGGCATGGAGGATTTCGGCTATCAGGTCCGGTTCATGCAGGGACTTGAAGCGCGCGGGCTTCTCAATCGTCAGGTGGAGGAACTGCCGGACAATGCCGAGCTGATTGATCGGGAACAGAAGGGAGTTCCGCTGACCCGTGCCGAGATAGGCGTGCTGCTCGCCTATGCCAAGCTCACTCTCTATGATGACCTGCTGGCCAGTGACGTGCCGGATGATCCCTATCTCTCCAAAGAGCTGGTGCGTTATTTCCCGTCGCAGATGCAGAGCACCTATTCTGATGAGATTGAGGCGCATCGCCTGCGTCGCGAGATCATTGCCACCATGCTGGCCAATTCCATGATCAACCGCGGCGGTCCGACATTCCTCACCCGTGTGGTGGATCAGACCGGTGCGACTGCTCCGGATGTGGTGCGTGCCTTTGCAGCGGTGCGTGACGGATTTGACCTTCTGGCGCTTAATCTGAAGATTGATGCACTGGATACGAAGATTCCGGGTGCAGTCCAGCTGGCGCTCTATCAGGCGGTCCAGGAAGTGGTGCTCAACCAGACCACCTGGTTCCATCGCAATATCGACTTCAGTGACGGTCTGTCAGAAGTTGTTGGTCGGTTCCGTAAGGCGGTTGATACCCTTCTTCCTAAAATTGACACATATCTGCCGGACTATCTGGTCGGGGCTGTCACAGAGGAGATCAAGGGATATGAAGCTGTGGGCGTTCCAACCGACCTCGCGCGTCATATTGCGCTTCTTCCGGTTCTCGGCTTTGTTCCGGACATGCTGATCGTGTCTGAACGGACAGGCAAGCCACTCACCAAAGTGGCAGAGGTCTACTTTGCGATTGCCGGATACTTCCAGATTGGCCGGATCGATGCTCTGGCCCGGAAGCTGGAAGTTGCCGACTATTATGATGGTCTGGCTCTTGACCGGGCGCGGAATGCACTGGCTGATGCTCACCGAAACATCACCACTGAGGTGCTGGCGATGAAAGGCGGCTTTGACGCCTGGATTAACAGTCAGGGCGAGCGTGTTGGCAGAACGCGCGAAACGGTGGCCGGTGTGACAGAAGGAGATGCGCCGACCGTATCGAAATTCGCGGTTGCTGCTGGCCTTCTTGCCGATCTGGCTCGAGCCTAGGTCATGGCTTAAATGAATTCTGTGCCGCCCCGGAAACGCGCCATTGGTAGCTGGTTGTTGTTTGACTGGGCGGCACAGCCGTTTTTTACCCTCATAACGACATTTGTTTTTGCGCCTTATTTTGCGTCCCGTTTGGCTGATAGCCCGGCAGACGGGCAGGCTCTCTGGGGATGGGCTGCCGGTATTGCAGGCCTGATCATTGCTCTCCTGAGCCCTGTTCTGGGCGCTGCTGCGGACTGCTCAGGCAGGCGAAAGCCCTGGATTTTCGCCTTTTCCGTTGTGCTGATTTTCTCTTCACTGGCTTTGTGGTGGGGAATACCTGGCCAGGATGGCTCCATCGGTCTTGTGCTCGTGGCCTTTGTTGCAGGTACGGTTGCTGTTGAATTTGCTGTGGTCTTCACCAATGCCATGATGCCATCGCTTGCGCCGCGTGAGCAGTGGGGGCGTCTGTCCGGTTATGGCTGGGCTGCGGGATATGTCAGCGGATTGATCTGTCTTGTTCTGGTTCTTGGCCTGATGATTGGTCGAGAGGAGACCGGTCTGACTCTGCTTGGTTTTGAGCCGCTTTTTGGGCTTGATCCGGCTTTCGCAGAAGGTGACAGGGCATCAGGTCCGTTTACGGCGCTCTGGTATGCTGTCTTTGTCATACCGCTGTTTCTGTTTGTTCCGGACGGTTCCGGACGAGCGCGCTTCCTTGCCAGTCTGAGAGAGGGGTATCAGATCACACTCCTGTCTATCCGGCAGGCCAGAAAACACCGGAATGCCTTCACCTATCTGATTTCCCATATGATCTATGCGGACGGGCTGGCGGCCATGTTTGCCTTTGGCGGCATCTATGCAGCCCTTGTGTTTGGGTGGCAAACCATTGAGGTGGGTCTGTTCGGCATTCTTCTCACCATTACCGGAACAATCGGTGCGGTTCTCGGTGGTATTGCAGATGACAGATATGGCCCGAAGCCGGTCGTGCTTGTATCGATCGTAATTCTCATTGTCAGTGCTGTTCTGCTCTTGTCCCTGCAGCCGGATAAAGTGCTCTGGATTGTCTCTGTACCAGAAGGCGGCGAGGGGCTTTTTACAGGCCTCTCCGAGCAGGTTTTCCTGCTGGTCGGCGGCTTTATCGGTGCTGCATCAGGCCCGCTTCAGTCTGCCAGCAGAACCCTGATGGCGCGCATTGCGCCTGAAGACCAGAGAACACAGTTTTTCGGGCTTTATGCCCTGTCGGGCAAACTGACCAGTTTTCTCGGTCCCTTTGCCGTTGCCACGGTTACAGCGGTAACAGGTGATGTGACATTGGGCGTGGCTGTTCTGGTTATCTTTCTTGTTGTTGGTTTTCTCGGCCTCCTGCGGGTTGAGGCGGTATAGAAAAAGCCGGGCATTGCCCGGCTTCCGCATGTTGAGAATGACAAGCTCGCGCAAAACAGATTCTTAAAGCACCGCTGCCAATTCAGGTTGAAGGCCTGGTGCTTTAGTGTCTGAAATGCCGGGTGCCGGTGAAGACCATGGCGAGGCCTGCCTCGTCTGCTGCGGCAATGACATCGTCATCACGCATGGACCCACCCGGCTGAATGATGGCGGTTGCACCGGCTTCTGCTGCGGCCAGCAAACCATCCGCAAATGGGAAGAAGGCGTCTGATGCCACAACGGAGCCGATAGCGAGGCTTTCTGAAAGCCCGGCAGCCTCAGCTGCATCCATGGCCTTGCGTGCTGCGATGCGGGATGAATCCACCCGGCTCATCTGGCCTGCGCCAATACCAACGGTCGCCCCGTCCTTTGCGTAGACAATGGCATTGGATTTGACGTGCTTGGCGACACGGAAGGCGAAGGTCATGTCTGCCATTTCCTGAGCCGATGGTGCCCGCTTTGTAACAACATTGAGGGTCATGTCATCGACAGAGGCGTTGTCTCGGGACTGAACCAGCAGTCCGCCAGCAACGCTCTTGGTCATCAGACCGGCAGCGCGTGGGTCCGGCAGGCCGCCTGTGAGCAGCAGGCGGAGATTCTTCTTTTCAGCCAGAAGCGCCTTTGCGTCGTCATCTGCATCCGGTGCAATAATGACCTCGGTGAAAATCTTGACGATTTCCTCAGCCGATGCGGCATCCAGTGTGCGGTTGAGGGCGATAATGCCACCGAAGGCAGATACTGGATCGCACCTGAATGCGGTCTCATAGGCTTCTTTCAGTGTTGCCGCTTCTGCAACACCACATGGATTGGCATGCTTGATGATGGCCACGGCGGCCGTCCGGGCCGGATCAAACTCCGAGACCAGCTCAAAGGCGGCATCAGTGTCGTTGATGTTGTTGTAAGACAGCTGCTTGCCCTGGATCTGCGTGGCGGTAGCCACACCGGGACGGGCATCGCCGTTGGTGTAGAACGCAGCAGCCTGGTGCGGGTTCTCTCCATAGCGCATGACTTCCGCCAGCGTGCCGCCAACGGCCCTGTGGGTTGGTGCTGCAATCTCAAGAGTGGACGCAAACCAGTTGGAAATTGCCGCGTCATAGGCTGCCGTACGGGCATAGGCTTTGGCTGCCAGTTCCTGGCGCAGACGATAGTCCACTGTGCCGGATGTCTTGTCCATGGCATCGAGAACGCGGGCATAGTCTGCCGGGTCTGTCAAAACGGTCACATAGGCGTGGTTTTTTGACGCCGCGCGGATCATTGCCGGGCCGCCAATATCGATATTCTCCACACCGGTCGCATAGTCTGCGCCTGCTGCAATGGTTTTTTCAAACGGGTAGAGGTTAATGGCGACGAGGTCGATGCCATGAATATCATGCTCGGACATGGCTGCTGCATGGTCGGCATCATCGGGAATGCCCAGCAGGCCGCCATGTACTTTTGGATGCAGGGTTTTTACGCGCCCATCCATGATTTCCGGAAAGCCGGTCACTTCTGAGATGTCCTTGACCGGAATCCCCGCATCCTCAATTGCTTTCCGGGTGCCGCCGGTAGAGATCAGCTCGACATCGTGCTTGTGAAGGGCTGCTGCAAAATCGGTAATACCGGTTTTGTCGGAAACAGAGAGAAGCGCCCGCCGGATGCGGACTGTTTCAGGCGGAGTGATGTGCTTGGATACAAGAGACATGGAGGGACCCGGATCTGACAGGATGATGGCGCAGGCGATAGCACGAATAACCGTTGAGACCAAGTGATCGGAGGTGAAATCTGGCGGGAAATACTCAGACTTTGGTTGCTGATGTCCCGTCCGGCCGTAATGCGACGTGCCTCAAGTTGAGGATTGATCCTGACTGTCGCCTTGACCGGTTTCCAGAGGCAACTGGGCTGTTTCGCTCTCAGGTGTCGATGGTCTTGTCTGTCTCGGGTTTTCCGCGGACAGGTTCTGAAGAGACCAGTCGATGATGGTTTCATGCCCGACCGTGGAGTTGATGACGATCTGCATGGTCCGCCTTGGGCCTGTCAGGCCGGAGAGATAGACACTTTCCTCAAGCATCGTGTCCATATTTTCTGCCGTAAACTGCCAGCCTGTACCGTCCGGCAGGGTCAGAAGGATTGTGCCGCCTTCTGACCGGGCAGCCTTGATCGCCGGGTGAAGGTGAAAGCGGGCAGTAAACGATGTGCGTTCTGACTTCTCGGATTTTGGCCGTCGGATGATATCCCGTGCCAACAGAAACTGCCCTGAACTGTCGACAGTGATTTCCCGGTCATGTGTCAGATTATAACGCGTGCTATAGCCGTCGTGAGATGCGCGAATGATTGTTCTGTCCTGCCTGTCTTCGCGCCCCAGCGGCACGTTGCGAGGCCCGGATGTGATGGCCTTGGTGTTGCCACCTGGCAATCCCGGAGCTGATGCAAAGGAACAGGATGATGTATCACCAACGGTAATTGTTGAATGGGCGGCTGTGGACCGGGCAATATGCTGCCAGTCCTTGTTATGATGCGACGGCGCGCCACAATTCACGATAATCTGCTGTCTGCCACTGCTGAATTCAAAAGACAGGCATCCTGCATGAGCAAGGGACGAATACTGGATAGGCGGCGGTGTTCCCGTATCCATGATCAGACAGGCAGACCCGGCTGTAACTCTCTGGTATCCTGAAAAAGTAGCATTGGAGAGCGGTTGGCCGCGGGCATCATCATAAGCCAGGATCGTGGCGATCAGATCGGTCTGGGTGGCACCAGTGCCGTTGAAATGGGCAAAATTGCCGTCCCCATGCCGGAAAAAGCGCAGCATCGGAATCATACGGTCTATGCAGCGCTGCATGACATCTGTGGCACCGGACCCTTCTGCTGTGTAGGTCTGCCGCAAGGGCAGCATGTCTGCCAGAATGTCTATCAGAGCAGAAGGATCGCGACTGACATGGCCGCCATCGTTCAGGATCTGCTTTTCGAGTTCCGCATCCAGTCGCCGCTGGCTGGACCGGATGAATTTTCGCTGACTGCTGATGGCCAGAGATGCGAAACAAAGGGCAATGGCAATCTTCAGCCTTGGCAAACCGGGCTCTGATCGCCCGGCGATCTGGCGCAGATAGCGAACCTGGCGGGTCACCGATTTGACAAAGGCGCTATAGGTTGCGTGATCCGCATCCTTCAGGATCATCGGTGACTGGGACAGCCAGACAATAACCCGCCTTGCTGTGGCTTCGGGCTCCCAGGCCTGATCGCTCCAGGTGCTGTGCGTTTCAATCCAGTCCATCACAAGTGCTTTGGCATTTGTGGAGGCAAGGGCACTGTCAGAGGAGCGGAGATGGCGCAGCCAGCTGAATGTGTGGAGAGCCTGAGCCCATTCGGGAGAAGGGGGATTTATGCGAAAAACCGAACGGCCGGGCGTCTCGACAACCTGACCGGACAAGGCAAAGCGCCCTGAATAGATATCAGCGGCGATGGTGGGATCACTTGTCCTGAGGTCCTGCGGAGCAAAGAGCAAGGTGCCGTTTGAACCACCACCCAGCCGCCATTGCAGAAATGGTCCATATTGCAGGAACGCAACCACATTTCGCAGAATTCGGCCACCAACAAGGCCGAGCAGCCGAAACCGTTCTGTCAGAGACGCGGTTGCCATACGCTTTTAAACACCTCCCAGGTGATCTGCCAGTCTGCCCGTAACGCGCGAATCACCGTTTACTTGCTGTAAACTATAACAGATGAGTCCAATTCATCGAACGGGCAAGCACCACATGATCGGGGATAATGGGTGCATCTTCCTGCTTATGTGGCCTTCTTTCTAAGCCGTGCAACAAAGAAGCCGTCCATGCCGGACAGGCGCGGGTCCTCTTCATGGGCATAGTGGAAGGGCAGCGCCCTGACATAGCCTTCTTCGGTTACGCATTCTTCCAGGCCCGGAAGTTCGACAGGCCTGATCGGATCAAGCTCCATACCCGCCTGTTGGCGAAGGAAGGTATCGATCTGGTCTTCGCCTTCCTCTGTCTGGAGAGAGCAGGTGCAGTAGATCAGTGTGCCACCCGGTTTCAGCCATGAGACGGATCTGCCCAGAAGGTCAGCCTGAACACCAGCCAGTTTTTCAACATCTGTGGCCTGCTTGGTGTGAAGCAGGTCCGGGTGTCGTCTGATTGTGCCGGTAGCAGAGCAGGGTGCATCAAGCAGAATAGCATCAAAATCAGAGTGTGGCTGCCATTTCCGCAGGTCCGCTTCGACGATGTCGACGTTAAGCTTGAGACGGTCGAGATTGTCTGTGAGCCGTTTAAGCCGCTTTCCGGAAATGTCGATCGCCGTTACAACAGCACCGCCAGCAGCAAGCTGTGCCGTTTTCCCGCCTGGTGCTGCACACAGATCGGCAACATGTTTGCCGGACAGGTTTGGAATTAATTTAGCTGGCAAACTTGATGCCAGATCCTGCACCCACCACAAGCCATTCTCATATCCGGGCAGATGATCGATACGGCCACCGGTCAATGTTCTTACAGATGATGAATTGGCGCGGTCACAGGGGAAGCTGCATATCTCTACATCACTGATATTCTTGAAAGATATATCAAGAGCCGGTTCGTTCAATATCGCTGCAGCAATAGAATTCGTTCGTGCTTTTCCGTATTTTATTAGCCAGCTATTTAATAGCCAATCCGGAATGTTTGATTCGTTACCGAAACCGTTATCTTTGAGCCAATTCATGCCTTCTCTCTGTGCTCTTCTGAGGAGCGCATTGACGAGACCCTTGAAGGGCCGGAAGGCCTTGGCACGGGCGGTAATCTCCACAGCGCTGTTGAGTGCAGCGTGAGCCTGGCTTTCAAGGAACAGAAGTTCGGCAATCCCGGCGCGCAGGATGATCCGCAGACCCTCTGTGCGTGGAGGCAGCGGCTTTGACAGAAACCCGTCGATCAGATGATCAATCTGTCCCAGCCGTCGCAAGGTGCTCATGACGATTGCGCGGGAAAAGGCGCGGTCCCGTCCGTCCAGTGCCTTGTAGGGGCCATCACTGAACGTGCGCTCAAGACTTTGATCCAGCAACAGCTTCCTGTGCAGAACATCAGCCAGAACGGCATGGGCTGCCTGGCGGACGGCCAGACCGGCTGGAGCGTCTCCGCGCGATGTCGGCTTTTCCCGACTGGAGGATTGGGTGCGTTTTGTCATGGGCTCTTTAAGCACAGAGCCGCAGCCTTGGCCACTCTTTCAATTGTGAGGGAAGCGGTTCATCCCCAGGGGCCGTTCCGGGAGCTGGACGGGCTATCATCGTAATTGGACCGGCCGGACTGAGCCCAGGGTCCGGACGTATTGTTGTCGTGTTCCTCAGGTGCGTCGTCCTGCCAGGGCTGATCAAAGTCCTCTTCACTCATCGCGATGAGAGCCTCAATCCGGTTGTCAGTATTGGGATGGGTAGAAAACAGGCCATCCATATTCCGCCCGCTGAGCGGATTGATGATGAACATATGGGCTGTAGCCGGATTGCGTTCAGCATCTTCATTGGGGATCTGCATGGTGCCGCCTGCGATCTTTTTCAGGGCTGAGGCCAGCCAGAGGGGGTGACCGCAGATTTCAGCACCCAGTCTGTCGGCGGCATATTCTCGTGTGCGGCTGATGGCCATCTGAACCAGCATGGCCGCCAATGGCGCAATAATGGCTGCTGCGAGAACGCCGATAAAGCCGAGGGGATTGTTGTTGCTGCGGGAGCCGCCGAAAAACAGGCCGAAATTGGCGAGCATGGAAATGGCACCGGCCAGTGTGGCCGTCAGTGTCATGATCAGCGTGTCGCGGTTTTTGATATGCGCCAGCTCATGGGCCATGACACCGGCCACTTCTTCATAACTGAGGCGGTCGAGCAGGCCCGTTGTTGCGGCAACAGCTGCATTTTCCGGATTTCTGCCGGTGGCGAATGCATTGGGCTGAGCGTTGTTGATGATGTAGACCTTCGGCATCGGTAGATTGGCGGCCTCGGCCAGCCGACGGTTGATTTCGTAGAATTCCGGCGCCTGCCGCTCATCCACTTCCACCGCCCCATGCATACGGAGAACCATCTTGTCGGCATTCCAGTAGCTGAACAGGTTCATGCCGGCAGCCACCACAAGGGCGATCATCATGCCCGCCTCGCCGCCTATGAGGAAACCGGCCCCCATGAACAGGGCGGTCATGGCTGCAAGCAGAAGTGATGTACGGAAGAAATTCATATGTCTCGACCCTTATGCCTTGGCAGGATTAGACGGAGTAATCAGTTTCGCCTATATGATGGGTATGAATGGAGCCGGACGCAAGCACAGGAACGAGAGAGGTCCCCATGTCAGATGACCGGAACAGCCAGCCTGTTGAGGCCAAGCCCGCGCAACCTGAAAAACGGTTTGAGGACCTCCCGCCTGCTGCACAACGTGCTTTGAAAGAAGCGGAAGGCCGCCGTCGCGAGCGGGATACGGCACTGGCTAAATCTCCGCCTGCCAAAGAGATAAACGGGCGCGGCGGATTGGACCCGGCTCGCTATGAGGACTGGGAAGTCAAAGGCATTGCGGTTGATTTCTGACCGTTGTCCTATTCGGCAAACTTGTTCATGGCCCGGGCCATGCGGGCATCAAGCTCGGTCAGGCCATTGGCAGAATGTGTGGTGAGCACCACATCCACCCGATTATAGACATTTGACCATTCCGGATGGTGATCTATCTTTTCCGCCAGAAGGGCAGATCGTGTCATAAACCCGAATGCTTCGTTGAAGCTCTTGAAGCGGAATTCCTTCTGTATGGCCTCGCGGTGTTCCATCAGGGTCCAGTCTGCCAGTTCGGCCAACAGAACATCCCGTTCATAGTCAGTCAGTCGGTCACGCATGAGACAAGCTCCTCAAATCCGTTTCCAGCCTGTATAAGCTGGTAGCTGACTGCCATCTTACCGAAGAATTCTGTCATGATCCAAAAACGTGTCCTGTTTGTCTGCCTTGGCAATATCTGTCGCTCACCGCTTGCAGAGGGGATATTTCGCCACAAGATTGACGCCGTGGGCCTGTCTGATCAGATTGGGGCAGATTCTGCGGGGACATCCGGCTGGCATGAAGGTGATCTGCCTGACCCGCGGTCCATTGCTGTTGCACGCCAGTATGGGGTTGATCTGACTGTGCAGCGGTCGCGGCCGTTCAGACAAGCTGATTTCTATGATTTCGATCTCATTCTTGGAATGGACAGCAAGAATGTGACAACGCTCGCCGGTCTCAAGCCATCCGATGCTACCGGACATGTGGCTCTGTTTATGGATTATGCAGAAGGGCGGGATGAGCCTGTTCCTGATCCCTATTATGGCGGAGATGACGGTTTTGAGAAGGTTTACCGCCAGCTTGATGGGGCCATGGAGGCTCTCATTGCGCGTCTGACTACGGCTTAGAGCAAGGGATAATCGGCTTCTACCAGATAGGGGCCGCCGCCAGTCGATGCCCGGGCCGAGAACAGCACAAAGCGTTCAACCGGGAAACTGAGTTCTGACAGAAGTGAGCGGGTATTCAGATAATCTGCCACGTGATCATGTGATGTGCCGCGCAGCCTGGCCAGCGTGATATGCGGGCAGTATTTCCGTCGTTCCGGCACAAGCCCCATCCGTTGCAACAGCCGTTCCTGATCAGCCTGCAGCTCTGTCAGATCGTCAGATTTTTCCACGCCTGCCCAGATGCAATGAGGTTTGCGTGAGCCAAATGCGCCGAGGCAGTTGATTTTCAGATTGAAGCTCGGCGGGCAGATCTCATCAAGAGCACTTGCCACATCGTCGGCGGTTCTGTCTTCAATATCACCGATGAATCGCAAGGTGATGTGATAGTGTTCAGGATCAATCCAGCGTGCACCGGGCAGTCCACCGCGCATCATGGTCAGCAGACTGGCTATTTCGGTTGGCACCTCAATTCCGGTGAACAAACGAGGCATGCTACCCTCCGAATCAGAACCGTCTAACCGAATCGTCTCATGAATCCATATGCTTGAACAGTACGACAGCCTGGTGACGGTCAGTCGATTGTTGATAGAATCTCTTCCACCTGGGGCAGAATGCCATCAACGATTCGTGCCACGCCCTTTGCATTGGGATGAATTCCGTCAGCAAGATTGAGGCCTGGGTCGGCCGCAACCCCTTCAAGAAAGAACGGATAAAGCGGAACAGCATATATCTCCGACAGGCGGGGATAGATGGCATCAAATTCTTCCGTATAGGCTGCGCCCATATTGGGTGGTGCCTTCATGCCAGCTAGAAGAACCGGGATCCGGCGCTTCTTAAGCTTCTTAATGATGCCGCTCAGAGCCTCGTATGTTGCGTTTGGTGCAATACCGCGCAGGGCATCATTGCCGCCCAGTTCGACGATGACCAGATCAGCGCCGTTACCAAGGCTCCAGTCCAGTCGGGCCAGGCCACCACTTGCCGTATCGCCCGATACACCGCCATTGATAACAGTGACATCGTGTCCTTTCTGGCGGAGCGTTTCTTCAAGTTGCTCGGGAAAGGATTGACCGGGGGCGAGTTGATAACCCGCCGAGAGGCTGTCTCCGAAAGCCAGAATGCGAATTGTTGCTGATGCCGGGGCCAGCATCAGCCCAAAAAGGATCAGAAAAACCGAAAACACTCTCATTTCGTAATCCTGACTGGTTGGACGTTTCAGATTTTGCCCCATATCGAAGGGATTGAAAGCGTCAAAACACGTTGGGTCCATAACTATATAGGGACGGGAGCCGGTTCATTGCCATCGAATTCCTCACTGAATTCCCCTCAGATCTCTCCTTTGATTTCGATACAGGGTGTGGATGTCAGTCTTGGTCAGGGAGCCGGGCGTGTGCACATCCTCAAGCAGCTGTCACTTGATATCAGTGCAGGTGAGGCGGTTGGTATTGTCGGGCCCAGCGGTTCAGGCAAGTCAACGCTGCTGATGGTTCTTGCGGGCCTTGAACGGCCGGATAGCGGATCCATTCGCATTGATGACGTTGTGATTTCAGATCTGGATGAGGATGCTCTGGCTCGCTTTCGCGGTGAATCCATTGGTATCGTGTTCCAGTCCTTCCATCTCATTCCCAATATGACGGCGCTGGAAAATGTTGCCATGCCGCTTGAGATTGCCGGTGCCAAAGATGCAATGCAGCGCGCAGCCCAGGAACTTGAGCAGGTTGGGCTGGGGCACCGCCTGACCCATTATCCGGGGGAGTTGTCCGGCGGTGAACAGCAACGGGTGGCTCTGGCCCGCGCAATTGCGCCACGTCCGTCCATTCTGATTGCTGATGAACCAACCGGCAATCTGGATGGCGGGACCGGCGACCATGTGGCATCGCTGATCTTTGATCTGCAGAAATCACGTCAGATGACGTTGGTTCTGGTGACCCATGATCCTGCACTGGCAGAGCGTTGTGACCGGATGGTGCGGTTTCAGGATGGACATATTGCTGTTGATGAGGTTGCGGCATGACTGTCACCGTCGATACGACGAAGCCTGCTGCCGGCATGACCGTTCTGTCCGCGCTTCCTTTGTCTGTCCGTCTGGCCTTGCGTGAGCTCCGGGGTGGTTTGCGCGGGTTTTATGTGCTGATTGCCTGTATTGCGCTGGGGGTGGCCGCCATTGGCGGTGTCGGGTCGGTTGCGCGCGCCATTACGGCCGGTTTGCAACAGGATGGCCAGGCTATTCTCGGTGGTGATCTGTCGTTTTCCTTTGTCCATCAGCCGTTTACCCTGCAGCAGACGCGTTATCTGGAAACGCTTGGTAAGGTCAGTGAAATTGCCACATTGCGAGCCATGGCACGTGTGCCTGATGCCAACAGGCAGAGCCTGGCAGAGGTGAAAGCGGTTGACAGTGCCTATCCTCTTTTTGGCACGCTTGACCTTGAAGGTGCTGAAGCTGGTCTTCTGTTTCAGAAAGTGGATGACATATGGCCGGTGGTTGTTGAGCGTGAACTGCTGGCGCGTCTGGGTCTTAATGTGGGCGATACAGTGTCCCTGGGCCAGTCGACACTGAAGATTGCAGCAACAATCAATAGGGAGCCGGACAGGCTCGGCGGCAATGTGGGGTTTGGCCCACGGCTTCTTCTGGCGCAGAAGGCGCTTGATGAGACGGGTCTGATCCAGCCGGGAAGTCTTATCCGTTATCACGCCCGTGTCCGGTTTGCTGAGGCTTTGTCTGACGAGGCTCTGAAAGCACGAATTGAGGCGGCCAACAAGGCTTTTCCGGATGCAGGCTGGCGGATTAGATCGCGTGTCAATGCAGCGCCGGGACTGCAGGCCAACATTCGCCGGTTCTCGCAGTTTCTGACGCTGGTTGGACTGACTGCACTGATTGTGGGCGGGGTTGGAATAGCCAACGCGGTGAGGGCTTTTCTGGAACAGAAGCAGCCCGTCATTGCGACCATGAAAAGCGTTGGTGCCACTGGTGGTCTGGTTGTGCGCGTCTATCTGATCCAGATTCTGATACTGTCGACACTGGGTGTAGCTCTGGGGCTTGTGATCGGGGCTCTGGTACCGCTTTTCGCCCAAACTGCGCTTGAAGGTGTGCTGCCGGTCTCAGAGATGGGGATCTATCCGTCTACTTTGATCGTGGCGGCGCTCTTTGGCTATCTGACAGCTTTGGTCTTTGCGCTCTGGCCTCTGGGGCGTGCGCATGATGTGCCGGTTTCGGCCCTGTTTCGTGATCTTGTGGCACCATTGCCCATAAGGCCCCGGTTACCCTATCTGATCGCGCTGGTGGCCGCGCTTCTGCTGCTGACCCTGTCCGCTATCGGACTTGCTGATGATAAGCGTATTGCTGTGATTTTCACAGGGGGCATTATCGCGGCCTTTATCATGCTGCGTCTGGTTGCCTGGCTTATCATGCGTGTTGCAGCCCGCGTGCCGCGCCCCCGCAGGATGGAATTGCGTTTGGCGGTCGCCAGTCTTTACAAGCCAGGTGCTCTGACGCCGAGTGTCATTCTCTCTCTGGGTCTCGGCCTTTCGCTTCTTGTGGCTCTGTCGCTGCTTGATGCCAATCTGAGGAGGCAGCTCTCATCGTCCTTGCCGGATGAGGCACCGAGTTTCTTCTTTGTTGATATTCAGAGCCACGAAATCGAGTCCTTTACAGCGCTTGTTGAAAAGACCGTTCCGAATGTGTCTCTGGAGCGGGTTCCGATGTTGAGAGGGCGGTTGACCAGCCTTAAGGGTATTCCGGCCCGTGACTTTGATGCACCGCCTGAGGCTGCCTGGGTTCTGCGCGGGGATCGTGGCATTACCTATTCAGCAGAACTGCCTGAATCGTCCAGTCTGGTTGAAGGGTCATGGTGGCTGGAAGACTATAGCGGTGAACCTCTTGTTTCGTTTGACCATGAGCTTGCAGCAGAACTTGGCCTGACAATCGGGGACCGGATTGAAGTCAATGTGCTTGGCCGGACCATTGGTGCCCGCATCGGGAATCTGCGACGGGTAGACTGGGAATCCATGGGCATCAATTTTGTCATGGTCTTCAGCCCCAACACCTTTGCAGGCGCACCCCATGCCTTTCTTGCCACCGCAAGCTGGCCGGATGCAGAAGAAGCCGACGAGTTCAGGCTTCTTCAGGCCGTTACCAATGCCTTGCCAACCGTCACCAGCGTCCGGGTGAAAGACGCATTGCAGACTGTCAATGACCTCGTGGGCAAACTGGCTGTTGCCGTGAGGGCTGCCGCTTCTGTTGCGCTTATCGCCTCTGTGCTGGTGCTGGGTGGCGCGCTTGCTGCCGGTCATCAGGCACGTGTCCGCGAGGCTGTGGTTCTGAAAGTTCTGGGTGCAACCCGGCGCAGATTGCTGGGAGCCTATCTGGTGGAATATGCCTTGCTGGGTGCCGTTACGGCGCTGTTTGCCCTGCTTGCAGGTGGCATTGCGGCCTGGTTCGTCATCAGTGACATTATGGGGTTTGACTTTGTGTTTGACCCCACAACCGCGTTGAGCGTTGCTGTGATTGCCCTTGGCCTCACCGTTTCATTGGGTCTGACCGGGACCTGGCGAAGTCTGGGCCAGCGCCCAGCCGCTATTTTACGCAATCTTTAGACCCTTTATGAGACTTGGATCAGAACTCTACGCACTTATCCGTATGGCCTTGAGTGGAACAGAAATTAAGTCTAGGGGCTGTTTTCTCTTGAGAGTGACATAAAACCACCCCATATTAAGCGCAAATTACAAGCGGTCTGACGGACCGTATCAGGAAACATCGGAAGAGAGGTTGCTCGATGAACGACTTCAATCGCAACGGTACAGTCCATTATGGGTCTGCTACTCGGTCTGCAGAACTTGATGAAGGCCTTCGCGCCTATATGCTTCGCGTCTACAACTACATGGCTATTGGCCTTGTGTTGACGGGCGTTGCTGCACTGCTGACCTATTCCCTGTCTTTCACGACAGATCCGAGCCAGGCAGCCGGTGCTGTTCGTGATGGCGTCTACGTTACTGAGCTTGGCCGCCTTCTGTTCGTATCTCCGCTCAAATGGGTGTTGATGCTTGCGCCTCTTGGATTGGTCTTCTTCCTTGGGTTCCGCATTCAGAACATGAGTGTGACAGCTGCACAGGGCACGTTCTGGGTCTATGCATCACTGGTTGGCGTCTCAATTGCCACAATCTTCGTGGTTTATACCCATGACAGCATCGCCACGGTCTTCTTTGTAACTGCGGCTGCTTTTGCTGGCCTCAGCATTTTTGGTTACACGACCAAGAAAGACCTGTCCGGTATGGGTACGTTCCTGATCATGGGCCTGATCGGCATCATCATCGCGTCTCTGGTCAACTTTTTCCTGGCGTCTCCGGCGCTGCAGTTTGCCGTATCTGTTATCGGTGTTCTGGTTTTTGCCGGTCTGACCGCTTATGACACCCAGCGGATCAAGGAAATGTATTACGTTGGTGATGATGGCACGATGGCTGGCCGCAAGGCGATCATGGGTGCTCTCAGCCTCTATCTGAACTTCATCAACATGTTCATGTTCCTGCTGCAGCTGTTCGGTAACCGCGAATAGTCCAGGACATCGGATAAGATAAAAAGGCGCGGTTCATTCCGCGCCTTTTTTGTTTGGAGGTAAAGGCATGTCCCTTCTGATCCGACCCGCTGAAATGGATGATCTCGCGGAAATCACCCGCATCTACGCCCATGCCGTGGATCATGAGACAGCCAGCTTCGAGCTTGATCCGCCCGATTTAGCGGAGATGGTACGACGGTATGAGACGCTGGTGTCTGACGGTTATCCCTATCTGGTGGCGGAGCTTCAGAACCGGCTGGCCGGATATGCCTATGTGGGGCCTTATCGACCCCGACCGGCCTATCGCTGGACCGTGGAAAACTCTATCTATCTGGCACCGGACATGCGGGGAAAAGGGTTTGGCGGGCATCTTCTCGCCGAGCTGATCGCCCGGTGCGAACATCTGGGCTTTCGGCAGATGATTGCGGTTCTGGGAGGCGCTGACTTCGAGAGATCCCGGCAGCTCCACCATGCGCATGATTTTCGTGAAGTGGGGCAGCTTGAGGCCGTTGGGCGAAAGCACCATGCCTGGCACGACATTCTGATCATGCAGCGCGCCCTTGGTGAGGGTGCATCGAACCCGCCTCATCCTGGTGATGGGGCCGTTGATAGAGCCTGACTCTGGGGACTTGTTCCAACGCGAGCTTTTGCCTGAAAAGCCTATCAGCTTTTCAGAAGCACACTGTAGCTACTCGACCACTTGCAGGCGCTTCTTGTCAAAGACCCTCAAAACGGTTTTCAGATCATGGCCACGCTTCATGATCAGGCCGGATTGGGAAATAACGGAATAGGCGCCCTGCTTGCGCGAGAGCTTTGGGTTTTTCTCAATACGATAAAGGGGAAATTCACTTGATCGGCGAAAGACAGAGAAGATTGCGCGGTCTTTCAAAAGGTCGATGGCGTAGTCTCGCCATTCTCCGGCGGCAACGGCTCTGCCATAGACATTAAGGAGCTGACCCAGTTCCTGCCGGTTGAAGGAAATCTGCGCCGCACTGGCCGACCATGCAGATGATTGGCCGACCAGACTAGTCACGCTTGCGCCTTCGTCACTTTCGCTCATCAAGCCTCCCTTTCAGGAACCGGAAGGTTCCATGGTTGCATGTCATCTTCCTGTCATGATTGATCCGATTAGGCAGGCTTTCAAGAAAAATCGGAAAACGGTCCCGTGATGATCGCGTTTTCTCGCGTCTTTTCACAAACATGAGAAGCCACAGTTTTGTCTTATTCGAGCCCTTGTACTGCCATTATCAAACACCAGATTAGTCTTGTTGCCTCAGGCGGTCCGGTTTTTTGGAGGTTCCGGTTTTACTCTGCCCCCCAGCCCCCGGGACCTTTTGCGTAGCCGGACCGCCCGTGACAAACGTTACCCCGAAACTCAAAAGGCCGTTCGCGCGGCCTTTTTTGTTGCCTTTCGTTCTCCGCTCTTGAAAGCAGTGCGGGAATGGACAATATCTTTCCCGTTTTATGACCACAGTTTAAGGCGTGCTGCATGAATCCCGTTCATAGCATCATGCTCCAGATGAAACGGGGAGACGGAATGTCTGAGGCGGAAACAGCCAATACTGGCGAGAAGCATGAGTTTGGCGCGGAAGTATCGCGCCTCCTGCACCTCATGGTTCATGCGGTTTATTCCAACAAGGATATTTTCCTGCGTGAGCTTGTATCGAACGCGGCTGATGCCTGTGAAAAGCTGCGCCATATGGCGCTGAATGACGCAACGATTGCCGGGGAAGCGCCAGGCTTCCAGATTGAGATTGATGCGGAGAAGGATTCCGGTCGTCTGGTGATTACCGATAATGGTATCGGCATGAGCCATGATGAACTGATCGACAATCTGGGCACGATCGCGCGATCCGGCACAAAGGCCTTTCTGGACAATCTCGATGGCAGTGATGCCAGTTCCGCACTGATTGGCCAGTTCGGTGTCGGTTTCTATTCGGCTTTCATGGTCGCTGACCTTGTTCATGTCACAAGCCGTCGCGCCGGCTCTGATGAGGCTTGGCAGTGGGTGTCTGACGGCAAGGGCACCTATACGGTCAATGCCATTGCCCTGGACGATGCGCCTGAACGGGGCACGCGAATTGAACTGTTCCTCAATGAGGACAACAAGGCCTATGCGGAAGAAGACACCATTCGCCGCATTGTCCGTGAATACTCAGCCCATGTACCGGTTCCGATCCTTCTGAAAAAGGATGATGCGGATGAGCCGGATCAGCTCGCAGATGGCACGGCGCTCTGGACACGGTCAAAGTCAGACGTGACAGATGAGGAATACAAGGAATTCTACGGCCATGTGTCCGGGCAGTTTGATGACCCTGCAGTAACAGTCCATTATCGTGCTGAAGGTCGGCATGAATATACGGTTCTGCTGTTTGTTCCGGGCATGAAGCCGTTTGATCTGTTTGATCCGGATCGCAAAGGACGCGTCAAACTCTATGTACGGCGGGTGTTCATCACCGATGATGCCGGTCTTCTGCCGGCCTGGCTCAGATTCGTGCGCGGTGTGGTGGATTCAGAAGATCTGCCGCTGAACATCTCCCGTGAGATGCTGCAGGACAATCCCATTCTGACCAGCATCCGTGGTGCTGTGACCAAACGTATTCTGAGTGAACTTGAGAAACTTGCCAAATCTGATGAAGAGAGCTTCCTGAAGATCTGGGACGCTTTTGGACCTGTCATCAAGGAAGGTCTCTATGAAGATCCGGAGCGCCGGGATGCGATCTTCAAGCTGGCTCGCTTCAAGACCACAAAGAGTGGTGAAGGCTGGCGGTCACTCAGCGACTATGTTGCTGATCTGAAGGAGAACCAGACAGCTCTCTATTACGCCACCGGTACTGATGTGGACGCCATTCGCACCAGCCCGCATCTGGAAGGCTATCAGGCCCGCGATGTTGAGGTTCTTCTTCTGAGCGACCCGGTGGATTCTTTCTGGGTCCAGACGGCGCTTGGCTTTGAGGGCAAACCGTTCAAGTCCGTGACGCAGGGCGCTTCAGATATTGAATCCATTGCAAAGGATGAGACGGACACGTCTGATGAAGACAAGGCTGCTGAGGGTGAAATGGCCAGCCTGATCACCGAGTTCAAGCGTATTCTTGGTGATGCCGTCGGAGATGTGAGGTCATCACCGCGTCTCGCAACCAGTGCCGTTTGTCTTGTGGCCCCGGATTTCGGACCTGACAAGCAGTTCGAAAAGCTGATGAGCCAGCAGCAGGGCCTCCCTTCCATGGCTCCGGTTCTGGAACTGAATCCGTCCCACGCCCTTATCCGCGGTCTGGCGCAGAAGGCAGATGCCAAAGACACGGCTCTTCTGGAAGATGCAGCCCCCTTGCTTCTTGGTCAGGCCAGAATTCTGGATGGTGAAGCGCCGGCCAATCCGTCTGATTTTGTAAGGCGACTTGGTGAGCTGATGCAAAAGGGACTTGGCTTGTAGATCTGAAGCCGGGAACAACAAAAGGCCGGATCAAAAGCGATCCGGCCTTTCTTGTTTAATCTGTATCGTTCCGTGTGCGGGTCAGCTCTGGAGCCCTTCCATCATGGATGCACCGAGAATTGGTCCCGGCAGCAGACCGTCTCCGGTCTGCAGGATAACAGCACAGCCCTCCGCACCGTAGCGCGCCAGTTCAGACTTTGGCAGATCCAGGGTCATTTCCTCACCGGTCCACATGGCAAGGGACTGAATCTTGCGGACAACATTGTGATAGGTGACCTTACGGCCCGTATTCTCGCCGCGTCCGATATCGACCGTTTCTTCCTTGTTGTAGAGCACAAGCCAGACAGTTGCATGCTGGGTCCGGTCAGCGCTGCCACCAACGGTGACTGAGACACGATTTCCGATCTGGCGCACAACCACGTCCACCTCAGGATCCAGGCTCTGCTGGACCTGGCGGTCAATCGCCCGGTTGATGGCGCCCTTGTTGCTGCCGATGACGGACTCACGTCCATTCACCACCACCTGCGGCGTGAAAACGGAGCGATCTCCACGTTTCTTGGCGTAGTTGAACTGGCGACGGCTGTATTCCGGTGAGGCCAGCGTGTCTTTCCAGCCGAGATAATCCCAGTAATCGACCGGCAGGGTCAGCGCGATGATGTCGTCCCGTTTGCTGAGCTCGCCCAGAACCGCATCTGCCGGAGGGCATGAAGAGCAGCCCTGGCTGGTGAACAGCTCGACAAGCGCGCGCGGTCCTGCTTCTGCAGCGAGTGGCATCATCAGACTGCCAGCCACAGCAATGCCGGAAAGCGCCCGCATCAGCACATTACGCGATCTTTTTTTGGAAGAATTTGCCATTCGATATACACGTGTCCAATTGTGATTAACTGGAAACTAGTAGTTTTCCTGATCAAAGGCGAGTCACAAGCGGGTGACGCAGCGATAGGGATTTGTTAAGAATTTTTATCACCTCGAATAAAGAAAACCGCCCGGACGTGCCGGGCGGCTGAGGTATCAGGCGACCTTGAGACTTATGCCGCAAGACTGCGCAGGACATAATGCAGGATGCCGCCATGGCGGTAATAATCCAGCTCATCCAGCGTATCGATCCGGCAGAGTGTATCGACAGATCTTGTTTTACCATCCGGATATCTGATGGTCACTGTCACGGTCTGGCGCGGGGTCAACTCGGTGATGCCTTCAATGGTGATTTCCTCATCTCCTTCAAGATTGAGGCTTTGCCAGCCATCGTCAAACTGGAGTGGCAGAACACCCATCCCAACCAGATTGGACCGGTGAATCCGTTCGAAGGACTGTGCGATCACGGCACGGACACCGAGAAGTCTGGTGCCCTTTGCGGCCCAGTCGCGGGATGACCCGGTGCCATATTCCTTGCCGGCAAAGACCACCAGTGGTGTGCCATCTGCCTTATAGGCCATAGCCGCGTCATACATGGACATCTGTTCGCCCCTGTATTTGGAGATACCACCTTCTGTGCCCGGAGCCAGCTGGTTGCGGATGCGGATATTGGCAAAGGTGCCGCGCATCATGATTTCATGATTGCCGCGACGGGAGCCGTAGGAATTAAAGTCCTTGGGGGATACCTGACGATCTGTCAGGTACCTGCCCGCAGGGGTTTCCGACTTGAACGAGCCCGCCGGAGAAATATGGTCGGTGGTGATCGAATCAAGGAAGAGGGACAGGATCCGTGCATCTTTGACATCGCTCACCGGGGCCGGTTCCATGGTCATGCCTTCAAAGTAAGGCGGATTCTGCACATAGGTGGAGCCGCCATTCCACTTGTAGGTTTCTCCGCCTTCCACATTGATATCCTGCCACTGCGGGTCACCCTTGAAGACATCTGAATAACGGCTCTGGAACATTTCACGGGTCACAGACTTCCGCATCAGTTCGGCAATCTCGGCCGATGTTGGCCAGATATCCCTGAGATAGACCGCCTCGCCGTTCTGATCATGACCGAGCGGTTCCGTTGTCAGGTTGATGTTGAGGGACCCTGCCAGGGCATAGGCGACCACAAGTGGAGGTGAGGCGAGGAAATTGGCTTTTACGTCCGGATTGACACGTCCTTCAAAGTTCCGGTTACCGGACAGAACAGAACAGGCCACCAGATCATTATCCTGAATGGATTTTGAGATTTCCGGCGGAAGCGGGCCGGAATTGCCGATGCAGGTGGTGCAGCCATAACCGACCAGGTTGAAGCCCAGTGCATCGAGATCATCCTGAACACCTGCTTTTTCCAGGTAGTCTGTCACGACCTGGGATCCGGGGGCCAGAGACGGTTTGACCCATGGCTTGACGGTCAGACCCTTTTCCCGGGCCTTGCGGGCTACAAGACCTGCTCCAATCAGGACAGACGGGTTGGACGTGTTGGTACAGGAGGTGATGGCAGCAATCACCACATCGCCATTGCCGAGATCATGGTCGCGCCCTTCAACAGGCGCGCGCTTGTTGATCAGGTCGCCTTGCTTGAACTCTGTATCCATGGCTGTAGCAAAGGCGCTGTCAGCCACTTTCAGCTCAATACGATCCTGCGGCCGTTTCGGCCCTGAAATGCAGGGTAGAACACTGCCGAGATCCAACTCCAGCGTATCCGTGAAGACCGGGTCAGTACTGTCTGAACTGCGGAACATGCCCTGCGCCTTTGAATAGGCCTCCACAAGAGCAATGCGGTCTGCATCACGGCCAGTGGTGTGCAGGTAGTTGAGCGTGTCATTGTCGACGGGGAAGAATCCGCAGGTCGCGCCATATTCCGGCGCCATATTGGCAATGGTGGCCTGATCCTCAAGCGACAGATTATCAAGGCCTGGGCCGAAGAATTCGACAAATTTTCCGACAACGCCTTTCTGGCGAAGCATTTCCACAATAGTGAGAACCAGATCGGTTGCTGTATTGCCTTCGGCCATTTCGCCGGTCAGTTTGAAGCCAATAACTTCAGGAACAAGCATGGTGACGGGCTGACCCAGCATGGCTGCTTCGGCCTCGATGCCGCCGACGCCCCAGCCGAGAACGGCAAGGCCATTGACCATGGTGGTGTGGGAGTCTGTCCCCACCAGCGTATCCGGATAGGCGATCGTCTCGCCGTTTTCTTCCCTGATCCAGACGGTCTGGGCCAGATATTCCAGGTTTACCTGGTGACAGATACCGGTTCCCGGTGGCACAACACGGAAATTGTTAAAGGCTTTCTGACCCCATTTCAGGAATTCATAGCGTTCGGCATTCCGATCGTATTCGAGGTCGACATTTTTTGCGAAGGCATGACTGTTGCCGAAATGATCGACCATGACGGAATGGTCAATCACAAGGTCCACAGGCACCTGCGGATTGATCTGCTGCGGGTCGGCACCCAGAGTGGCGGATGCATCCCGCATGGCAGCCAGATCAACAACGGCTGGCACACCGGTGAAGTCCTGCATCAGAACGCGGGCGGGACGATAGGAAATCTCGGCATCTGATCTGCGGTTTTTCAACCAGGCTGCGGTGGCGCGGATGTCATCAGCGGTCACAGTGCGTCCATCTTCGAACCGAAGCAGGTTCTCCAGAACGACTTTCAGTGAATAGGGAAGCTGTGAGATGCCGTCCAGGCCATTCCTTTCGGCATCTGGCAGGCTGAAATAGGTGTAGGTCTTGCCGTTGACATCAAGTGTGCGTTTGGCTTTGAAGCTGTCGAGCGATTGCGTCACTGTTCAATCATCCTCTTCATTGGCATCTTCGTCATTGGGCCGAATTATGAGAACCGACTGGAAGGACTGCGGTTCTCCGCTGAGTTGCCGTGGTTTTATTTTTTTGTGTGTCTGAACCTTAGCCCGTCGTCCTGTCAGGATCTTGTCATGATGGGCTGTTTGGATGACATTTGTCATTCCCCCGGCGGGTTTAAATCGATAATACGTGATTTTAGATGAGATATAGAGAGTTTAACATGACTTGCCAGTGTCTCTACAGGTTACAGGCTGGTGCGACTGGAACGACCTTGCCGGGTTATGAGGAGTGATTCCGTTTCCATGAAGCTTGATGGACAGAACTTGCGATGCGTGCGCGGCGGACGTGTTGTGTTTGACGAAGTGTCTTTTACCGCTGAAGCCGGTCGGGCTCTGCTGGTGCGAGGCCGCAATGGTGCTGGAAAATCCAGCCTTTTGCGCCTGATTGCCGGGCTGATCCGGAAGGATCGCGGGACGCTTGTGCTGGATGGAGGGGACCCGGAGCTGGATCTGCCCGCCCAGTGCCATTATTTCGGCCACCAGGACGCCTTGAAGTCAGCCCTGACCGTGACGGAAAGCCTGACATTCTGGCAGGACTTCTTCGGCAATCCTCTCGTCTCTGTTTCTGAAGCACTTGAGAAAGTGGACCTGGCTCATCTTGCCAATCTGCCTGCAGGATATCTGTCAGCCGGTCAGCGGCGGCGGCTGTCTCTGGCGCGCCTGCTGATCTCAAAACGGCCTGTATGGCTGATGGACGAGCCGACATCGGCGCTGGATGCGGCGTCCGAGGCGCGCCTTGTGGATCTGATGCGAGAGCACCTGGCCGATGACGGGTTGATTATCGCGGCAACCCATCTGCCCATTCCGTTGGAAGAGGCGGATGTGCTTGAGATTTCCGGCGTTCAATCGGTCAGTGCTGATGAATGGGTGCTGGCATGAGTGCGCTTGGATCTCTTTACAGGCGGGAACTGCGCCTGGCAGTCCGGGCTGGCGGCGGGGCCATGATGGGGTGCCTGTTCTTCCTGATTGTTGTGACCGTGGTGCCCTTTGCGGTGGGGCCTGATCTCAACCTCCTGTCGCGCATTGGTCCGGCCATTCTCTGGATTGGCGCTCTGCTCGCGACCCTGCTCGGGCTGGATCGCCTGTTCCAGACAGAGCAGGAAGACGGATCACTTGATCTGATCCTGATGAGCGGCTGGCCGATGGAGCTGGTGGTGGTGGTCAAATGTGTGGCTCACTGGACGGCAACTGCCTTGCCGCTTGTTGTTGCGGCGCCGTTGTTTGCTGTTTTCCTCAATATGGAGCCGCTGGCCATCTGGGCTGTGGTGGCAACCCTGTTTGTCGGAACGCCGGCTTTGACCTTGATCGGTGCCATTGGTGCGGCTCTGACCGTCTCGCTGAAGCGTGGTGGTCTGCTGCTGGCCATTCTTGTTCTGCCGTTTACTGTGCCGGTCCTGATTTTTGGTGTCAGCGCGTCCTACGGTGCGGTGACTGACCCGGCACCGTTTACAACACCCTTTGTTATTCTCTGTGCGATTACGCTCTTTGCAGCTGTTCTTGGCCCTGTTGCAGCGGCCGCCGCGCTCAGGAGTGCGCAAGACTAGGCTAACGATCGAAGGAATTATCATCTGATCGCGTGATCTTGATCAATGAGACCACGTATTTATATCTATATATCGGTCTGGAACTGTTCCAGAAACAGAGTGCAGGACGAATACAATGACAGCCACCACACAGCCACAGGCGGCCTCTTCTCTCTGGCGATTGGCCAATCCGAGCCGTTTTCTGCGGTTCGTTGATATTGTTCAGCCCTGGCTGATCGGTCTGATCGTGGTGCTGTTTGCCGTTGGTATCTATGGGTCGTTCTTTTCGGCACCGGCTGATTATCAGCAGGGAGAAACCGTGCGGATCATGTTTCTGCATGTGCCTGCGGCCTGGCTGGCCATGTTCTCGTACACGGTGATGGCCATGTCGTCTGTGGGAACGCTTGTATGGCGTCATCCGCTTGCTGATGTCTCTGCCAAATGTGTGGCACCGATCGGCGCTGTTTTCACCTTTATTTCCCTTCTTACCGGCTCCCTGTGGGGCAAGCCCATGTGGGGAACCTGGTGGGTGTGGGACGCGCGCCTGACGTCGGTTCTGGTGCTGTTCATCATGTATCTCGGGCTGATTGCCCTTTGGCGGACGATTGAAGACCCGACCCGTGCTGCGCGGTCTGCTGCCATTCTGACCCTGGTCGGTTTCATCAATATTCCAATTATCAAGTTTTCGGTGGACTGGTGGAACACGCTTCATCAGCCCGCCAGTGTCATCCGCCTTGACGGACCGACCATTCACCCGAGTATGCTGTGGCCCCTGATTGTCATGGCTGTTG